>NZ_LZXX01000101.1:4836-98023 GCF_001729305.1 Burkholderia sp. A2 | reverse complement strand
ACGCGAGCGGCGGCGCGACCCGCGCATACCAGTCGAGCAGGTCGGCATCGAGCAGGTTCCACGCACGGCGCGGCCGCACGCGCGTGCCGACCTTCGGCCGCGATTCGACCAGCCCCTTCGACGTCAGCGTGCGCAGCGCCTCGCGCATCACCGTGCGGCTCACGCCGTACATCTCCATCAGGTCGGGTTCCCTCGGCAGCAGCGATTCGGGCGGATAGTCGCCGCGCAGGATCGCCGTCGCGAGCCGGAAGGCCGTCTGTCCATGCAGGTCGCGTTGAATGATCGTTCTCCGTCGGGCGGCTGCCCACTATCTGCACATTAATGCTATTAATACTATTTTTTGTTCGACTACGCTAGGATAACCGCGAAAGCACGGATCGTGCGCCGCGCCCGCGCGGGCGCGCCGGTCAATCATGGAGACACGCGTCATGAAAATCACCCGCCTCGAAACGTTCGTCGTCCCGCCCCGGTGGCTGTTCCTCAAGATCGAAACCGACGAGGGCATCATCGGCTGGGGCGAGCCGGTCGTCGAAGGCCGCGCGCACACGGTCGAGGCCGCCGTGCACGAACTGGCCGACTATCTCGTCGGCCGCGACCCGCTCTTGATCGAGGATCACTGGCAGGTGATGTACCGCGCCGGCTTCTACCGCGGCGGCCCGATCATGATGAGCGCGATCGCGGGCGTCGACCAGGCGCTGTGGGACATCAAGGGCAAGCATCACGGCGTGCCCGTGCATGCGCTGCTCGGCGGCCAGGTGCGCGATCGCATCAAGGTGTATTCGTGGATCGGCGGCGATCGGCCGAGCGACGTCGCGAACAACGCACGCGCGGTGGTCGAACGCGGCTTCAAGGCCGTGAAGATGAACGGCTCCGAGGAGCTGCAGATCGTCGACACCTACGACAAGGTCGAGCAGGTGATCGCGAACGTCGCGGCGGTGCGCGATGCGGTCGGCCCGCACGTCGGGATCGGCGTCGACTTCCACGGCCGCGTGCACAAGCCGATGGCGAAGGTGCTCGCGAAGGAACTCGATCCGTACAAGCTGATGTTCATCGAGGAACCGGTGCTGTCGGAGAATGCCGAGGCGCTGCGCGACATCGTCAACCAGACCAACGCACCGATCGCGCTCGGCGAGCGGCTCTACTCCCGCTGGGACTTCAAGCACATCCTCGCGGGCGGCTACGTCGACATCATCCAGCCGGACGCATCGCACGCCGGCGGCATCACCGAGTGCCGCAAGATCGCGACGCTCGCGGAAAGCTACGACGTCGCGCTCGCGCTGCATTGCCCGCTCGGGCCGATCGCGCTCGCCGCGTGCCTGCAGCTCGACGCGGTCAGCTACAACGCGTTCATCCAGGAACAGAGCCTCGGCATCCATTACAACCAGGGCAACGACCTGCTCGACTATCTGCGCAATCCCGAGGTGTTCCGCTACGAGGACGGCTTCGTCGCGATCCCGCAAGGCCCGGGGCTCGGCATCGACGTGAACGAGGAGAAGGTGCGCGAGATGGCGAAGACCGGCCATCGCTGGCGCAACCCGGTGTGGCGCCACGCGGACGGCAGCGTCGCCGAGTGGTGATGAACGCTTGAGATAAGAAAGATGTGTGGCGCGGCGCGCGCCGCGCAGTGCGTTCGACACGGCCGCCCCGACACGGCGGCCGTTCTTGCATCCGTACCACGCATGCGGCGCCCCGCCCTGCGCCGTTCGGCCGTCAGCCGAGCGCCGCGAACCCCGGCACGCTGAACGACAGCACGGCCGCCGCGACGAACACGCCAATCATCGTCATCCCTTCGAGATGCAGGATGTTGCGGAACGTGTACGCGTCCTCGGTCGACGCGGTGCGGCGCAGGCGCGGCAGCGCCGAGAAGCGGTTGAGCCCGCCGAGCACGAGCGCGAGCGCGACGAGCAGCAGCTTCAGCAGCAACACGCGCCCCCACGTGCTGCCGTCGAGCGGCGCGAGCGAGCCGCCGAGCCCGCGGATCGCGTTGAGCACGCCGGTGCCGAGCACGAAGACGACCGCGACGATCGACGTGCGCGACAGGTGCTGGCCGATGCGGATCAATGCGCCGCGCGCGACCGACGTCCCGAGCGCCGGCAGCACCGCGAGCCCGCCCGCGAGCACGAGGCCGCCCCACACGGCGGTGGCCAGCAGGTGCAGCGTCTGCACGCCGACCGCCGCGGACAGCACGCCGCTATCGGCCGCATGGCCGAGCGACGCCTTGCCGGCCGCGACCACGATCACGGCGAGCCACAGCACCGCATGCGCGACCGGGCCGTCCGGCTTCGCGAGCGCGACGATCGCGAGCAGCACCGCGCCGGCGAACGCGACGCTCCACGCGAATCCCGTATGCGTCTGCATCAGCATGACGGGAATCGCGGCGAACGCGCCGCCGAGCCCCGCGCCGCTCATCGCCGCGGCTTCGTAGACGAGCCAGCCGAGATCGGCGAGCACGAGCGCCAGCGCCGCCGCGACGAGCGAATGTTGCGCGCGCAGCCATGCGGGGTGCGACGGCGCGATGACCGGCCGCGCGCCGTCCTTGCCGAGCCACGCCTTGAACAGCGCCGAGCCGACCGCCATCGCGAACGCCGCATCCATCAGCGCCGCGAGCGCGACCTGACCGATCCACAAGCTGTCGAACTTCATCGCGCACGCCCTCCCGCAAGCGGCAGGCCGGCAGTGCGGCGGCAACGGGGCGGACGGCGGGACGGACAGCGGGAGGCAGGCAACGGCACGGTAGAAAACGTCATCGATGAATCCGGAAACGGGAGAAACGACTGGACCTGCGGCGGAGGCGGCGCCGCGCGACCCGCGAGTGTACGGTCTTCGATGGGGAAAACGCACGCCGGTTCACATGACGCCGGCGCAATGCGCGTCAAATTGTCGCAAGTCGCAAACGGACAGGAACCGATGTCCTTTTGCCAAATAGCCGTCATTACCCATCGATGATAGAATGCCGCGTCGCAGCAGCCCGGCTGTCCTGCCGTCCATGCGCCGAGCCGATCGTAGCCCGGACAAGGTCCCCGACGAATAAACATGGAGTCTCGTGTGTCTTCAAGACGCCTCTTCCGTCCGCTGCTCGCCGTTCTGATGATCGGCGGCGCGGGCCTTATGAGCGCTGCCCAAGCGCAGACCAAGCCCACGGAGCAAGCGCACGCCCAGCAGGCGCCGCTCAAGGCACCCGATACCATGGCCGAGCGCGTGCGCGGCTGTACCGCATGCCACGGCGTCCACGGCCAGGGCACGGACAACGACTACTTCCCGCGTCTTGCCGGCAAGCCGGCCGAGTACCTGTACAACCAGCTCGTCAACTTCCGCGACGGCCGGCGCAAGTACCCGCCGATGAACTATCTGCTGACGTACCTGAACGACGATTACCTGAAGGAAATCGCCGAGCACTTCTCGGCCGAACGTCCGCCGTACCCGACGCCGGCGAAGCCGACGCTGCCGGCCGCGACGCTCGCACGCGGCAAGCAGCTCGTCACGCAAGGCGACCCGTCGCGCAAGCTGCCGGCCTGCGTGGCCTGCCACGGCGCAGGGCTGACCGGCATGCAGCCGGCGATCCCGGGCCTCGTCGGCCTGCACGCCGATTACCTGAGCGCGCAGCTCGGCGCATGGCGCTCGGGCAACCGCCACGCGAAGGCGCCCGATTGCATGCACGACATCGCCGCGAAGCTTTCCGACGAAGACGTGACGGCCGTGACCGCGTGGCTCGCCGCGCAACCGGCGCCCGCCAACCCCGTGCCGGCCCCGGCGCGTTCGATGAAGACTCCGCTCGCCTGCGGCAGCGAACCGCAATAAGGCAAGGGAGACAGACACAATGAAACGCAAGTCCCTGTTTGCACTCTCGGCCGTCGCGATCGTCGCGGCTGCCGCCCTCGTGCCGGTCCTGTGGCCGGGCAACGACACGCTGCACGGCGCTGCCGCCGTCGCGGCCACGCCGGCCGACCAGGCCGCGCTGATCAAGAAGGGCGAATACCTCGCGCGCGTCGGCGACTGTATCGCGTGCCACACCGTGCGCGGCGGCAAGTCGTTCGCGGGCGGCCTGCCGATGGCGACGCCGTTCGGCACGATGTACACGCCGAACATCACGCCCGACGACCAGAACGGTATCGGCAAGTGGACGTCGGACGACTTCTACCGTGCAATGCACACGGGTCGCTCGAAGGACGGCAGCCTGCTGTACCCGGGTTTCCCGTTCGCGAGCTACACGAAGGTCACGCGCGCCGATTCGGACGCGATCTACGCGTACCTGCGTTCGGTCCCGCCGGTGTCGGTGCCGAGCCGTCCGCACGAACTGAAGTTCCCGTTCAACAACCGCAACCTGCTGATCGGCTGGCGCACGCTGTTCTTCAAGGAAGGCGAATACAAGCCGGATCCGACGAAGTCGGTCGAATGGAACCGCGGCGCGTATCTCGTCGAAGGCCTCGGCCACTGCTCGATGTGCCACACGTCGATCAACATGATGGGCGGCCCGGTGAGCTCGTCGGCGTTCGCCGGCGGCCTGATCCCGCTGCAGAACTGGTATGCGCCGTCGCTGACGAACGACAAGGAACTCGGCCTCGGCGACTGGCACGTGCAGGAGCTGTCCGACCTGCTGCAAGCCGGCGTGTCGCAGAAGGGTGCGGTATTCGGCCCGATGGCGGACGTGGTCCACAACAGCCTGCAGTACATGACCGACGAAGATACGCGCGCGATGTCGACGTACCTGAAGTCGATCCCGCAGAAGGCTGAAGCGCCGAAGAACATGCAGTACGAGCCGTCGAAGCAGTTCGGCAACGCGCTGTTCGACCAGGGCAAGAAGATCTACGCGGACAACTGCGCGACCTGCCACGCCGAGACCGGCGCGGGCAAGCCGCCGGCCTATCCGCCGCTCGCGGGCAACCACTCGATCATGATGGAATCGGCCGTCAACCCGATCCGCATGGTGCTGAATGGCGGCTATCCGCCGAGCACGTTCAAGAATCCGCGTCCGTACGGGATGCCGCCGTTCGCGCAGTCGCTGTCGAACCAGGAAGTCGCGGCGGTCGTCACGTATATCCGGATGTCTTGGGGTAACAACGGTACGCCGATCTCGCCGCAACAGGTGAGCGATCTGCGTTCCGCGCCGCTCGACTAAGAAGCGGCTCACACAAACGGGGCGCGGCTGCGGGAAACCGCGGCCGCGCCCTTTTGCTTTTTGGCTGTTTTGCGATGCAGGTTTGACGCGCGGGCCGCGCGACGCATCGCCGATCATAAAACTCAAGAGTGGTATCTATGTCTTTCGAATCTCTCGGCCTGGCCGAACCGCTGGTCAAGGCGGTCAACGAGCTCGGCTACACGTCGCCGACCCCGATCCAGCAGCAGGCGATCCCGGCCGTCCTCGGCGGCGGCGACCTGCTCGCCGGCGCGCAAACCGGCACCGGCAAGACCGCCGGCTTCACGCTGCCGATCCTGCAACGCCTGCACACGTTCTACGCGGAGCACCGTGGCGCGAAGCGCGCGGTCCGCGCGCTGATCCTCACGCCGACGCGCGAACTCGCCGCCCAGGTCGAGGAAAGCGTGCGCGCGTACAGCAAGTACCTGAAGCTGCGTTCGACCGTGATGTTCGGCGGCGTCAGCATCAATCCGCAGATTGATGCGCTCAAGCGCGGCGTCGACATCGTCGTCGCGACGCCGGGGCGCCTGCTCGACCACATGCAGCAGAAGACCATCGACCTGTCGGATCTCGACATCCTCGTGCTCGACGAAGCCGACCGGATGCTCGACATGGGGTTCATCCACGACATCAAGCGCGTGCTCGCGAAGCTGCCGCCGCAGCGCCAGAACCTGCTGTTCTCGGCCACTTTCTCCGATGAAATCAAGGCGCTCGCCGACAGCCTGCTCGACTCGCCCGCGCTGATCGAGGTCGCCCGCCGCAACACGACCGCCGAGAGCGTCGCGCAGAAGATCCACCCGGTCGACCGCGACCGCAAGCGCGAGCTGCTCACGCACCTGATCCGCGAACACAACTGGTTCCAGGTGCTGGTGTTCACGCGCACCAAGCACGGCGCGAACCGGCTCGCCGAGCAGTTGACGAAGGACGGCATCAGCGCGATGGCGATCCACGGCAACAAGAGCCAGTCGGCGCGTACGCGCGCGCTGGCCGAGTTCAAGAACAGCACGCTGCAGGTGCTCGTCGCGACCGATATCGCCGCGCGCGGGATCGACATCGACCAGTTGCCGCACGTCGTCAACTTCGACCTGCCGAACGTGCCCGAGGATTACGTGCACCGGATCGGCCGCACGGGCCGCGCCGGCGCGACCGGCGAAGCCGTGTCGCTCGTGTGCGTCGACGAGAAGCAGTTGCTGCGCGACATCGAGCGGCTGATCAAGCGCGAGATCCCGCAGGAAGTGATCGCGGGCTTCGAACCCGATCCGAACGCGAAACCGGAGCCGATCCAGCAGCGCCGCGGCCAGCAGCAACCGCGCGGCGGCGGCAATCGCCAGCCGCGTGCCGGCGGCTCAGGCCAGCCTGCCGCGAAACGCGACGGCAACGCACAACCGAAGGCGACGCAGCAGAAGGCCGCGAAGCCGCGCACGCAAGGCGGCGCCGGTGCCGGTGGCAATGGCGGCGGACGTCCGGCAGGCGGCGGCAACGGCGCCCGCCCGGCAAGCGGCAACGCCGCGCATCCGAACCGCAACCGTTCGTCGCGCAGCGGCCAGCGCGGTCACTGAAGCCGCGCGGCCGCGCGCCGCAGGTGCTCGATCTGGCGTTGCCAGCGTGCGAGCACCGCGGCGCGCTCCCCTTCCAGCGTGAACGTGACGCCTGTCGCGAGACGCGCATAGCCGACCCGCTGCGCATCGCCGTGCGCGATCGTCGCAGCGAATCCGGCCAGTCCGCCGACATCCCCTTCGAGCGGCATCATCTCCAGTTGCGCCTGAAAGAACGCACCGTCCGCGACGAGCGTCAACGCGGCCATACGCCGTTGCGCGATCGCGCGCGCCGCCCGCGACTGCGGCCAGAGCGCGATCAGCAGCGTGCGCGCATCGTGCGCATAGATCTCGCCGACGCCGAGCAGCGTCGTGCGCAGCTGGCCATCGTCGGTCGCGACGATCAGCGACGCGGCGATGTCCGCGTGACGCTCGAGCGCGGTGCCGTCGAACAGCGACACGACGGCGGACGGCCACGCGTCGAACGTCCATTGTTCGAGTGCGTGGCGATGGGTATCGGTCATGATGGCGTGGCCCGGCTGCGGATCGGATGAGGAAGTGCCAGCATACGCGCGACGGGCCGCGCCGCGGCGATCAGCGCAGGAAAACGTGCCGCGTGATCTTCGTGAGCGGATAGTGGACGCCCGGCTGGATCTTCGCGGGCAGGTCGAGCGGCTTGAGCAGCATCTTCACGCACATGTCGGCCGACAGGTTACGGCGGACCAGCGAATTGATGCGCGCGGCGCGCTCGCGGTTGTACTGGCTGTCGCCGACGCGGTCCGGATAGCGGATCGCGAACACGTGGCGCAGCGCGATCTCGGAATCCTCGTTCTTGATTTCCATCACGCGGCGCGCGAGCGCACCGAGCACCGCGAGCCGGCCGTTGCCTTCGACCTGGTTGTACTTCTTGAAGAACTTGAAGAAGTGCTTGTAGTGACGCACTTCGTCCGTGCGGATGTTGTCGGTGATTTCCTTCAGCACCGGCTCGTCCGAGCATTCGTTGATCGCGCGATAGAGCGTGGCCGTGCCCGTCTCGACGACGCAGCGCGCGACCATTTCGAGCGCGCGGGTTTTTTCGAACGCCTCGACCGAACAGGTCTTCGAATACTCGGCGAAGAAATTCGCGAAGGCCGTATCCCAGTCGAACTCGGGCCACACGTGCGCGATGTACGCCTTCAGTGCGCGGCCGTGCTGCAATTCTTCGGGCTCCCATGCATTGTTGAGCCATGCGGAGACTTCCGGATCGTCATTGAAGAATTCGCTCAGATTGCTCGTATAGAGATCCGAGCCGCTCTCGATGAACGACGACGCGCACAGCAGCAGCAGCAGATCCTCGTTCGCGGCGGCACGCTGGCGATCGATCCGGTTCAGGTCGATGTCCTCGATACGCCACGGCATCACATGCGTCGTTTTGGTGTCCATGGTAGTGCGCTCCCAGTCGTCGCGCGGAGGCCGGCCCATGCTTGGGGCACAGGCGCCAGCCGATCCGCAGGCGGCGTTTTACTTGCGTTTATAGTGAGTCGGTCCGGCCGAACCATCCTGGCATCTTAGCCGGACTTTGAAGTTCGTGCTCCAGAGCACTGACCATACCCGACGAGCGCAGTTCCACGGCGTCTGTTGCCGTTCGTTAGACGAGTCCTTCAAACCGCTTGCGCGCGTTCGATGGTATGCGGCGCGCCAAACGAAACGGGCGGCCGCCGGGCCGCCCGTGATGGGGAAAAACTGCAGCGCGAGCTGGAAGCGATCCGTCAGAAACCGGCCGCGAGCCCGTCGCGCCGGCTGTCGCTCGCGGCCACGTAGCCGCGCTCCGGATCGTCGGGATCGAGGCGCCACACGAACTGCCCCGAACCGAAATCCATGTAAGGATCGTCGATCGACTGGATCGTATGGCCGCGGGCGGCCAGCGCGTCGACCGTCGCGCGGTTCATCGTCGCCTCGACGTCGAGCGTGAAGTCGCGGTTGACCTTCCAGCGCGGCGCGCAACACGCGGCCTGCGGCTGCTGGCCATAGCCGAGCATCCGCACGATGGTCTGCAGGTGGCCCTGCGGCTGCATGTCGCCGCCCATCACGCCGAAGCTCATCACGGCCTCGGTGCGGCCGTCGGCCTCCTCGGTGACGAACGCCGGGATGATCGTGTGGAACGGCCGCTTGCCGCCCGCGACGACGTTCGGCGAAGCCGGGTCCATCGAGAAGCCGTGCCCGCGGTTCTGCAGCGCAATGCCGGTGCCGGGCACGACGAGCCCCGAGCCGAAGCCCATGTAGTTCGACTGGATGAAGCTCACCATCATCCCGCGCTCGTCGGCCGCCGACAGGTAGATCGTGCCGCCCGAACGCGGACGGCCGGCGGCGAAGTGCGTCGCACGCGCGCGATCGATCAGCTTCGCGCGTTCGGCGAGATACGCATCGTCGAGCATCTGTTCGGGCGTGACGTCCATCGCGCGCGGATCGGCGACGTAGCGATAGACGTCCGCGAACGCGAGTTTCATCGCCTCGATCTGCAGATGCTGCGAATCGACCGAGTCGACCGGCCACTCGGTCACGCCCGCATGCTCGGCGATGCCGAGCGCGATCAGCGCGGCAATGCCCTGCCCGTTCGGCGGGATCTCGTGAATCGTGTGACGGCCGAAACGCTTGCCGATCGGCTCGACCCATTCCGGCCGGTACGCGCGCAGGTCGGCTTCGGTCAGCGCGCCGCCGCCTTCGCGCGCGAACGCGGCGATACGCTCGGCGAGCGCGCCTTCGTAGAACGCCCGCGCGCCGTCCTTCGCGAGCGTGCGCAGCGTCTGCGCATGACCGGGCAGGCACACGCGTTCGCCGACGAGCGGCGCGCGGCCAAGCGGCATGAAGGTGTCCGCGAAACCGGGCAGCCCCTGCAGTTCGGGGACGGCCGCCGCCCACTTGTGCGCGACGATCGGCGGCACCGAATAGCCGCGCTCCGCGATCTCGATCGCCGGCTCGAGCAGGTCCGCGAACGGCAGCGAACCGAACTTCGCGTGCAGCGCTTCCCAGCCCGCGATCACGCCCGGCACGGTAACGGTGTCCCAGCCGCGCGTCGGCTTGTTCGCGATGCCGCGCGCATCCTCGCCGTGGCGCTTGCGGAAGTAGTCGACGTTCCATGCGGCCGGCGCGACGCCCGATGCGTTGAGCCCCGACAGTCGCTCGCCATCCCAGACGAGCGCGAACGCATCGCCGCCGAGCCCGCACGACACGGGCTCGACGACCGTGATCGCGGCGGCCGCGGCCAGCGCCGCGTCGACCGCGTTGCCGCCCTTCCACAGCATCCGCAGCCCGGCCTGCGCGGCAAGCGGGTGCGACGTCGACACGACATTGCGCGCGAACACCGGAATACGGGTCGACGGATACGGGTTGTGCCAGTTGAAGCCACTCATCGAGACCACCTCGTCGAAAGCTGAATGAACGGGCCCGCGCGAGCGGGCAATCCGCCATTCCAGCGCGATCGGCGCGATCGCACAAATTCATTTGTCACATGAATCCATGTAGTTTCCGCATGAATCGTGCGCGCCGATGTCCGGCAGGCCGGCCGAACGCCGTTGCCGCCCTTACAATACCCGCTCCGTCTCACGACACGACCATCGAGCCATGACCCGAGATCCCCGCCTCACCCTCAACGCGCGCCAGCAGGAATTGCTCGAATGGGTGCAGCGCGACGGCTTCGTGACCGTCGACGATCTCGCCGCGCACTTCGCGGTCACGCCGCAGACGATCCGCCGCGACGTGAACTGGCTCGCCGACCTGAACCTGCTGCGCCGCTACCATGGTGGCGCGAGCTTGCCGACCAGCTCGGAGAACGTGTCGTACACCGCGCGCCAGCGGATGTTCCACGACGAGAAGCGGCGCATCGCGGCGCTCGCGGCGTCGCACATCCCCGACCAGGCGTCGCTGTTCATCAACCTCGGCACGACGACCGAGGAAGTCGCGCGCGCGCTGAACCGCCATCACGGGCTGCACGTGATCACGAACAACCTGAACGTCGCGTCGATGATGAGCGGCTATCCCGACTGCGAGGTGCTGATCACGGGCGGCATCGTGCGGCCGTGGGACAAGGGCATCGTCGGCGAGCTCGCGATCGACTTCATCCGGCAGTTCAAGGTCGACTACGCGATCATCGGCACGTCGGCGATCGAGGCCGACGGCACGCTGCGCGATTTCGACACGCGCGAGGTGCGCGTCGCCGAGGCGATCATGCAGCATGCGCGCACGGTCTACCTCGTCACCGATCATTCGAAGGTCGGCCGCCCGGCGCTCGTGCGCCAGGGCCATCTGAGCCAGGTGCACGCGCTCTTCACCGACAAGCCGCTGCCGCCCGAGATGGACGACACGGTGGCCGCCGCCGGCACCCAGGTGTACGTCGCGGAATGACGGTCGCGATGCTGCACCGCACCTGAAACTTCAAGTGAAATCAAGAAGTTGGCGCCGCGCACGAACCGCTTGTGGCATGCGCTTCTGTCAAACGGAAAATTAACGGGGCACGATTTGTCGTTGCGTGCGGGCTCGACTAGACTCCAGTTCCCCGGCCCGTTCGCCGATCCGCCTGTGCCAGGGCGGTGCGAATTGCAGGGCCGGCGAATACAGCTTTCCCCCCAAGCCATACCCCCGCGGGTATCGCGCGTCGGCGTATGCGCCGGCCGCGCGGGCAGTCCGATTGCCATGGAGAGAACGATGCTGAGTCCGCATGAATTCGCCACGCTCTTGCTTGTGAAGGACGCGCCTGATCAGCGCGACATGGATCGGGATGAACTGGACATCCTGCTCGAACAACAGCTCGTCCGCCTGGAAGGGCTCGGCTCGGGGCGCAGATACTGCGTGACCGAGACCGGCGACGCCACGCTGCGATCCGTCAAGTACCGCTATTCGTAAGCCCCGCTGTTCCCGACCTTGACCTGATCGCGCGGCCGGCATCCGGCCGCGCGATCGTTCCCGCCTCCCGCCTGCCCGTTCGCCGCCGCCGGCTTCAACCGCCGCGCAGCGTCGGATCGACCGCCGCCCGCCAGCTGATGGCCTGTGCGCGTGCGTCGTTGAAATACGCGATCCAGCCCGCGCGTGCCGCCGCGTCAGGCGCCACATAGTGGGTCGAAAGTTCGTTTACGAACGCACAATAGTTTGCTTCGGTCAGCCCGCGATAGCGTTTCGCGACGTACGCGTCGTACAGCGTCGAATAGACCGGCTGCGCGTCCGCGCCCCAGTCGCGCGCGGCGCCGCCGCACGACGTCTGCAGGTCGACGAACGACGGCGCGCGCCAATTGCCGGCGAGCGGCGGCGTACCCGCGCCGCACCCCGCCAGAAGGATGGCGCACACGCCGGCCCACATCCCAATACGCATGATTCACCTCGCGAAACGGTCGATTTCGCCAGTATCGTCCGGGATCGTGTCGCGCGCTACTGGCCCCGCTTTTTCGAACTTTACTTTTTCGATTTCGTTCGTTAAATTTCGAATTCGAACATTTCATGTTCGCCTCATTTCAACAGACGATAAGGACAGCAGGTGACCCAACCGAATCGCTACGATCTGCTCGTCGTCGGCGGCGGCATCAACGGCGCGGGGATCGCGCGCGACGCGGCCGGCCGCGGCCTGTCGGTCATGCTCTGCGAGCAGGACGACCTCGCGTCGCACACGTCGTCGTCCAGCACGAAGCTGATTCACGGCGGCCTGCGTTATCTCGAGTACAACGAGTTCGGACTGGTGCGCAAGGCGCTGCAGGAGCGCGAGACGCTGCTGCGCGCGGCGCCGCACATCATGTGGCCGCTGCGCTTCGTGATGCCGCACATGCCGAACCTGCGCCCGGCCTGGCTGATCCGCATCGGCCTGTTCCTCTACGATCACCTCGCGAAACGCGAACTGCTGCCCGGCTCGCGCGGCATCGACATGCGCCGCCATGCGGCCGGCGCGCCGCTGATCGACTCGATCAAGCGCGGCTTCGTGTATTCCGACGGCTGGGTCGACGATGCCCGCCTCGTCGTGCTGAACGCGATGGATGCGAAGGAGCGCGGCGCCGAGATCCTCACCCGCACGAAACTCGTTTCCGCCGAACGCCGCGGCGACGAATGGGAGGCGCGGCTGCAGCACGCCGACGGTTCGATCCGCGTCGTGCATGCGCGCGCGATCGCGAACGCGGCCGGCCCATGGGTCGGCGACGTGCTGCACGGCGCGCTCGGCCGCGGCGCGCATCACAGCGTGCGGCTCGTGAAGGGCAGCCACATCATCACGCGCCGGCTGTTCGATCACGATCACGCGTACATCTTCCAGAACCCGGACAAGCGGATCATCTTCGCGATTCCGTACGAGCACGACTTCACGCTGATCGGCACAACCGACGTCGAATACACGAACGATCCCGCGAAGGTCGCGATCGATCGCGACGAGACGCAATATCTGTGCGATTCGATCAACCGCTACTTCAAGCGCAAGATCTCGGCTGCCGACGTGCACTGGACCTATTCGGGCGTGCGCCCGCTGCTGGAAGACGAGAACGCGGCGAATGCGTCGGCCGTCACGCGCGACTATCGCCTCGAACTCGACGACGGCGTGGGCGCCCCGCTGCTGTCGGTGTTCGGCGGCAAGATCACGACGTTCCGCAAGCTCGCGGAAGAAGCCGGCGACATGCTGTGCCGCGCGCTCGGCCGCGAAGCGAAGACCTGGACGGCCGGCGTCGCGCTGCCGGGAGGCGATATCGCCGATGCGAAGTTCGACGTGTTCGCCGGCGCGTTCGCGAAACGCCATCCGTGGTTGCCCGCCGCACTCGCACGCCGCTATGCGCGCGCGTACGGCACGCGTGCGGAGCGCGTGGTCGACGGCGCGAAGTCGCTCGCCGACCTCGGCGCCGAAATCGCACCGGGCATCCACGACGCCGAACTGCGCTACCTGCGCGACGCCGAATGGGCGACCTGCGCGCAGGACGTGCTGTGGCGCCGCTCGAAGCTCGGCCTGCACGTCGCGCCCGGTACGCTCGACGCCGTGACCGCCGCGGTCGACGCGTGGTTCGCCGCCGCGCATGCACCGCACGCCTGACCCGAATGCACATTGCAGTTGCCGTTGCCTGACCGACGTTGATTCACCGACGCGCCGCCCACATGCGGCGCGCATCACAACTAAGCCAATCCACGGATGGAGATGAGAGACATGCAGGACCAGTACATCCTCGCGCTTGACCAGGGCACCACGAGTTCCCGCGCGATGCTGTTCGATCGCCAGGGCAATATCGTATCGATCGCCCAGAAGGAATTCGAACAGATCTACCCGCAACCCGGCTGGGTCGAGCACGACCCGCAGGAAATCTGGTCGACGCAAGCCGGCGTCGCCGCGGAAGCCGTCACGCGCACGGGACTGAACGGCACGTCGATCGCCGCGATCGGCATCACGAACCAGCGCGAGACGACGATCGTCTGGGATCGCGAGACGGGCCAGCCCGTCTACAACGCGATCGTCTGGCAGGACCGCCGCACGGCCGACTTCTGCGACTCGCTGAAGAAGCAAGGGCTCGAAGCGAAGGTGCGCGCGAAGACCGGCCTGCCCATCGACTCGTACTTCTCCGCGACGAAGATCCGCTGGATCCTCGACAACGTGCCGGGCGCGCGCGACAAGGCGCGCCAGGGCAAGCTCGCGTTCGGCACCGTCGACAGCTGGCTCGTATGGAACTTCACGAAGCACGAACTGCACGTGACCGACGTGACGAACGCGTCGCGCACGATGCTGTTCAACATCCATACGCGCGAGTGGGACAGCGAGCTGCTCGAACTGCTCGACATCCCGCGCAGCATGTTGCCGGAAGTGAAGGCGTCGTCGGAGATCTACGGCCACACGAAGACCACCGTGTTCGCGTCGAAGATTCCGCTCGCGGGTATCGCCGGCGACCAGCACGCGGCGCTGTTCGGCCAGATGTGCACGACGTCGGGCATGGTGAAGAACACCTACGGCACCGGCTGCTTCCTGATGATGAACACCGGCGACAAGCCGATCGAGTCGAAGAACAACCTCGTCACGACGATCGCGTGGCAGATCGGCGACGACGTGCAGTACGCGCTGGAAGGCAGCATCTTCATCGCGGGTGCGGTCGTGCAGTGGCTGCGCGACGGCGTCGGCCTCATCAAGACGGCCGCCGAGATCGAAGCGCTCGCCGCGAGCGTGCCGCATACCGACGGCGTCTACCTCGTGCCCGCGTTCGCCGGCCTCGGCGCGCCGCACTGGAACGCGCGGGCGCGCGGCTCGGTGTTCGGCGTCACCCGCGGCACGAGCGCCGCGCACCTCGCGCGCGCGGCGCTCGATGCGATCGCGTACCAGTCGCTCGACGTGCTGGCCGCGATGGAAGCCGATTCGGGCATCAGCATCGGCGAGCTGCGGGTGGACGGCGGCGCGAGCGCGAACGACCTGCTGATGCAGTTCCAGGCCGACCTGCTCGGCGTCGACGCGGTGCGTCCGCAGATCACCGAGACGACCGCGCTCGGCGCGGCCTATCTCGCGGGCCTCGCGATCGGCTACTGGAAGAATCTCGACGAAGTGCGCGACCAGTGGCAGCTCGATCGCCGCTTCGCACCGTCGATGCCGAAGGAGCAGGTCGAGCAGCGCATGGCCGGCTGGCAGCGTGCGGTGCGCGCCGCGAAGGCATGGGCCGACGACACCCAGTAATCCAAATAAAGCCAAACGAAATACAACAACACCGGCGGACCGCGCAGCGCGCGAGTCCGCCGTGACTTCGAGAGACAATCATGTCACCTTATATTGCAGAATTCATCGGCACCGCGATCCTCGTGCTGCTCGGCAACGGCGCGGTCGCAAACGTGCTGCTTGCAAAGACCAAGGGCAAAGGCGCGGACCTGATCGTGATCGTGATGGGCTGGGCGATGGCGGTATTCGTCGCGGTCTACGTGACCGCGTCGTTCAGCGGCGCGCACCTGAATCCGATCGTCACGATCAGTCTCGCGCTCGCGGGCAAGTTCGCGTGGTCGAAAGTCGGCGGCTACGTGCTCGCGCAGATGCTCGGCGGGATGGCGGGCGCGTTGCTCGTATGGCTCGCGTATCGCCAGCACTTCGCGAAGGAAGCCGATGCGGACCTGAAGCTCGCGGTGTTCTGCACGGCGCCGGCGATCCGCAGCACCACGCACAACGTGCTGACCGAAGCGATCTGCACGTTCGTGCTGATTCTCGGCGTGCTGTACCTCGCGTCGCCGCAGGTCGGCCTCGGCGCACTCGACGCGCTGCCCGTCGGCCTGCTGGTGCTCGGCATCGGCATCTCGCTCGGCGGCCCGACCGGCTATGCGATGAGCCCCGCGCGCGACCTGTCGCCGCGCATCATGCATGCGCTGCTGCCGATTCCGGGCAAGCGCGACAGCGACTGGCGCTATGCGTGGGTGCCGGTGATCGGCCCGCTGCTCGGCGGCGCCGCGGCAGCCGGCCTGTATCTGCGCCTGCACGCGATGGCCTGATCGCGGTGCGAACGAAGCGCGCGGCGTTCGCTGTCGCGCGCTTCACTCCCCTCTTTTTTCTGTCGGCCGTCACGAGCCGCGGCCCGGGCGCGCCGCCGGCCGACTACATTCGCCATGCGGGCGGCATCGCGACGGACGTGCCGGAGCCGTTCTTGCCCGAACGCTCCCGGCACGCGTATGCGCCGCATCGGGCACATTTACCGCCGCGTCGCGGGGCCTGCGCGTGAAAGCACGTATGATGGCGAATCGATCGGCGTCGCCGATATCCCGCGTTTTCCTCACCATGCTCGATCACCTTATCTGCGACTGCGACGGCGTGCTCGTCGACAGCGAAGTCATCGCCGACCGCGTGCTGCTCGACACGCTGTCCGCCACGTTCCCGAACCTCGATTTCGAAGCCGCCGCGAAGTCGGCATTCGGCCAGCAGACGTCGCGTTTCCTCACCGGCATCGAAGCCCGCTTCGGGATCGAAATGCCCGCCAACTTCATCGAGACCATCGAGCACAACATCGAAGTCGCGCTCGCGCAATCGCTCGCGCCGATCAGCGGCGTGCGCGACGCGCTGCTGAAGGTCACGCTGCCGGCCGCCGTCGTGTCGAACAGCCGGCTCGTGCGCGTGCGCAGCTCGCTGAAGCGGGCGTCGCTCACCGAGATCTTCGGCGAGCGGGTGTTCAGTTCCGAACAGGTCGCGCGGCCGAAGCCCTACCCCGACGTCTATCTGCACGCGGCGCAAACACTCGGTGTCGCGCCGGCGCGCTGCGTCGTCGTCGAGGACAGCATCTCGGGGTTGAATGCCGCGCGGGCGGCCGGGATGAAGACAATCGCGTTCGTCGGCGCGAGCCACATCCCCGACAACTACGCGGACGCGCTGCGCGCGATGGGCATCACGCGGATCATGCGCAGGATGGACGAACTGCCGGCGCTCGTCGAAGCCGGCATGCGCGGCGAATTCGGCGACGTGCAGTCCTGATCGTCATGCGAGCCGGATCGGGTCGATCCGGCCGCGCCACGGACGCGCGAACGCGCCCGCCTTTCCTTCGCTCAGGCCGGCTCGCAGCAGCGCTCACGCGCCGCCGCCAGCGCCTCGCGAAACTCGACGAGTTCCGCGATCGTCAGCATCGGCAGCCCGTGCCGTTGCGCGAAGCGCTCGACATCGTCGCCGCGCGTCATCGTGCCGTCCGGATTCATCAGCTCGCACAGCACGCCGGCCGGCTTCAGGCCCGCGAGGATCGACAGGTCGACCGTGCCTTCGGTGTGACCGCGGCGCGCGAGCACGCCGCCCGGTTGCGCACGCAACGGAAACACGTGGCCCGGGCGCACGATGTCGTGCGGCTTCGCGCCGTCGGCGATCGCCGCGCGGATCGTCGTCACGCGATCGGCCGCCGACACGCCGGTATGCACGCCTTCGCGCGCCTCGATCGACACGGTGAACGCGGTGCCGTTGCGGCTTTCGTTGGTCTGCACCATCGGCGGCAGTTCGAGCGCGCGCACCGTGTCGTCGGTGAGGCACAGGCACACGATGCCGCTGCACTCGCGAATCAGCAGCGCCATCGTCTCGGGCGTGATGCGCTCGGCGGCAACGATCAGGTCGGCTTCGTTCTCGCGGTCGTGGTCGTCCTGCAGCACGACCGCGCGGCCCGCGCGCATCGCGTCGAGCGCGGCGGCGATGCGCGGCGGCACCGGTTCGGAATCCAGCAACGGGAGATCGGCAAAGGCGTCGGCAGGCGCCGACGAAACGGACATCAAGGACATGTGAAACGCTCCTCGCAAATACGATTTGGGCGAAAAACGTTTCAGGGCATTGCAAACAGACAGAACGACAACCCGCTTCGCATGCAGCGCGAAGCGGCCCTGACGGACATGACTATCTGCACATCTTCTCTCATCCGGACTATGACCGTCGGCTCTGGCATTTGACCAGATCTGCTGACCCCGCGCGGATGCGCGGGCGCTCGCGGGCTCGCCGGCTTACGCCAGCCTACCGCCGGTGGGGAATTTCGCCCCGCCCTGAAGACGCACTGATTGCCGGGCGGGAACACCCCGTGACCGGCGGGCCAAGCATACATCAGCCGCACACGACGCGCAGCGTAAAACCTTACTGACGACCCCGTCTAACGGCATCGTCCGAACGGCCGGCGGACGAACCCACGATCCCGCGAAAAGCGCGGATCGCAGCCGCGCCGCGCAGCCTGCGCGATCAGTTGACGGCCGCGTGCGTCGCGTCGGGCACGAGCCAGCGCGGCGGCACTTCGGGGCTCACCGTCACGCGGAACGCACGCGCTTCGCTGTCGCCCGGGTTGCGCAGGCTGTACGGCTGGTCGGCGTCGAACACGATCGCGTCGCCGGTCGCGAGCAACTGGCGGCGGTCGTGCACGCTCACTTCGAGCGTGCCTTCGCTGACGACGAGGTTGACCGTCGTGCCGGGCGCGCGGCGCGCGCCGGGCTCGGTATGCAGCGGCGCGATCCGCAGCTCGTGGAATTCGGCCGCGGCCGGCTCGCCTTCCGGATACAGCGCACGCGCCGAGAAGCGGCCGTTCGAGCTGACGACGCGCGACGCGCGCTCGGCCGCCAGATGCTCGAAACCGTTCACCGCATGGCGCCGCAGGAACGCGGCGACCGATACCTTCAGCGCCGCGGCGATCTTGCAGAGCACCTTGATCGACGGCACGCTGCGCGCGGATTCGATCTGCGCGAGCATCGCGCGCGACACGCCGGACAGCCGCGCGAGCGCGTCGAGCGACAGTTGCCGCTCGGCGCGCAAGCGCGCGAGGTTCACGCCGACGACCTGCTCGAGGACGTCGAGCGACGCGGCGCCGCGTCCGTCGGCGGCATTGCCGGACTCGAAGGAAGACACGTCGCGCACGAGCGCCAGGGATGAAGACATAGCATTGCCTCCGGGCCGCTGCGCGGCCCTGCGTAGGGGGTAAGCCGGAATCGGAATCGGGTTGCGCCGGTCATTGGCGCGTATCGAGACGCTATCACCCGGCCTGATACGGGCAAACGAAGTTATCTTCACACCGTTATCAGCATCGCGGAGGAATACGTTTCTCGCGAACCTTTTCCCGCCGCTATGGCGTCGCCGCGCAGGGCGCCGTGGGGACGCTCACTGCGCCGCCGGCGCCGCGCCGCGCGCCGGGCCGCGCGCATCGAGCCGCATGGCGAGCCACGTGACGACCAGCGCCGCGAACGTCACCGCGACCGCGACCCACGGCAGCGCATCGAGCGCGAAGCCGTGTTCCAGCGCGACGCCACCGAGCCACGCACCGCCCGCATTGCCGACGTTGAACGCGCCGATGTTCAGCGTCGACGCGAGATGCGGCGCGCTCGCGGCTTTCTCGACCACGCGCGCCTGCAGCGGCGGCACCGTCGCGAATGCGGCGATCCCCCAGACGAACACGGTGACCGCGACCGCGACCGGCAGGTGGCTCGTCTTCGCGAACACGGCCATCACGGCCATCAGCGCGACGAGGATCGCGATCAGCGACGGCATCAGCGCGCGGTCGGCCAGCTTGCCGCCGATCGTATTGCCGATCGTCAGGCCCGCGCCGAACAGCACGAGGATCAGCGCGACCGCGCGCGGCGAGTAGCCCGACACGGTCTCGAGAATCGGCGCGATGTACGTGAACACGACGAACACGCCGCCGAAGCCGAGCACGGTCATCAGCAACGCGAGCCACACCTGCGGCTCCTTCAGCACGCGCACTTCGTGGCCGAGGCCGACCGGCCCGCTGTCGTGGCGGTTCGGCACCAGCGCGGCCACGCCGCCGAGCGCGAGCACGCCGAGCGCGGCGACGATCCAGAACGATGCGCGCCAGCCGAGCAGTTGGCCGACGAACGTGCCGAACGGCACGCCGAGCACGTTCGACAGCGTGAGCCCCGTGAACATCAGCGCGATCGCGCTCGCGCGCTTGTCGGCCGGCACGAGCGACGCGGCGACCACCGCGCCGATGCCGAAGAACGAGCCGTGCGCGAACGACGTGACGACGCGCGCGACCATCAGCATCGCGTAGCCGGACGCCGTCGCGCACAGCACGTTGCCGACGATGAAGATCGCCATCAGCAACTGCAGCGCGGCCTTGCGCGGCATGCGGCTCGTCAGCACCGCGAGCAGCGGCGCGCCGACCGCGACGCCGAGCGCGTAGCCGGTGACGAGCAGGCCGGCCGACGGCAGCGACACGGCGAGGTCGTGCGCGACTTCGGGCAGCAGGCCCATGATGATGAATTCGGTGGTACCGATGGCGAAGGCGCTGATCGCGAGCGCCAGTAACGGAATGGGCATGACGTTCTCCGGAAGGCGGCGGCTGCGGCGCCCGGTCGGTGCCGCACCGCACAAGAAAGCGGGATGTGCGCGCATTGTCCCGAAGACGCCTATATTTGATAATTGGCGTGGCATTTGAACCATTTTCAAATATTTCTGGAAAATCGCATGGACCGACTGGGCGACATCCGGCTGTTCGTCGAGGCGGCCGAGCTGGGCAGCCTGTCCGCCGCCGGGCGCAAGCTGAACCTCACGCCGGCCGCCGCGAGCGCGCGGCTCGCGAAGCTCGAGGCGAAGATCGCGACGCGGCTGTTCGAGCGCTCGACGCGGCAGTTGCGGCTCACCGACGAAGGCAAGCTGTACCTGAACTGCTGCCGCCAGGCGCTGCAGGCGCTCGACGACGCGGATGCGATGCTGCAGGAAGGCCGCAACGTCGTGAGCGGCAAGGTGCGGCTGTCGTCGACGTCCGATTTCGGCCGCCACCAGTTGCTCGACTGGCTCCACGAATTCACGACGCTGCATCCGGGCGTCACGTTCTCGCTGACGGCGTCGGATTCATCGTCGAACCTGTGGCAGGACGAGATCGACCTCGCGATCCGCTTCGCCGCGCCGCCCGACGGCGCGCTGATCGCCCGCCGGCTCGCGACCAACCGGCGCGTGCTGTGCGCGGCGCCGTCGTTCATCGAACGCCATGGCGTGCCGGCCGACCCGCATGATCTGGCCCGCTTTCCTTGCAACGTGATCACGATCGCGTCCGGTCCGATGAACACCTGGCATTTCACGCGCGGCGACGAAGTGCAGATCCATACGGTGCCGGTGTCGACCGCGTTCGAGACCAACGACGGCGGCCTCACGCGCGAATGGACGCTGCGCGGCCACGGCATTGCGCTGAAGTCGCTGTGGGACATCGCCGACGACGTCCGCGCGGGCCGGCTGCGCGTGCTGCTGCCCGACTGGCGGCACCAGGACGCGCCGCTGCACGCGATCTATCACAGCAAGCGCTACATGGCGCCGCGCGTACGCGTGCTGCTCGACTTTCTCGCCGAACGCTTCGCGCGCGAGGAAGCCGCGCTCGACGACCTGCTGAACGCATGCCGCTGACGGCCGGCCCGCCACGCTACCGGGGTCGGAACGCGAAAACCGGCGTCGCGCGCCCGCAACCGGCCGCCCGTCCGTCGTGGCGTGAAAAGCTATAATGGAAGGCTTTCCCGACGGCCTTTCCTGTCCGATGCGCGCGTTCGCGTGCCGCGCACGGCCGTCCCGATTCACCCTTGACGACGCCCCCAGGTCAACCACTGCGAACGGCGAATCCCCATGACCAAGAAAGTTTACGTAAAGACCTTCGGCTGCCAGATGAACGAGTACGACTCGGACAAGATGGTAGACGTGCTCAATGCGGCCGAAGGCCTCGAAAAGACCGACACGCCGGAAGACGCGGACATCATCCTGTTCAACACGTGCTCCGTGCGCGAGAAGGCGCAGGAGAAGGTGTTCTCCGATCTCGGCCGCGTGCGCGAGCTGAAGGACGCGAAGCCCGGCCTGCTGATCGGCGTCGGCGGCTGCGTCGCGAGCCAGGAAGGCGCGTCGATCGTGTCGCGCGCGCCGTACGTCGACCTCGTGTTCGGCCCGCAAACGCTGCACCGCCTGCCGCAGATGATCGACGCGCGCCGCGCGAGCGGCCGCGCGCAGGTCGACATCACGTTCCCCGAAATCGAGAAGTTCGACCACCTGCCGCCCGCGCGCGTCGAGGGGCCGAGCGCGTTCGTGTCGATCATGGAAGGCTGCTCGAAATACTGCAGCTACTGCGTCGTGCCGTACACGCGCGGCGATGAAGTATCGCGCCCGCTCGACGACGTGCTGACCGAAGTGGCCGGCCTCGCCGACCAGGGCGTGCGCGAAGTCACGCTGCTCGGCCAGAACGTGAACGCCTACCGAGGCGCGCTCGCGGCCGGTTCGACCGACATCGCCGATTTCGCGACGCTGATCGAATACGTCGCCGACATCCCCGGCATCGAGCGGATCCGCTACACGACGTCGCACCCGAAGGAATTCACGCAGCGCCTGATCGACACGTACGCGAAGGTGCCGAAGCTCGTGAGCCACCTGCACCTGCCGGTCCAGCACGGCTCCGACCGCATCCTGATGGCGATGAAGCGCGGCTACACGGTGCTCGAATACAAGTCGGTGATCCGCAAGCTGCGCGCGATCCGCCCGGACCTGTCGCTGTCGACCGACATGATCGTCGGCTTCCCCGGCGAGACCGACGAGGATTTCGACAAGATGATGGCGCTCGTGCACGAGATGAGCTACGACACCAGCTTCTCGTTCATCTACAGCCCGCGCCCCGGCACGCCGGCCGCGAACCTCGCCGACGACACGCCGCGCGAAGTGAAGCTCAAACGCCTGCAACATCTGCAGGCGACGATCGAGGAGAACGTCGCGCGCATCAGCCAGTCGATGGTCGGGAAGGTCGAGCGGATCCTCGTCGAGGGCCCGTCGCGCAAGGACCCGAACGAGCTCGCGGGCCGCACCGAGAACAACCGTGTGGTGAATTTCCCGGCGCCGCTCGCGTCGCACCCGCGCCTGATCGGCCAGATGATCGACGTGAAGATCAACCATGCGTACCCGCACTCGCTGCGCGGCGAGCTCGTGCTCGTCAGCGACGACGCGAGCGCGGCCACCCACTGACCGACCGCCGCCCGACAGGAGCCCGACGCTACTTTGAAGACCGTCCAAGCACTGGAATTCACCGCCCCGCGCGACGACAACGCGCGCCTCGCCAACCTCTGCGGTCCGCTCGACGAAAACCTGCGGCAGATCGAACAGGCGCTCGACGTCACGCTCGCGCGGCGCGGCCACCGGATCACGATCCGCGGGCGCGGCGCCAAGCTCGCGCTCGCCGCGCTCGAAAACTTCTACAACCGCGCGCGCGATCCGCTGTCGGTCGACGACATCCAGCTCGCGCTGGTCGAAGTGCGCCACACGGCCGGCAACGGCCGCCAGGACACGCTCGACGTGCGTTTTCGCGGCGACCCCGACCATCCGTTCGACGAGCCCGTCGCGCAGCTCGACGCCAGCGAACCGGAGGAAGAGCCGGGGCCGAAGCTCTACACGCGGCGCGCCGACCTGCGCGGCCGCACGCCCGCGCAGCGCGAATACCTGAAGCAGATCCTGCAGCACGACGTGACGTTCGGCATCGGGCCGGCCGGCACCGGCAAGACCTACCTCGCGGTCGCGTGCGCGGTCGACGCGCTCGAACGCGACCAGGTCAAGCGGATCGTTCTGACGCGCCCGGCCGTCGAGGCCGGCGAGCGGCTTGGCTTCCTGCCGGGCGATCTCGCGCAGAAGGTCGACCCGTACCTGCGCCCGCTGTACGACGCGCTGTACGACCTGCTCGGCTTCGACAAGACGGCCAAGATGTTCGAGCGCCAGATGATCGAGATCGCACCGCTCGCGTACATGCGCGGCCGCACGCTGAACCACGCGTTCATCATCCTCGACGAGGCGCAGAACACGACGCCCGAGCAGATGAAGATGTTCCTCACGCGGATCGGCTTCGGCTCGAAGGCCGTCGTGACCGGCGACACGAGTCAGGTCGACCTGCCGCGCGGCCACAAGAGCGGCCTCGTCGAGGCGCAGCAGGTGCTCGGCGGCGTACGCGGCATCGCGCTCACGCGCTTCACGAGCGCGGACGTCGTGCGCCATCCGCTCGTCGCGCGCATCGTCGAGGCGTACGACGAGTTCCACGCGCAGCATCAGGACGGCTGAGCGGCGCGGCCGCCCGCGCGCTCCCCCGGCCTGCCGGCCCGGCCCGCCAGACGGCGCGCCGGGCTTTTTTTCGCCCGCGCACGGCCGGTCCGAATTCGGGCGCGATCGGCCGTTTGGTGTATCCTCAACGCGTCCCAATCGCCGCACGCGTCATGAAATCCTCCCGTTCCCGCAAGTCCGGCCGCGCCCCGTCCGCCGCGTCCGAATCCCCCCGCCTTTCGCTGTTCGACGCGAAGGGCAAAGCCCGGACCGTCAACGCGCAAGGGCTGCGGATCGACTTCCCGGACGGCCGCAGCCTGATGTTCGACCTGTCGGGCAGCTCGGGCGACGCGGCCGTCGCGATCGTCGCGCAGCACAACGATCCGGCGATGCGCGCGAAGCTCGCGCTGCAGCCCGAGCACTACGACAGCGTGACGCTGCACGTCGGCGCCGAGTTCGCGCCGCGCGAGGACGATCCCGAAGACGAGCCGCGCGCGCTGGAATTCGACCTGTCCGTGCAGTACGGCGACGAGATCACGAGCGACGTGCGCAAGACGCTGCCGAAGCGCAAGCTGATCGCCGAATGGATCGAGCCGGCGCTGTTCGCGAGCGCGCAGCTCACCGTGCGCTTCGTCGGCGAGAACGAAGGCCGTACGCTGAACGCCGGCTACCGCCACAAGGACTATCCGACCAACGTGCTGACCTTCGCGTACGACCCGGCGCCCGACGGCACCGTGATCGGCGACCTCGTGCTGTGCTGCCCGGTGGTCGAGAAGGAAGCGCACGAGCAGGGCAAGCCGCTCGCGGCCCATTACGCGCACCTGCTGGTGCACGGCGCGCTGCACGCGCAGGGCTACGACCACGAGACGAGCGACGAGGACGCGGCCGAAATGGAAGCGCTCGAGGTCGACATTCTCGCGAAACTGGGTTTCCCGAACCCGTACCAGTAAGCCGTCCGCCCGATGCGCAACGCCGCGATGCTGCCGCCCGCCTACCCGCCGTCGATCGGCGAAGGACGCCTGCTGACGGAAGACGAGCTCGCGGCGTCGCTCGCGCAGACGATGCGCGACTGGGACGGCCGGCAGGATCTCTGGCTGTTCGGCTATGGCTCGCTGATCTGGAACCCCGGGCTGCCGACCGTCGCCGCCGTGCGCGGCAAGGTGCACGGCTACCATCGCGGGCTCTACCTGTGGTCGCGCGTGAATCGCGGCACCCCCGAACGGCCGGGCCTCGTGCTCGCGCTCGATCGCGGCGGCTCGTGCTCGGGCATCGCATTCCGGCTCTCCGGCCCGACCGCGCAGCCGCATCTCGAGACGTTGTGGAAGCGCGAAATGCCGATGGGCTCGTACCGGCCCGCGTGGCTGCCGTGCTCGCTCGAGACCGGCGAACGCGTGAACGCGCTCGCGTTCGTGATGCGCCGCGACGCACCGACCTATACGGGCAAGCTGACCGACCCCGTCGTCAAGGAAGTGTTCCGCTGCGCGGCCGGCCGCTACGGCACGACGCTCGACTACGTGAGCCGCACGGTCGATGCGCTGCGCGCGAGCGGCATCCCCGACCGCGCGCTCGAAGGGTTGCTCGCGCGATGCCGGTGATCCGGCACGACGCGCGGGCTGCCGCCATGCGACTCCGCGCCACCCGCGCATCCGCACGAGGACACACCCGATGAAACCGTCACGCCGGTCGCGTTGCAGGATCGCCGCACTGCTCGTCGTCGCGAGCGTCGCGCTGTCCGGCTGCGGAATACTCGGCTGCGGCGGCGCCGCGACCAACGGCGCGGCCGCCGGCGGCTGCTCGGCCGGCATGCGGTTCTGAGCGGCGCGCGACGCGTGCGCCCGCCTGCGGCGGAATGCCGCCGTCGCCGGCCGTTTCCCGTGTCCGGCCGCGGCGCCCTGCCCGCCGCCATTTTTTTGCCGCCGCGCCCCGCCGGCGCTTTCTGCGATAGGATGGACCCGACGACGACGCGCCCGGCGCGGCCGTCCGCGAGCGGGGCCCGCGCGAGCCGCCCACCCTGGCCGTACGGCCGGGTGACACGGTCGCGTCGTGCCCTTGGTGTATCCTTGCCTACTCCGTGACCGCGCGCCCCGGCATGACCCGGGCGCACCACCATGAACGATTCGTATCCCAGTCGTAAGCCAACCGACAAACCGCAAGAAAAGCGCTCGCTGCTCGAGCGCCTGACCGACTTCATCTCGCCCGAGCCCGAATCCCGCGGCGAGCTGCTGGAAATCCTCCAGGACGCCCACGAACGCAACCTGATCGACGCCGATTCGCTGTCGATGATCGAAGGCGTGTTCCAGGTCTCCGATCTGTGCGCGCGCGACATCATGGTGCCGCGCGCGCAGATGGACGCGATCAACATCGCCGACAAGCCCGAGGATTTCATCCCGTTCGTCCTCGAAAAGGCGCACTCGCGCTACCCCGTATACGAGGAGAACCGCGACAACGTGATCGGCGTGCTGCTCGCGAAGGATCTGCTGCGCTTCTATGCCGAGGAGGAGTTCGACGTGCGCGGGATGCTGCGCCCGGCCGTGTTCATTCCGGAATCGAAGCGCCTGAACGTGCTGCTGCACGACTTCCGCGTGAACCGCAACCACCTGGCGATCGTCGTCGACGAATACGGCGGCGTCGCGGGCCTGATCACGATCGAGGACGTGCTCGAACAGATCGTCGGCGACATCGAGGACGAATACGACTTCGACGAGGAAGCCGGCAACATCATCTCGGGGCCGGACGGCCGCTACCGCGTACGCGCGCTCACCGAGATCGAGCAGTTCAACGAGACGTTCGGCACCGATTTCCCCGACGACGAAGTCGACACGATCGGCGGCCTGATCACCCATCATTTCGGACGCGTGCCGCACCGCGGCGAGAAGCTGCAACTCGGCAACCTCGTGTTCGAAATCCAGCGCGGCGATGCGCGCCAGGTTCATGTGCTGCTGGTGCGCCGCAACCCGCTCGCCAGCCGTCGCGCCGAAACCTCGCACGAAGACTGACCGTTCCGCGCCAGCCGCGCCTCCTTCAACCGCTCGCCCTCTTCCGCTTCACATGGACGATCCGATTCCGTCCCGCCCGGCTGGCGGCCTTCTCGCGCCGGCGCCCGGCCGCGCGCTGCCGCGCTGGCACTATCCGGCCGCGCTGCTCGCCGGCGCGGCCAATACGCTCAGCTTCGCGCCCACGCCGCATGGCGGCTGGCTGCAGCTCGTCGTATTCGTCTGGTTTTTCGCGCAGCTGACGCGCACGTCGAGCTGGCGCGGCGCCGCGCTCACCGGCGGCGCGTTCGGCTTCGGCAACTTCATCAGCGGCGTCTGGTGGCTCTACATCAGCATGCACGTGTACGGCGAGATGGCCGCGCCGCTCGCGGGCGGCGCGCTCGTGCTGTTCGCGCTGTACCTGTCGCTGTACCCGGCGTTCTCGGCCGGGCTGTGGTCGTTCTGCGCCGGTCATGCGTGGCACCGCCGCGAGCCCGACCCGCGGCCGTTCTCGCCGACCTGGCACGGCGCGTTCGCGTTCGCGAGCGCATGGGCGCTCGGCGAATGGCTGCGCGGCACCGTGTTCACCGGCTTTCCGTGGCTCGGCAGCGGCTACCCGCAGGTCGATGGCCCGTTCGCGGGCTTTGCGCCGGTGGTCGGCGTGTACGGGATCGCGTGGGTGCTCGCGCTGTTCGCCGCACTCGTCGTGCAGGCGCTCGCCGCCGCGCGGCCGTCGCCGGTGCGTGACGGCGACGCCGGCGCATCGAGCGGCGACGCTCGCGTGCGCATCGCCGCGCCGGCCGGCATCGCCGTCGCGCTCGTCGCGGCCGGCGTCGGGCTGTCGCAGGTCACGTGGACCGTGCCCGCGAACGCGCCGCTCACCGTGCGACTGCTGCAGGGCAACGTGAAGCAGGACATCAAGTTCGAGCAGGAAGGCATCGACGCGGCGATCAAGATGTACCAGCAGATGATCGTCGAGAAGCCGGCCGACCTGATCGTCACGCCCGAGACCGCGATCGCGGTGATGATCCAGGAATTGCCCGAGCCGTTCGCCGTCGCGATCCGCAAGTTCAGCGACACGACCGGCTCGGCCGTGCTGTTCGGCGCGGTCGGCGCGTCGGTGACCGAGGACGGCCGCTACGTCGACTACACGAACAGCCTGTACGGCGTGACGCCGAATTCGCGCGACATCTATCACTACGACAAGCATCACCTCGTGCCCTTCGGCGAATTCATTCCGTGGGGCTTCCGGTGGTTCGTCAACCTGATGAAGATGCCGCTCGGCGACTTCGCGCGCGGCGCGCCGGTGCAGAAGCCGTTCCTCGTGCACAACCAGCCGGTGATGGCCGATATCTGCTACGAGGATTTGTTCGGCGAGGAAATCGCCGCGACGATCCGCGACAATCCGCAGCCGCCCGGCGTGCTCGTCAACGTGACGAACCTCGCGTGGTTCGGTGACACGATCGCGCTCGACCAGCACCTGCAGATCGCGCGGATGCGCTCGCTCGAAACGGGCCGGCCGATGCTGCGTTCGACCAATACGGGGATGACGGCCGCGATCGACGCACGCGGCCGCGTGCTCGGTCAGTTGAAGCCGTTCACGATCGGCTCGCTCGACGTGCGGATCGAAGGCACGAGCGGCTTCACGCCGTACGTGACGAGCGGCAACAACATCGTGCTCGCGGTGTCGTTCGTGCTGCTCGCGTTCGGCTTCACGTTCGGGCCCGGGCTGCGTCGGCGCAACGGCCGGAAGCAGCCCGGCGGCGGCGAAGCGGAATGATGCAGCGGACCGCCGCCGCCGCGCGCGGCGGCCAGTGACCGCGAACCGGCCGGCCGCTCAGGCCTGCCGGGCCGGCCGCTCCGATCGAGCCGATGGTTCCGGCTGCGCGGCGAGGGCCCGCAGGTCGCGGCCCACTTCCTCCATCACCGGCGCCCATGCGCCGAACGTCGGCTGCCGGTACAACGTCGCGGTCGGATACCACGGGCTGTCCCGGCGATCGAGCAGCCATGGCCAGTGCGGATTCACGTCGAGCAGCACCCAGGTGCGCGCGCCGAGCGCGCCGGCCAGATGCGCGACCGACGTGCACACGGTGATCACGAGATCAAGCGCGCCGATGAATGCGGCCGTATCGTCGAAGCGCTTCAATTCGTCCGTGTAGTCTTCGATCGCGAAACCAGCCGCACGCGCGGCGGCGACATCCGCGTCCGCCCCCGGCTGCAGCGAATAAAACGTGACGCCGTCGATCCCGCGAAACGCGTTCGCGTAGCGCTCGAGCCCGACGCGCCGGAACGGGTTGCGCTGGTGGCCCGCGCTGCCCGTCCACACGAGCCCCACCTTCAGCCGGCCGTCGCCCGCCAGCCGTGCGCGCCATGCGTCGCATGCGGCCGGCTCGGCCCGCA
Organism: Burkholderia sp. A2; assembly: GCF_001729305.1. NCBI lineage: Bacteria > Pseudomonadati > Pseudomonadota > Betaproteobacteria > Burkholderiales > Burkholderiaceae > Burkholderia > Burkholderia sp. A2. The sequence continues at coordinate 68,539 of NZ_LZXX01000101.1, read as the reverse complement.
GGTACGGCACCGACGCGGCGAGCGTCGACGCCTCCATGCCGAGCATCAGCGGCAGGCCGATCAGCGGCACTTCGTAATCGAATGCCGGCAGCGCATCGACGCCGCCGCCCGCGCCGAACACGTCCGCGTGCGCGCCGAGGCTGCGCTGCATCAGCGTGCCGAGCGCCGGAAACGTATTCCACGCGAGCCGGCCGCCCTCGCGATGCACGCGTTCGGCGAGCGGCGCGACGAAGCGGCAGAACTGCAGCACGTCGCCGAGCCCCTGCTCGCCCCATACCAGCAGCGTCTTGCCGGCGAGCGGCTCGCCCTGCCAGCGCGGACCCGGCAGCGCCGGCCGGCGGCCGCGCAGCTCGCCCGCGCCGTCCCAGCGCGCCTCATGGCCGCGCCAGCCCGCCGCGTAGTTGCCGCGCACGAGCTGGATGATCGCGAGATTGAAGCGGAACGACGCGTCGTCGGGCGCCAGCTCGCATGCACGCGCCGCATGGCGTTCGGCGTCGTCCCAGCGCTGCGCCTCCTTCATCGCCATTGCGACGTTGTTCATCGCGAGCGCGTTGTCGGGCGCGAGGTCCGCGAGCCGCGCGGCGCACGCGAGCGCGCCGTCGAGGTCGTGCGTCGCGATCCGCGCGACGACGAGGTTGATCCATGCCTGCACGTCCCGCGGATCGTGCTTCACGGCCGCGTCGAGCAGCGCGATTTCCTCCGCGCGACTCGCGCCCGACAAGCGCAGCGCGATCGCGAGGTTGTTGCGCAGCGACGGCCAGCCTGCATCGATCGCGAGCGCCGCGCGGTACGGCGCAACCGCCTCCGCGTGACGGCCGGCCATCTGCAGCGCGTAGCCGTGGTTGAAGTGGGTGGCCGCGCCCGGCTGCGCGCGCGCCGCGCATTCGGCGAGCGCAATCGCGTCGTCCGTGCGCTGCCGCGCGACGAGCGTGGCCGTGAGCTGCGCGATTGCCGGCGCATCGACCGCATGCAGATGGGCGGCGGCGGCAAGCCACAGTTGGTGTGCGGCGTGCTCGCCGCGCGTCCGCGCGTCGGCGGCCTGCCCGAGCAGCCCGAGGAACGGCGGAAGCAGCGGAATCAGGATGTCGGTCGGTTCGTCCATGCAGTAAGCGTCGGCAAGCGGTGACGCGGCACGCATCGCGCGCCGCAATACGCGCATCTTACCGCCCGCGCGAAGCGCCGCGGCATGCGCGTCGCGGCGGCCCCGCACGCGGCTGCGCGGCGCATGCGGGCCATGGGTGCGCGGGCCGCCGGAAACGGGCCGGCGGTGCCCGCATCCGCCTTCCGGCCGCATCCGGTCGCCGATCCGGTAAAATTACGCGTTTCAGCACACTAACAAGCCGCGCCGCCGCGCGAGCCGACCCTCCGGGCCCGCCCGGAGCGCCGTCCGCAACGGAGCGCCAGCGCCACGAAGGCTCTTCATGCTTACGTTTCAGCAAATCATCCTGACGCTGCAGTCCTACTGGGACAAGCAGGGTTGCGCCCTGCTCCAGCCCATCGACATGGAAGTCGGCGCGGGCACGTCGCACGTCCACACGTTCCTGCGCGCGGTCGGCCCCGAGCCGTGGCGCGCCGCGTACGTGCAGCCGTCGCGCCGCCCGAAGGACGGCCGCTACGGCGAAAACCCGAACCGCCTGCAGCATTACTACCAGTACCAGGTCGTGCTCAAGCCGGCGCCGGAAAACATCCTCGACCTGTACCTCGGCTCGCTCGAGGCGCTCGGCTTCGACCTGAAGCAGAACGACGTGCGCTTCGTCGAGGACGACTGGGAAAACCCGACGCTCGGCGCGTGGGGTCTCGGCTGGGAAGTGTGGCTGAACGGGATGGAAGTCACGCAGTTCACGTATTTCCAGGAAGTCGGCGGCCTCGAATGCAAGCCGGTGCTCGGCGAGATCACGTACGGCCTCGAGCGCCTCGCGATGTACCTGCAGAAGGTCGAGAACGTGTACGACCTCGTGTGGACCGAGTGGGAAGAGCAAGGCCCGAACGGCCCCGAGCTGCGCCGCCTGTCGTATGGCGACGTGTACCACCAGAACGAGGTCGAGCAGTCGACCTACAACTTCGAGCACGCGAACGTCGACCTGCTGTTCACGTTCTTCAACAGCTACGAAGCGGAAGCGAAGAAGATGATCGACGCGCAGCTCGCGCTGCCCGCGTACGAGCTCGTGCTGAAGGCCGGCCACACGTTCAACCTGCTCGACGCGCGCGGCGCGATCTCGGTCACCGAGCGGGCGGCGTACATCGGCCGCATCCGCGCGCTGTCGCGTCTCGTCGCGCAGGCTTACTACGACTCGCGCGAGAAGCTCGGCTTCCCGATGCTCGGCAACCCGCCGGGCGTGCCGGGCCTCACCACCGACGCCCAGGACGCCGCGCAGCCGGCATGGGCGCCGCCGCTCAAGGTCGAACGCAAGATCGATCAGGTCTGACGAGACGAGATTCAATCCAACCATGACGCACAATCATCCCGCCCCCCTGCTCGTCGAACTGCTGACCGAAGAGCTGCCGCCGAAGGCCCTCGCGCGCCTCGGCGACGCATTCGCCGAAGGTGTCGCACAACGCCTCGCCGCGCGCGACCTCGTCGAAGGCGAACTCGTGTTCGAGCGCTACGCGACGCCGCGCCGCCTCGCGGTCGTCGTGCAGAACGTGCGCGCCGTCGCACCCGACAAACAGGTCCGCGAAAAGGTCCTGCCCGTGTCGGTCGCGCTCGACGCCGAAGGCAAGCCGACGGCGCCGCTCGCGAAGAAGCTCGCGGCGCTCGGCCACCCGAACGCGTCGATCGCGGATCTCGAGCGCGCGCAGGACGGCAAGGCCGAAGCATTCTTCATCAACTACTCGGCGGCCGGCGCCACGCTCGCCGACGGCCTGCAGGCCGCGCTCGACGAAGCGCTCGCGAAGCTGCCGATCCCGAAATTCATGACGTATCAGCGCCCGGACGGCTCGGACGTGAAGTTCGTGCGCCCGGTGCATCGCCTGACGGTGTTGCACGACGACCGCGTCGTGCCCGTCACCGCGTTCGGCGTCGATGCCGGCGATACGACGCTCGGCCACCGCTTCCTGTCCGACGGCCTCGTCGCGATCCAGCATGCGCATGCATACGCGGACACGCTGCGCGACAAGGGACGCGTGATCGCCCACTTCGCCGATCGCCGCGAAACGATCCGCACGCAACTGAACGAACATGCGAACGGCGACACGGTCGTGATGCCCGAATCGCTGCTCGACGAAGTCACGTCGCTGGTCGAATGGCCGGTCGTCTACCCGTGCCGCTTCGAGGACGAATTCCTGCAGGTGCCGCAGGAATGCCTGATCCTCACGATGCAGACGAACCAGAAGTATTTCGCGCTGACCGACGTCGCCGGCAAGCTGCGCTCGCGCTTCCTGATCGTGTCGAACATCGAGACGAAGACGCCGGGCGAGATCATCGAAGGCAACGAGCGCGTCGTGCGCCCGCGCCTCGCCGATGCGAAGTTCTTCTTCGAGCAGGACAAGAAGAAGCCGCTCGCCGAGCGCGTGCCGCAACTCGCGAACGTCGTCTATCACAACAAGCTCGGCTCGGCGCTCGCGCGCGTCGAGCGCCTCGAGGCGCTGGCCGGCGAGATCGCCCCGGCGATCGGCGCCGATACCGCGCACGCGAAGCGCGCCGCGCGTCTCGCGAAGGCCGACCTGCTGACCGACATGGTCGGCGAGTTCCCGGAGCTGCAGGGCACGATGGGCACGTACTACGCGCGCCACGACGGCGAAGCCGACGACGTCGCGCTCGCGTGCGCCGAGCACTACCAGCCGCGCTTCTCCGGCGACGCGCTGCCGACCACGCCGGTGTCGACCGCCGTCGCGCTCGCCGACAAGCTCGAAACGATCGTCGGCATCTGGGGCATCGGCCTCGCGCCGACCGGCGAGAAGGATCCGTTCGCGCTGCGCCGTCACGCGCTCGGCGTGCTGCGCCTGCTGCTCGAGAAGCAACTGCCGCTCGATCTCGTATCGCTGCTGCGCACGGCCCACGCACGCTTTGACGGCGTGCCGGGCGTCGCCGAATCCACCGACGCGATCTTCGCGTTCTTCATGGATCGCCTGCGCGGGCTGCTGCGTGAGCGCGGCTATTCGGCCGGCGAAATCGACGCGGTGCTGAGCCTGAACCCGACGCGCATCGACGATCTCGTCGCGCGCCTGGACGCGGTGCGCGAATTCACGCGCCTCGCGGAAGCGGAAGCGCTCGCGGCCGCGAACAAGCGGATCTCGAACATCCTGAAGAAATCGGAAGGCGGCGCGAACGGCGCGGTGCAGCCGACGCTGCTCGTCGAGGCGGCCGAGAAGGCGCTGCACGAACAGCTCGCGGCCGTCACGCCGCACGTGCAGTCGCAGCTCGAGGCGCGTGCGTACACGGGCGCGCTGTCGGCGCTCGCCGCGCTGCGCGCGCCGGTCGACACGTTCTTCAACGACGTGATGGTCAACGCGGAAGATCCGGCGCTGCGCGCGAACCGTCTCGCGCTGCTGTTCGCGCTGCACCAGCAGATGAACTGCGTCGCCGACATCTCGAAGCTCGCCGCATAAGGGCCGCACGATGCCGACCAGCCCCAACCGAAAGCTCGTCGTCCTCGACCGGGACGGCGTGATCAACGTCGATTCGGATGCGTTCATCAAGACGCCCGACGAATGGATCGCGCTGCCCGGCAGCTTCGAGGCGATCGCCCGGCTCAACCACGCGGGCTATCGCGTGGTCGTCTCGACCAACCAGTCCGGCATCGGTCGCGGGCTGTTCGACATGGCCGCGCTCAACGAGATGCACCTGAAAATGCATCGCGCGGCGGCCGCGGTCGGCGCGCGCATCGACGCGGTGTTCTTCTGCCCGCACACGGCGGAGGATCACTGCGACTGCCGCAAGCCGAAACCCGGCATGATGCAGATGATCGCCGAGCGCTTCGAGATCGATCCCGATCACACGCCGGTCGTCGGCGATTCGCTGCGCGACCTGCAGGCCGGTGTCGCGGTCGGCTTCCAGCCGCACCTCGTGCTGACCGGCAAGGGCAAGAAAACGCTCGCCGCGGGCAATCTGCCGGATGGCACGAAGGTCCATGACGACCTGCGCGCGTTCGCGCTCGACTTTCTTTCACACGAACACGAGTGATGCGGCTGCCGCGCGCATCCTCCCCAACACCAGACTCACGCCGATGCGCTTCGTCCGCTCCCTGCTGCTGCTGATCTACTTCATCGTGTACACGGTGCCGTACGCCACCGCGTGCTTCATCGCGTTCCCGTTCATGCGCCCCGACGCGCGCTACTGGATGGCGGCCGGCTGGTGCAAGTCGACGCTGTGGGTCGTGCGCTGGCTGAACGGCATCCGTTACCGGATCGAAGGGATGGAGAACCTGCCCGACGGCCCGGCCGTGCTGCTGTCGAAGCACCAGTCCGCGTGGGAGACGCTCGCGTTTCCGGCGCTGATGCCGAAGCCGCTGTGCTACGTGTTCAAGCGCGAGCTGCTGTACGTGCCGTTCTTCGGCTGGGCGCTCGGGCTGCTGCACATGGTCAACATCAACCGCAAGGAAGGCAAGAACGCGTTCAATTCGGTGATCCGCCAGGGCAAGAAGCGCCTGTCGGAAGGCGCATGGATGATCATGTTCCCCGAAGGCACGCGCACGCCGGTCGGCAAGCAGGGCAAGTACAAGACGGGTGGCGCGCGCTTCGCGATCGAAACCGGCACGCCGGTCGTGCCGATCGCGCACAATGCAGGTCGTGTGTGGCCGCGCAACTCGTTCACGAAATTCCCGGGCGTCGTCACGGTGTCGATCGGCAAGCCGATCGCGAGCGAAGGGCTGACGCCCGATGCATTGAACTCGCAGGTCGAAGCATGGATCGAAGCGGAAATGCGCCGCATCGATCCCGATGCGTATCGTCAGACGGGCAACGCCGGCACCCGCGATGCCGCACGCGCCTGACGCCCCGGATTGCAGCCGTTGCGTACGACAAAAAGAAGCGAACTGATGAAACAGCGTCCGCGGCCACGGCCTGCCGTCGTGGCCCTCGATCATCGCCAGATGGATCTGCCGCTCTTCGACGGGCCGGCCGCCACGCCGTCGGCGCCTGCCGCCCCGCCGGCGCCGCCCGACGCCCTCCCCGCCGCGCCGCTCGACCCGGGCCCGGCGCCCGATCGCTCCCGCGTGCGCACGTTCGCGCTCGACAGCCGCGTGCTCGAATACCGGCTGAAGCGCTCGGCGCGCCGCACGATCGGCTTCACGATCGACGGCAGCGGGCTGTCCATCACCGCACCGCGCTGGGTCACGCTCGCCGACATCGAAGCGGCGATCGCCGAGAAACAACGCTGGATCTTCGCGAAGCTCGCGGAGTGGAAGACGCGCACCGAGCAGCGCGCGCTGCCGCAGATCGACTGGCGCGACGGCGCGCAGCTGCCGTATCTCGGCAAGACGGTGACGATCGCACTCGGCGCGGGCGCCGTCGCCTTCGACGCCGATGCGCTGCGGTTGTCGCTGCCGCTGCCCGTGCAGGCCGACATGCAGCAGATCAAGGATCGCGTGCAGGGCTGGCTGCAGGGCGAAGCGAAACGCATCTTCGGCGAACGCCTCGTCGTCTATGCGGAAAAGCTCGGCGTCACGTATTCGATGTATGCGCTGTCGTCGGCCGCGACGCGCTGGGGCAGTTGTTCGAGCGACGGCAAGATCCGCCTGAACTGGCGGCTGATCCATTTCCCGATGTCGATCATCGACTACGTCGTCGCGCACGAGCTGTCGCACCTGCGCGAGATGAACCACAGCCCGGCCTTCTGGCAGACCGTCGAATCGATCTTCCCCGAGTTCCGCGAAGCGCGGCACACGCTCAAGCATCACCCGCCCGAGTTGCTGCCGTCGCTTTGACGCGCACGGCTCCGCCATCAACGAAAAAGGGCGATGCGAGGTCACTCGCACCGCCCTTTTTCGCTGCCGCGGCGCACGCCGCACGCCGCAGCCCGGTTCATCCGGCGCTTACTTCTTCTGGATGAACTCGATCTTGTAGCCGTCCGGATCCTCGACGAACGCGATCACGGTCGTGCCGTGCTTCATCGGGCCTGCCTCGCGCGTGACCTTGCCGCCTTGCGCCTTGATCTTCTCGCAGGCCTCGTACGCATCGTCGACCGCCACGGCCAGATGGCCGAAGCCGTTGCCGAGATCGTAGGACGGCGTCTCCCAGTTGTGGGTCAGCTCGATCACGGTGCCCGTGCTCTCGTCTTCGTAGCCGACGAACGCGAGCGTGAACTTGCCTTCCGGATAATCCTCGCGACGCAGCAGCTTCATGCCGAGCAATTCGGTGTAGAACTTGATCGAGCGGTCGAGATCGCCGACTCGCAGCATCGTATGCAGCAAACGCATGTGTTGTACTCCTGTGGGGGACTTTCCAGAACCGGAAATTCTACCGGAGTCGCGGAAAATCCGCTGGCCGCGAGCCTCCGCGAGACGCGATAGCCTTTTTGCCGCATGGATGACGCGACAACTATCGGCTCACGTGGGAAATAAGGAAAATACGAGGATTAACGGGAAATATGCGGCACCGACGCAGACAAAAACGTATCGCATCAGCGATGCCATTCAGATAAATTCGTTAATACCGAGATATTTAAATATTTCAAAATAAATCAGATTTCCATCCTCAAAAGCAATACGCCACTCTTGCAATCTCATTTCATTTCCATGCCACCATGCAAAGCACATATACATATGGGATACACAACAACCTCACACCTTCAGAGCTGCTCTTTTGATCGCGATCGATAAAAACGACGGATGAGTTGAAAGTTAGCAATGCCATCGACATGGCAATGATCGAATCCAAAACGGTTATAGAATACAACGGACGAGTAAAACGTGAGGATGGACTGTAATGGACGATGCGTGACCCCAACTTCAGCAATTCATACGGGAAGTACGCGCCGCCGGAGTATTCGCGCTGGACGAGGAATTAACTCGCGATATGGGCCTGCATCATGATCTCGATTGGGAACCACCCAGAATCGTGAGCGTCATGCAGACGTGGGCTGAACGATTTCACGTCGACCTCAGCGACTTCAATATCGCCTACTACGTTCCATCCGCGAGTGTGCGAAAGCGTGACGTAGTGCTGGCTGCGTTGAAGTCGCCGTTCAGCGCAAAGGCGCGAGAATCGCTAGGAGGGCGATCGCTCACACTGGGGATGTTGGAAGAAGCAATGAAGCGGGGGCGATGGGAACGGCGTTAACGACGCACCGCCGCCAGCGCCTGCGCCACACCGACATATTCGGCCACGCTCACATCCTCCGCACGGCGCGCGAGATCGAAGCCGAGCGCGTCGAAATCGATCGTCTCGCGGTAGTCGCCGAGCGTATTGCGCAGCATCTTGCGGCGCTGCGAGAACGCGGCGGTGACGATTTCGCCGAGCAGCGCCGGATCGACGTCCGGCAGTTCGTGCGGCTCGTACGGAATCATCCGGACGATCGCCGAATCGACCTTCGGCGGCGGCTGGAACGATTCCGGCGGCACGTCGAGCATCTTTTCCATCACGTAGCGGTATTGCAGCATCACCGACAGCCGCGAAAACGCCTTCGTGCCCGGCTCCGCGACCATCCGCTCGACGACCTCGTTCTGCAGCATGAAATGCTGGTCGATCACCGCATCGGCGAACGTCATCAGGTGAAACAGCAGCGGGCTGGAGATGTTGTACGGCAGGTTGCCGACGATCCGCAGCGACGGCTTGTCGCCGGGCATCGCGAGCGAACCGAAGTCGAACGCGAGCGCGTCGCCCGCGTGCAGCTTCAGCAGCGCGCCGAAGCGTTGCTGCAAGCGCCCGATCAGATCGCGGTCGAGCTCGACCGCGTGCAGCGGCGACTCCGGCGTCGCGAGCCGCTCGATCAGCGGCCCGGTCAGCGCGCCGAGCCCGGGGCCGATCTCGACCATCCGCTGGCCGCGCGCGGGGCCGATCGTCGCGACGATCGAGTCGATCACGCCGTGATCGACGAGGAAGTTCTGCCCGAAGCGCTTGCGCGCGAAATGGCCTTGGTGCTGTCTGCTGTTCGACATCGACTGAGTAAAACGAAAAATACGACGAATGGGGTAACCGGCAGCGTCAGGCTGCGCGGCGATGGCGCGCCATCGTGACGGCCGTATCGAGCGCGGCGATCATGCTGCCCGGATCCGCGCGGCCCGTGCCGGCCAGATCGAGCGCGGTGCCATGATCGACCGACGTGCGGATGATCGGCAGCCCGAGCGTCACGTTGATGCCCTCGCCGAACGTCGCGTACTTCAGCACGGGCAGACCCTGGTCATGGAACATCGCGAGCACGCAATCGGCATCGGCCAGATGGCGCGGCTGGAACAGCGTGTCGGCCGGATAGGGCCCGCGCGCGTCGATGTGTTGCGCGTTCGCGCGGGCCAGCGCCGGCGAGATCACGTCGATCTCCTCGCGACCGAGATAACCGTTCTCGCCCGCGTGCGGGTTCAGGCCCGTCACGAGGATGCGCGGCGCGGCGAGACCGAAATCGCGCCGCAGGTCGCGGTCGATGATCGCGAGCGTCTCGACGAGCCCGTCGATCGTCAGCGCGGCCGATACGTCCTTCAGCGGCAGGTGCGTGGTCGCGAGCGCGACGCGCAGCGGCCGGTGGCCGGTGCCGGCCAGCATCATCACGACGCGCGGCGTACGCGTGCGTTCTGCCAGGTATTCGGTATGACCGGTGAACGGCACGCCCGCATCGTTGATCGTGCTCTTCTGCAGCGGCGCGGTGACGATCGCGTCGTACCGGCCGGCCAGCGCGCCGTCGATCGCCGCGTCGAGCAGCCCGAGCACGTAGCGGCCGTTCGCCGCGTCCAGCTTGCCCGCCTGCGCGGGCGCCGCCAGCGCGTGATGCGCGACCGACACCTGCGCGCCGCCGGCCAGCGTGTCCGCATCGACGCCGACCGCCGCCGCTCGCGCGTCGAGCAACGCGGCATCGCCGAGCACGGTGAAATGCGCGTCGGGCCAGCGCTGCGCGGCGTCACGCAGCGCCTGCACGGTCAGCTCCGGGCCGACCCCCGCGGGTTCGCCGGTCGTGATCGCGATCTGCAGCGCGCGCGTGCTCATCCGAGGCTCGCTCAGTTCGCCGGGCCGACGCCGCCGATCTTGTACTGCACGTACGACGAATCGCGCAGCTCGCGCAGCCAGTCGGCATACGCCTGCTCGGCCTTGCGCTGGCCGATCGCCTGACGGGCGATGTCCATCTGCTGCTGCACCGACCCTTCCGCCTCGCGGCGGTTCAGCACCTGGATCAGGTGATAGCCGTATTCGGTACGAATCGGCTGGCTGATCTGGCCGTCCTGCAGGTTGTTCATCGCGCGCTCGAATTCCGGCACGGTCTCGCCCGGGCTGATCCAGCCGAGATCGCCGCCCTGCGACGCGGAACCGTCCTGCGAGTAGGTGCGCGCGAACTTCGCGAAATCGCCGCCGGCCTCGACCTGCTTGCGGATGTCGGCCAGTTGCTGGCGCGCCTGGCCTTCCGACTTGCCTTCGCCGACGCGCAGCAGGATGTGGCGCACGTGCGTCTGGACGATCTTCGGCGCCGCGGCGCTCGCGCCCTGGCTCTGGCGGCGATCGACGAGGCGCACGATCTCGAAGCCGTCCGGCACGCGGATCAGCGTCGGGTTGACCTCGCCCGGGCGCAGCTTCGACGCGGCGTCGACGACGTCGGGCGGCAGCGCGCTCGGCGCCTTGAAGCCGAGATCGCCGCCCTTCTTCGCGTCGTTCGCTTCGGAGTTGTTCTTCGCGAGGCGCTCGAAATCGGCGCCGGACTTCGCCTGCTGCAGCAGCGCTTCGGCCTTCTTCTGCGCGGCTTCGATGTCGGCCTGCGGCGCGTTGGTGGGCGCCTTGATGAAGATGTGCTGGAAGCGCAGGTCCTGCTGCTGCGAGGCGTTCGGCCCGCGCTGGCTCGCGATGTAGTTCGCGACCTCGGCGTCCGACACCGTGATCTTGCCGTCGACCTCGCGCTCGCGCAGCTTCGACAGCATCAGCTCGGTGCGCGCGTCGCTCGTGAAGATGCTCCAGGGCACGCCCTGCGCCTCGAGGCGCGCGCGGTACTGGTCGAGCGTCATCCCGTTCGCCTGCGCGAGACGCTGCAGCGTGGCCTGCACGGTCGCGTCGTCGATGCGGATCCCGTCGTCCTTGGCCTTCTGCACCTGGATACGTTCGAGCACCATCTGGTTCAGCACCTGCGCGCGCAACTGGTCGGCCGGCGGCACCGGTGCGTTCTGCTGCTGCAGGCGGCGTGCGATCAGGCCGGCGCGCTGGTCGAGTTCGCGGCCCGTGATCACGTCGTTGTTGACCACGGCGACGACTTCGTCGGCGAGCTGCGCACCTTGCGAACCGAGTGCCTGCGCCGCGGCCGGCGCGGCGGCGAGCAGCGCGGCGGACGCGGCGAGGCTGGACACGACTGCCGCGAAACGAAGGGTTTTCTTCATTGCCACTGAAACTCCATTGAAATCGTGCTGACCGGTGCAGACATGCCGGCGTTACTCGTAGTTGCTGAAGCGGGACATCGGCGGCGGCGGCGGCGGCAACGGCGTGTAGCCCGGCACCCCGGCGCGGAATGCGGACACGAGGCCGTTGTCGATGGTCGACAAGCCCTTGAGCGTCAGCTGCATCATGAAGCGCGTCGACGAGTTCTGCTGTCCCGACGAATTGATGCCGTTCGCGGCCCGCTGCACCCCGACCCCGAGCGCCCAGCAATCCGCGTCGTATTGTAAGCCGACCAGACCGTCGACCACGCGGTCCCCGGCGAAGTCGTAGTTGAACCGACCGATCGCATACAGACGGCGCGTGAGCGGCCACTGCGCGGACACCAGGAACTGGTTGATCGGCTGGTTGTCGAGCGTGGTGTTCACGCGCGTATAGCGGTAGCCGACGTTGATCACGCGGCGCTCGCCCGGGCTGTAGCCGAAACCGATGCTCGACTTCACGAGCTGGTTGTTGTTCTGGTTGTACTGGAACGCCGTTTCCGACATGAAGCCCGAGCCGAGCTTCAGCGCGGCGCCGACGATCAGGTCCGAGTGGCGCGCCAGCACGGCGCTCTGCCCGGGGTTCAGCGTGACGCGCTGATCGGCGAAGTAGTACTGCTGCGCGATCACGAAGCGCGCGCGCTCGTCGCCGGTGCGCGGATCGATGAAGCGCGAGGTCAGCCCGGCCGTGATCCGGTTCGCATCGGCGATCCGGTCGTTACCGACGAACGTGTTCGGCTGGTAGATCTCCGCGAGGCCGAAGTCCGATTCCGCGGTGTCGAACAGCGGTGCGTTCGACTGATCGCGATACGGCGTGTACACGTAGTACAGGCGCGGCTCGAGGGTCTGGATGAAGTCCTGGCCGAACAGGCGCACCGAACGGTCGAAGATCAGGCCCGAATCGAAGCTCACGGTCGGGATCGACTCGGTGAAGCGCTTCGGGCTGTTCGGCGTGGCGGACGATAGGTAGTTCAGGTCGTACGACGCCAGGTGGTACTGGACCTTCGGCACCGCGAAGTAGCCGGGGCCGTACACGCCGTACGAGATGTACGGGTTGAAGACGATCCGGTCGCCCTGGGTCGCATCGGCGGTCGTGATGCGGAACCGCGAATAATCGGCTTCCGCGCCGAAGTCGAAGCCGCCGACGTTGTACTTCGTGTACTTCACGTTCAACTGCGGCTCGCGGCTGTACGGCGCGATCGACGGCGGCAGCGTCTGCCAGTGCTGGTAGCGCGCGAGCACCGACCACGGACCGTTGTTGTACGTGAGGCCGGCCTCCTGCTGGTACAGCGTCTGCGTGCCGTTGATGAACTGGTTCGCCGACCCGAGGTCTTCCGGATACGTGTTGTCCGAGACCTTGTTGAAGTAGACGTAGCCGCCGAAGCCGCCGCCGAAGTTCTGCTGGTGCTGCCAGTAGATCGCGTAGCGGTTGCGATGCGCGAGCCGGTCATCCGGCAGGTAATTGGCCGTAAACGTGCCCGAATACGACGGCGATAGATAGCGGAACGTCGCTTCGGTCATCACGCCGCGCCGCGAGATGATGCGCGGCGTGAGCGTCAGGTCGCGGTTCGGCGCGATGTTGAAGTAGTACGGCAGCGACAGCTCGAAGCCGTTGTTCGAGTTCACCGAGAACGTCGGCGGCAGCAGGCCGCTGCGCCGCTCGCCCGACAGCGGGAACGTCATCCACGGGCTCGCGAAGATCGGCACGCCCTGGAAGAACAGCACGCCGTTGCGCGCGGTGCCCTCGTCGGCGCCCGTATCGAAGTCGAAGCGGCTGCCCTTGATGTACCACGCGGGGTTCGTCGAGCACTGGCACGCGGTGTACGTGCCGTTGACGAACACCGAGCGCTCGTTGTCGACCATGTCGACGCGCTCCGCGCTGCCCGACCCGCCCGTCACGTTGAAGTGATACTTCGGCGCGGTCATGAAGCCCTGGTTCGCCTCGATCTTCAGGTGCGCCTCGGGGCCGGCGAACGACGTGCCGCCATTGACCACCTTGACCTGGCCGTACGCATCGGCCATGTCGGTATCCTGATCGTAGTGGATCGCGTCGGCCTTCACGACGGCGTCGCCGCGCCGCAGCTCGGCCGAACCCTTCGCGGCGAGATCCTGCTCGGCGGTGCCGCTCGTATGGTCGGCGATCACGAAGGCGGCCGGCTTCGCACCGTCCTTCAGCGGATGATCCTCGAGCTGGGGCGCGAGACGCAGATCCCACGGAGAGTCGAGCGGCTGCGGCTGCGCAGCCGCGCCCGACAGCTGCGCGTACGACACGGCCGGCACGAGGCCGGGCACGGCCAGGAGCGCGAGCGCGAGCCGCCGTTTGCGCGGCGCCCCGTCACCGGGGAAAACATTCGGGAATAGCGGTTTGGGCGGCATCTATCGTTTGGCGAATCGCCCCTTGTCAACCGCGCCTGCACGGCACCTTCGCGCGCGGCGAGCCGCGCCGTCGAGCCGCGACTGCGGCTCTTCGCAAACCGGGGAGGCGATCGGGCGGACGGCGCGACAGGCGGCGGGCCTGCACGGCGGAAGCTGACGCGGGGCGCGTCAAAAAAGTCGTGGGGTATTATATGGCAAGACGTTCCCCCCTCCGCCGAGTTTCATGACGCCCCCATCCGCCGCATCCCAGCCCGACGCCCGCCTCGACGCGCTCACCGCGTGGCTGAACCCGCTCGCCGAGCGCTACGCCCTCGATCTGTCGACCCTCGCGCCCGCGTCGTCGGACGCCAGTTTCCGCCGCTATTTCCGGGTCGCGTCGGCCACGAGCCCCGGCGGCACGCTGATCGCGGTCGATGCGCCGCCGCCCGAGAAGTGCCGCGAGTTCGTCCAGGTCGCGCAGCTGCTCGCCGCGGCCGGCGACCACGTGCCGGACGTGCTGGCCCACGATTTCGACGCGGGCTTCATGCTCGTGACCGACCTCGGCCGCACGTCCTACATCTCGGTGCTCGATCCGGCCGATCCGGTCGCGGCCCGCCCGCTGATGCGCGCGGCGCTCGACGCGCTGATCCGCTTCCAGCTCACGTCGAAGCCCGACGTGCTGCCGCCGTTCGACGAGGCGTTCCTGCGCCGCGAAATGGAGCTGCTGCCCGAATGGTTCGTCGGCCGCCATCTCGGCAAGCCCGTCACCGACGCGATGCGCGGCACGCTCGACCGCACGTTCGCGCTGCTGGTCGCGAGCGCGCACGCGCAGCCGCAAGGCTTCATGCTGCGCGATTTCATGCCGCGCAACCTGATGGTCTGCGAGCCGAACCCGGGCGTGCTCGACTTCCAGGACGCCGTCTACGGGCCGCTGACGTACGACGTCGTGTCGCTGCTGCGCGACGCATTCATCAGCTGGGACGAAGAGTTCGAGCTCGACTGCTTCGCGTACTACTGGGAAAAGGCGAAGAAGGCCGGCCTGCCGGTCGACCCGGATTTCGGCGAGTTCTACCGCCAGCTCGAATGGATGGGACTGCAGCGCCACATCAAGATCCTCGGCCTGTTCGCGCGCATCAACTACCGCGACGGCAAGCCTCACTACCTGAACGACCTGCCGCGCTTCCTCGCGTATGCACGCAAGGTCGCGCTGCGCTATCGCCCGCTCGTACCGTTCGCGAAGCTGCTCGACGAGCTCGAGGGCAACGCGCCGGCCGACGTCGGCTATACGTTCTGACCGTCCTCGCACCCAGTCGACCATGAGCACACCCCTGACCACGGCGATGATCTTCGCCGCCGGACGCGGCGAACGGATGCGTCCGCTGACCGACACCTGCCCGAAGCCGCTGCTCGAAGCCGGCGGCAAGCCGCTGATCGTGTGGCAGATCGAGGCGCTCGCGCGCGCGGGCATCGACACGATCGTGATCAACCACGCGTGGCTCGGCGAGCAGATCGAGGCCGCGCTCGGCGACGGTTCGCGCTGGGGCGTGCGACTCGCGTATTCGGCCGAGGGCGACGCGCTGGAAACCGCCGGCGGCATCGCGCAGGCGCTGCCGCTCATCGAGCGCGACGGGCAGCCGACGGTGTTCGCGGCGGTCAGCGGCGACGTGTACTGCGCGTTCGACTACCGGACGCTCGCGCCGCGCGCCGCCCGGATGGCCGGGCTCGACACGCCGGCGATGCACCTCGTGATGGTGCCGAACCCGCCGTTCCATCCGGCCGGCGACTTCGCGCTCGGCGACGACGGCCGTCTCGCGCTCGACGGCGCCGCGCGCTTCACGTTCGGCAACATCGGCCTGTACGACACGCGGATGTTCCGCGACCTCGCGCCCGGCACGCGGCGCGCGCTGACGCCGTACTATCGCGCGGCGATCGAAGCCGGCCGCGCGAGCGGCGAACTGTACGAAGGGATCTGGGAGAACGTCGGTACGCCCGCGCAGCTCGGCGAACTCGACGCACGGCTGCGCGCCGCCGCGGGCTGATCGTTGCGCGGCCGAGCGCCGGTTCGTCGGGTGGCCGGCGCGGTGCGCCGATGGCCTGCCGGCCGATGAATGCCCGGCCGAGCCGGGATCACGTGCCGCGAACGTCCGCCGGTTCACCCGACGGTGACGCCGCCACGCCGCCCGTCGCCGAGCGGGCAGCCGAACGGACGGGCAACCATCCGCTCCCGCCGCGCGCCGCGTTGCGCGACACCCGTGCTCACGCGGCCTCGGCCTCTTCGCCGCCCGCCGCCGCGCGCTGCTGCTGCAGCGCCCACATCTGCGCATACAGCCCGTCCGCGCGCACGAGTTCGTCGTGCGTGCCGCGCTCGACGATCCGCCCGTGGTCCATCACGAGGATCTGCTGCGCATGCACGACCGTCGACAGCCGGTGCGCGATCACGAGCGTCGTGCGATGCCGCGCGATCTGATCCAGCTCGTGCTGGATCGCGCGTTCCGAGCGGGAATCGAGCGCCGACGTCGCTTCGTCGAACAGCAGCACCGGCGGATCCTTCAGCAGCGTGCGCGCGATCGCGACGCGCTGCTTCTCGCCGCCCGACAGCTTCAGCCCGCGCTCGCCCACCGGCGTGTCATAGCCCTTCGGCAACCCTTCGATGAAATCGTGGATGTGCGCGGCGCGCGCGGCCGCGACCACCTCGTCGCGGGTCGCCGTCGGCCGGCCGTACGCGATGTTGTAGTAGATCGAGTCGTTGAACAGCACGGTGTCCTGCGGCACGATCCCGATCGACGCGCGCAGCGATTCCTGCGTGACGTCGCGAATGTCCTGCCCGTCGATCCGGATCGCGCCGCCCGCCTGCCGGTCGAGATCGTAGAAGCGGAACAGCAGCCGCGACAGCGTCGATTTCCCCGAACCGCTGTGACCGACCACCGCGGTCGTCGTGCCGGCATCGATCGTAAACGTCACGTCGTGCAGGATCTGCCGCGACGGCTCGTACGCGAAGTTCACGTGCTCGAAGCGCACCTGCGCGCCGGCCACCGCGAGCGGCGGCGCATCGGGCCGGTCGGCCACTTCCTTCGGCGCCGACAGCAGCCCGAACATCCGGTCCATGTCGGTCAGGCTCTGCTTCAGCTCGCGATAGACGACGCCGAGGAAGTTCAGCGGAATGTAGAGCTGCAGCATGAACGTATTGATCAACACGAGATCGCCGAGCGTCAGCTTGCCCGCGAGCACGCCCTGCGTCGCGCGCCACAGGATGAACACGAGCCCCGTGCCGATGATCGCCTGCTGGCCGAAGTTCAGCACCGACAGCGAGTTCTGCGAGCGGATCGCGGCCTTCCGGTAGCGCTTCAGGTTCTCGTCGTAGCGCTGCGCCTCCCACGCCTCGTTGCCGAAGTACTTCACCGTCTCGTAGTTGATCAGCGAGTCGATCGCGCGCGAATTCGCGCGCGAATCGAGCTCGTTCATCGTGCGGCGGAAGTGCGTGCGCCAGTTGGTGACCTTCACGGTGAACACGATGTACGTGACCAGCGCCGCGAACGTCACGTACGCGTAGTAGGCCTCGTACTTGACCACGAAGAAGCCGAGCACGAGCCCGACCTCGACGAGCGTCGGCAGGATGCTGTACAGCGAGTACGAAATCAGTTGCTGGATGCCGCGCGTGCCGCGCTCGATGTCGCGCGACATGCCGCCCGTCTGCCGCTCGAGATGGAAGCGCAGCGACAGCCCGTGCAGATGCCGGAACACCTGCAGCGCGAGCTGGCGCACCGCGCTCTCGGTGACCTTCGAGAACAGGATTTCGCGCAATTCGGTAAAGAGCGACGTCGACAGCCGCACGAGCGCATACGCGACGACCAGCAGCCCGACGCCGCCCGCGAGCACGATCCCGGCCGACTGCTCGGCGCGGCCGAGCGCGGTAAGCTGCTGCACGGCGGACAGGTGATCGACGATGCGCTTCATCACGACCGGCACGCCGAGGTTCGCGACCTTCGCGCCGATCAGGCAGCCGAGCGCGAGCGCGACGCGCCATTTGTAGGTGGTCAGGTACGGCAGCAGCGACCGGATGGTCTGCCAGTCGTTGCGAGGCCCGGTCGAAGCCGGCGCGGGCTCGCCGGAAGCGGGAAATCGGCGCATGGGGAAAGGTCCTGCGGCGATGCCGGGCGCGCGTATCGGCGGCCGGCTCGCGCGCTTTCTCGTACAATTTGCGAACGTTGTATTGTCGCAGAAGCCGCTTCGCGCCGCTGCCGGCGGACTCGCCGGCCAGCGTGCGCGCGGCGGCTCGTTTATTACAGGATGAAAGCCCCGCCATGACCGATTCGACCCTCGAACTCCCGCAGAAGCAGCCCGCGCTGCGCGTCGTCCCGCAACCGCACGACGCGAACGTTCACGGCGACGTGTTCGGCGGCTGGATCATGTCGCAGGTCGACATCGCCGGCTCGATTCCCGCGAGCCAGCGCGCGAACGGCCGCGTCGCGACGGTCGCGGTCAATTCGTTCGTGTTCAAGCAGCCGGTATTCGTCGGCGATCTGCTGAGCTTCTACGCCACCATCATGCGCACCGGCAACACGTCGATCACGGTCGACGTCGAGGTGTACGCGCAGCGCATGCGCCTGATGGGCGAAGTCGTGAAAGTCACCGAAGCGACGCTCACCTACGTCGCGACCGGCCCGGACCGCAAGCCGCGGCAACTGCCGCCGCTCTGACGGCGGGCAAGCGCCGGGCCGCCGCGCGGCATGCGGCCGTCAGTGCGTGGCCGTCAGCCCGAATTCCCGCATCGCGGGCACGAAATCGTGATTCAGCGTCGGTTTGCGCGACAGCTTGACCAGCACGTAGCGCTGGAACGGCGCGAGCCGCTGCCACTGCGCGAGCGCGGGCGCCGGCAGCCCGGCCAGCGCGCTCTGCCGCACCAGCGACTCCGGCACCGTGTCGACGGCGCGCCAGGCCGGCTGCTCGTCGGGCTGGAACCATGAAGGCTCCAGATCGGCGTGCGTGCGCAGCATTTCGAACAGCGCGTGATCGAAGTTGGGCTCGATCGCGGTGTCGTCGTCGGCCGGAAAGCGCGCGAGCAGCTTGCGGTCCTCGAGCGGCAGCAGTTGCCACTGTTCGAGCGAAATCCGCAGGCCGAAGCGATCGAGATTGAAACGCACGATCATCGGGATGTACGTGAAGTTTTCCGACGAATCGTGTTCGAAGTTGAAGAGCAACGGAGCGTCGCTGAGTCCCATGGTCGTTACCTGACGTGGCGGATGCCGGCGCGGCCGGCTTGCCTGGGGTATTTTAGAACCTCTGCGCGCGGGCGGCGGCACGATCGTCGCCGGCCGTACCTCGAATCAACGGAGTGCTCGTGAATCCGACCCAATCAGATGAACCGCGCGGCGCGATCGAGCTGCCCGTGAGCCGCACGCGCGGCGGCGCGGTCGAAACCGCGCACGACTTCGTCGGCCAGGAATGGCCGGTCGCACTCGTCTTCAACGGCATCTCGCATGCGGTGATGATGTGCACGCCATGCGACCTCGAAGCGTTCGCGGTCGGCTTCGCGATCTCGGAAGGGATCGTCGCGCGCGGCAGCGACATCAAGGACATCGAGGTGATCCTGCACGCCGACGCGCCGCTGCCGCATGCGGAAGTCCATCTGGAAGTCGTCCAGCAGGCGTTCGCCGCGCTGAAGGACCGGCGCCGCGCGCTCGCGGGGCGCACGGGCTGCGGCGTCTGCGGCATCGAAAGCATCGACCTGCTCGACCTCGCGCCCGAACGCGTGCCCGACACCGGTTTTCTCGCGCGCCTCGCACCCGACGCGCTGGCGCGCGCCGCGCATGCGCTGCCGGCGCATCAGGCGCTCACGAAACTGACCGGCGGGCTGCATGCGGCCGCGTGGTGCGATGCAACAGGCGCGATCCGCACGGCATTCGAGGACGTCGGGCGCCACAACGCGCTCGACAAGCTGATCGGCTCGCTCGTGCTGGCGCGCGCCGATACCACCGACGGCTTCGTGTTCCTGTCGAGCCGCGCGAGCTACGAGCTCGTGCGCAAGGCCGCGCGGGTCGGCATCCCGCTGGTCGCGACCATTTCCGCGCCGTCGTCGCTCGCGATCGAAATCGCGAAGGCGGCCGGCTTGCGGCTCGTCAGCTTCTGCCGCGAAACCGGCCACGTCGACTACGGCACGGCCTGATCGCGATCGGGCCCGCGCACCGGCAATCCACCGCCGGCGCGGCCTGCGCCGTCAGTCGAACTGACGGAAATCCGGCTTGCGCTTCTCGAAGAACGCCGTCATCGCCTCGCGCGCTTCCGGCGCGCGCAGCATCGCCGAGAAGTGGCGCGCTTCCTCGGCCATCCGCGCGGGCGTCGCCACGCCGCCCGTATCCTTGAGCAGCGCCTTCGTCACACGCAGCGATGCCGCCGGCAGCGCCGCCAGCTTCGCCGCCTGCTTCGCCGCGAACGCGTCGAGCTCGGCCGCCGGCAGCACGCGGTTGACGATGCCGATCCGGTGCGCTTCCAGCGCGTCGAACGCCTCGCCCAGCAGCAGCTTCTCGGCGGCGACCTGATGACCTGCCAGCTGCGGCAGCAGTGCGCTCGACGCGGCTTCCGGGCACAGCCCGAGCTGCACGAACGGCAGCGAGAACGTCGCGGTGTCGGCCGCATAGACCAGATCGCAGTGCAGCAGCATCGTCACGCCGACGCCCACCGCAATGCCGGGCACCGCCGCCACGACCGGCTTGCTCGCGCTGCTGATCCGCGCCAGAAACTGGAAGACCGATGCGGTGTCGTCCTGCGGCGGCGACTTCAGGAAATCCTCGAGATCGTTGCCCGAGCTGAAATTGCCGTCGCTGCCGCGCAGCAGGATCACGCGCGTCGCCTTGTCTTCCTGCGCGTCGGCGAGCGCATCGGCCATCGTCTGGTACATCGCCGCCGTCAGCGCATTCTTCTTCGCCGGGCGCGCGATCGTGATCGTCATCACGCCGTCGGCGCGTTCCACTTGAATGTCGGCCACAACCGTCTCCTTTGACTGTCTCTACCGGAATGAAAAAACGGTGCGCGAGCTCGTGGCCCGCGCACCGTCGTCGCTTTTCGTCGCGTCCCGCTTACAGGCGTTCGATGATGCCCGCGGCGCCCATGCCGGTGCCGACGCACATCGTGACCATCCCGTACTTCAGGTTGCGGCGGCGCAGGCCGTGCACGACGGTCGCCGCGCGGATCGCGCCGGTCGCGCCGAGCGGGTGGCCCAGTGCGATCGCGCCGCCCATCGGGTTGACCTTGGACGGATCGAGGCCGAGATCGCGCATCACCGCCAGCGATTGTGCGGCGAACGCTTCGTTCAGCTCGATCCAGTCGAGATCGTCCTGCTTCAGGCCGGCGGCCTTCAGCGCGGCCGGAATCGCTTCCTTCGGGCCGATCCCCATGATTTCCGGCGGCACGCCGCGCACCGCGAAGCTCACGAAGCGCGCGAGCGGCGTCAGGTTGAATTCCTTCAGCACCTTCTCCGACACGACGAGCAGCGCGCCCGCGCCGTCGGACGTCTGCGAGCTGTTGCCGGCCGTGACCGAGCCCTTGTTCGCGAACACCGTGCGCAGCTTCGCGAGGCCTTCGAGCGACGTATCCGCGCGCGGACCTTCGTCGAGCTTGATCTCGCGCGTCTTCACGTCGACTTCGCCGGTCGCGAGGTTCGGGAAACGCTCGGTGATCGTGTACGCAGCGATTTCGTCGCCGAATTCGCCGGCCTGCTGCGCGGCGAGCGCCTTGCGGTGCGATTCGACCGAGAACGCGTCCTGGTCGTCGCGGCTCACCTTCCACTGCTCGGCGACGCGCTCGGCCGTCAGCCCCATCCCGTACGCAATGCCGAAGTCTTCGCTGCGATCGAAGATGTGCGGCGACATCGACGGCTTGTTGCCCATCATCGGCACCATGCTCATCGATTCGCAGCCGCCCGCGAAGATCGCGTCCGATTCGCCGACGCGGATGCGGTCGGCCGCCATCGCGAGCGCGGTGATGCCCGACGCGCAGAAACGGTTGACCGTCACGCCGCCGACCGTCTGCGGCAGGCCCGCGAGCAGCGCGCCCATGCGCGCGACGTTCAGGCCCTGCTCGGCTTCCGGAATCGCGCAGCCGATGATCGCGTCCTCGATCACCTTCGTGTCGAGACCCGGCACCTGCGCGACCGCCGACTTGATCGCGTGAACCAGCAGCTCGTCGGGGCGCGTGTTCTTGAAGACACCGCGCGGGGCCTTGCCGATCGGGGTGCGGCTGGCGGCGACGATGTATGCGTCTTGCAATTGTTTGCTCATTTCAGACTCCTTGTCTGCTCGCTCAGTTACGCACCGGCTTGCCGGTCTGCAACATGCCCATGATCCGTTCCTGCGTCTTCTGCGTGCCGAGCAGCTCGACGAACGCGCGGCGCTCCAGCGCCAGCAGCCATTCTTCGTCGACGAGGCTGCCGGCTTCGACGTCGCCGCCGCACACGGCTTCGGCGATGCGGCTTGCGATCAGGTAGTCGTGGTCGCTGATGAAGCGGCCGTCACGCATGTTGACGAGCGATGCCTTGATCGTCGCGATCGCCGAGCGGCCCGCGACCGGCACGTCCTTCGCGCGCAGCGGCGCGCGGTAGCCGGTATCGGCCAGCGCACGCGCTTCCTTCTTCGCGGTGTCGAGCAGTTCGAACACGTTGAAGACGATCGTGTCGGACGGCTTCACGTAGCCCATCGCACGTGCGTCGTGCGCGGACGCCGACACCTTCGCCATCGCCGCGTTCTCGAACGACTTCGTGACGAACTTCAGGATGTCGGTGGTCGCGTTCGCGGCCGTCGCGGCGTCCGCCGCACGCAGCGCCGCTTCCTTCAGGCCGCCGCCGGCCGGCACGAGGCCGACGCCCACTTCGACGAGACCGATGTAGCTCTCGACGTGCACGACACGCTTCGCGCTGTGCAGCATCAGCTCGCACCCGCCGCCGAGCGCGATGCCCGACACGGCCGCGACGACCGGCACGTTCGCGTACTTCACGCGCAGCATGCCTTCCTGGAACTTCTTCACGAACGGCTCGATGCCCTTCGCGCCGCCCATCATGAACGCGGGCATCGCCTCTTCGAGGTTCGCGCCGGCCGAGAACGGGCCGCCCGGCGTGCCGAGCTTCAGCGACGTCGGCTGCCAGATCACCACGCCCTTGTAGTCCTTCTCCGCGAGTTCGATCGCCTGCACGAGGCCGTCGATCACGCTCGGTCCGATCGTGTTCATCTTCGACTTGAACGACACGATCACGACGTCGTCTTCACCGGCACGATCGTCGACCCACGCACGCACCGCGTCGGTCTCGAACAGCGTCTTGCCGTACGTCTTCGGATCGGCGCCGGTTTCGCCGATGAGCGGCGCGCGGAACACCTGCTTGCCGTACACGGCCAGGTCCGAACGCGGCACGAAGCGCTTCGATGCCGGCGCCCACGAGCCTTCGGCCGTGTGCACGCCGCCCTTCTCGGCGACCGGGCCTTCGAGCACCCACGACGGCAGCGGCACGTTCGCGAGCGCCTTGCCGGCCGCGATGTCTTCCTGCACCCACTCGGCGACCTGCTTCCAGCCGGCGGCCTGCCAGCCTTCGAACGGGCCTTCGTTCCAGCCGAAACCCCAGCGGATCGCGAGGTCCACGTCGCGCGCGTTGTCGGCGATCGACTCCAGATGCACGCCGATGTAGTGGAACACGTCGCGGAAAATCGACCACAGGAACTGCGCGTGCGGATGATCCGTCTCGCGCAGCAGCTTCAGGCGTTCTGCCGGCGGGCGCTTCAGGATGCGACCGACCGTTTCGTCCGCCTTCGCACCGGAATCGACGTAGGCGCCCGTCTTCGCGTCGAGCACCTTGATCGCCTTGCCTTCCTTCTTGTAGAACCCGCCGCCCGTCTTCTGGCCGAGCGCGCCCTGCTTCACCAGTTCGGCCAGCACGGCGGGCGTCTGGTAGACCGGGAAGAACGGATCGTCGGCGAGGTTGTCCTGCATCGTCTTGATCACGTGCGCCATCGTGTCGAGGCCGACCACGTCCGCGGTGCGGAACGTCGCCGACTTCGCGCGGCCGAGGCGGCTGCCCGTCAGGTCGTCGACTTCGTCGAAGCGCAGGCCGAACTTCGCGGCCTCGGTGATCACCGCGAGGATCGAGAAGATGCCGACGCGGTTCGCGATGAAGTTCGGCGTGTCCTTCGCGCGCACGACGCCCTTGCCGACGACGCTCGTCAAGAAGGTTTCAAGCTGGTCGAGGATTTCGGCACGCGTATGCGCGGTCGGGATCAGCTCGACGAGGTGCATGTAGCGCGGCGGGTTGAAGAAGTGCACGCCGCAGAAGCGCGACTTCAGCTCGTCCGAGAATCCTTCGGACAGCTTCGTGATCGACAGCCCCGACGTGTTGGTCGCGAAGATCGCGTGCGAAGCGATGTGCGGTGCGACCTTCTTGTACAGGTCGTGCTTCCAGTCCATCCGCTCGGCGATCGCCTCGATCACGACGTCGCATTCGGCGAGCTTCGCGATGTCGTCTTCGTAGTTCGCCGCTTCGAGGTACTTCGCATCGTCCTTCACGCCGAACGGCGCGGGCGACAGCTTCTTCAGGTTCTCGATCGCCTTCAGCGCGATCGCGTTTTTCGGGCCTTCCTTGGCCGGCAGGTCGAACAGCAGCACCGGCACGCGCGCGTTGACGAGGTGCGCGGCGATCTGCGCGCCCATCACGCCGGCGCCCAGCACGGCGACCTTGCGAATCAGGAAATTGCTCACGGGATGTCTCCGGATAGTGTCGTGCAGCGCGGAATGTGAGGGCTGCACGGCGAAGTGAGTACCAGGAACCGTTGCGTTCGGGCGGCGCGGCGCGCGGCGCGCACCGCCCGGTCTCGCGTCAGAACAGCGATTCGTCGACTTCCATCAGCGTCTTCGAACCGGCGCGCGCGGCGCGGATCGTCGATGCCGTTTCGGGCAGCAGACGCGCGAAGTAGAAGCGGGCGGTGGCGAGCTTCGACTTGTAGAAAGGATCGCCCGACGCTTCCTTGTCGAGTGCGAGGCGCGCCATGCGCGCCCAGAAGTACGAGAACACCAGATGGCCGACGGTGCGCAGGTACGGCACGGCGGCAGCGCCGACTTCGTCCGGGTTCTGCATTGCCTTCATGCCGATTTCCATCGTCAGCTTCTGCACCTTTTCACCGATGTCGGCGAGCGGGTTGATGAACTCGGCCATTTCGGGCTTCACGCCTTCGGCTTCCGCGAATTCGGTCACGAGCTTGCCGAACTTCTTCAGCTTCGCGCCCATGTCGCCGAGCACCTTGCGGCCCAGCAGGTCCAGCGACTGGATCGAGTTCGTGCCTTCGTAGATCATGTTGATCCGTGCGTCGCGCACGTACTGCTCCATGCCCCACTCGGAGATGAAGCCGTGGCCGCCGTAGATCTGCATCGCGTGGTTCGTGCACTCGAACGCGTTGTCGGTCAGGAACGCCTTGATGATCGGCGTGAGCAGCGCGACGAGGTCGGCCGCTTCCTTGCGCACGGCTTCGTCGGCGTGCGACAGTTCCTTGTCGATCTGCAGCGCGGACCAGTACGTGAATGCACGCGCGCCTTCCGCGTAAGCCTTCTGCGTGAGCAGCATGCGGCGCACGTCCGGGTGCACGATGATCGGGTCGGCCGGCTTGTCCGGTGCCTTCGGGCCCGTCAGCGAGCGCATCTGCAGGCGCTCCTTCGCGTACGTCAGCGAGTTCTGGTACGCGACTTCCGTGAGGCCGAGGCCCTGCATGCCGACGCCGAGGCGCGCGGCATTCATCATCACGAACATCGCGTTCAAGCCCTTGTTCGGCTCGCCGACCATCCAGCCCTTCGCGCCGTCGAGGTTCATCACGCACGTCGAGTTGCCGTGGATGCCCATCTTGTGCTCGATCGAGCCGCACTTGATGCCGTTGCGCTCGCCCGGCTCGCCCGACGCGTCCGGAATGAACTTCGGCACGATGAACAGCGAGATCCCCTTCGTGCCCTGCGGCGCGTCCGGCAGGCGCGCGAGCACGAGGTGGACGATGTTCTTCGACATGTCGTGCTCACCGCTCGAGATGAAGATCTTCGTGCCGCTGATCGAGTACGAGCCGTCGCCGTTCGGTTCGGCCTTGGTGCGCAGGATGCCGAGGTCGGTGCCGCAGTGCGGCTCGGTCAGGCACATCGTGCCCGTCCATTCGCCCGACACGAGCTTCGGCAGGTATTGCTGCTGCAGTTCCGGCGCGCCGTGCGCGTGCAGGCATTCATACGCGCCGTGCGACAGGCCCGGATACATCGTCCATGCCTGGTTCGCCGAGTTCAGCATTTCGTAGAGCGCGTTGTTCACGAACGCGGGCAGGCCCTGGCCGCCGTAGTCCGGATCGCAGCCGAGCGCCGGCCAGCCGGCCTCGACGTACTGCTGGTAGGCTTCCTTGAAGCCGGTCGGTGTCTTCACGACGCCGTCGCCTTCATACGTGCAGCCTTCGCGGTCACCGACCTGGTTCAGCGGGAACAGTACCTCGGAGCAGAACTTGCCCGCTTCCTCGAGGACCTGGTTGATCGTGTCGGCGTCGAGGTCCGCATGCTTGGGCATTTGCTTGACTTCGGCTTCGACGTTCAGAAGCTCGTGCAACACGAATTGCATGTCGCGCAGCGGCGCGGCGTACTGTCCCATGACTCTCTCCAAAGGTGGGCAACGGCTCGAGCTCGTGGCGGGCGGGTCACGCGCCGCTAACGGCTCTCGCTCTGATACGAAACAATCGTCTTTTCCAGCGCGGCCCACGTGAGGCGCACGGCGTCCGGAGAATGCAGGAAGCGTGCGTCGTGATGCAGGCCGAGCGTGAAGCTGTACAACTCGAAGAGCATCAGTTCCGGATCCGTATCCGCGCGCAGATGCCCTTCTTCCATCGCCTGCGAAATGGCGCGCAGCAACGCGGCACGCCAGGCGGTCACGCTCGCGATCAACTGCTCGCGCACGGGGCTGTCCGGCCGGTCGTCGTACTCCACTGCGCCGCTGATGTAGATGCACCCGGTCGTCACCTCCTGGATGCGCTTCTCGATCCAGCGCGCCAGCATCGCCCGAAGACGCGGCAGACCGCGCGACTCGCGCAGGCTCGGAAAGAACACCTCGTTTTCGAAACGATGGTGGTACTCGCGGACGACCTCGACCTGCAGGTCTTCGCGCGATCCGAAGTGCGCGAACACGCCGCTCTTGCTCATCTGCATGCGCTCGGCCAGCAGGCCGATCGTCAGCCCCTCCAGCCCGTCACGGCTGGCGAGGTCCAAAGCAGCTTCGAGTATCGCGGCACGCGTCTGTTCGCCTTTTCGCATAGCTATTTCTGTAACCGTTCGGGGGTTCGAATAAAATCGAACGGCCGTACTATTATTGAGTGCAGCCGCTCGCGAAACAAGGAAATTATTAGAAACCGGTGTCTAACCGAGCCGCTATTTTGCGCGATTCCGGCGGGACCGGAGCGGCTTTTCCGCACGAACGTGCGGACAGATTTTTTGAAGCGAATACTTAGTCTGCGTCAGTCGTAACCGCCGACCGTCAGCGCCTTCATCACGAGGCGGTACGTGTTGTACGCAAGCCAGTTCAGCAGCCGCTCGACGCGCGGGCGCGCCGCGTAGTGCGCGGCGTCGATCTCCCGGCCTTCGGCGAACGCGGTGGCGATCGCGTCGCGCAACTGGTTCGTCACTGCATCGTAGCGCACCAGCACGACGTTCGCTTCATTGTTCAGCATCAGGCTCAGCGCGTCCAGATTCGACGAACCGACCGTCGCCCAGTTGTCGTCGATCACGGCGACCTTGCCGTGCAGGATCGTCTTGTCATATTCGGCGACGCGCACGCCCGCGCGCAACAGCGAGTGATACAGGAACGGTACGGCCGTATCGAGCGCCGTGAACTCCTTGCGGCCGATCAGCACCTGCACGTCCACGCCGCGCCGTGCCGCCCCCGTCAGCGCGCGGCGGAGCTTGCGGCCCGGCATGAAATACGGATTCGCGAGCAGGATCCGCTGGCGCGCCTGGCCGATCGCCGCGAGATAGGCCTTCTCGATCGCGCGGCGGTTCACGACGTTGTCGCGCGCGACGAATGCAACGCTCGGCTCGGTCACGACCCGCAGCGCGCCGGCCTTGATCCATCGGTGGCTGCGCATCCAGCGCCGGAACATCTCCGGGAACGCTTCGCCGCCATGCAGCCCGGCCGCGTACTGCGCATACGGCTTGTGGCCGAACCGGATCCGGTGCCACTGCAGCTCGAACGCGGCGCGCACGTCGGACACCGCCGGCCCCGCCATCTCGACCGCGAAATCCCAGCGCGGGAACGGCAGCGTCGCGCTGCCCTGCGTGTAGTCGTCGACGATGTTGATGCCGCCGCAGAACGCGACCGCGTGATCGATCACCGCGAGCTTGCGGTGCGTGCGCGAGAAGCCGAAGCGGCCGAACAGGAAGCGGTTGTAGATGCAGTGCTCGACGCCGGCCCCTGCCCATGTGTCGAACAGCGGCAGGCGGGCGGTGCCGATGCCGTCGGTGATCACGCGCACGCGCACGCCGCGCTGCGTCGCGCGGATCAGCGCGTCCGACACCGGGCGGCCGGCCGCATCGTCGCAGAAGATGTAGGTTTCGAGCATCACCTGCTCGCGCGCCGCATCGATCCGTTCGATCAGCGCCTGGAAGAATTCCGCGCCGGTTTCGCACAGCCGCACGGTATTGCCGGCCGTAAACGCGAGCCGCGACGCGGAGCCGCGCT
This sequence comes from Burkholderia sp. A2, assembly GCF_001729305.1. Classification (NCBI taxonomy): domain Bacteria; kingdom Pseudomonadati; phylum Pseudomonadota; class Betaproteobacteria; order Burkholderiales; family Burkholderiaceae; genus Burkholderia; species Burkholderia sp. A2. The sequence goes on along the minus strand of NZ_LZXX01000101.1, from coordinate 39,994 downwards.
CCTGCAGGAACATCTGCCGCAATTGCGCGAAGCGCTTGCGGGTCTCCGCATTCATGCGGACGAGCCGTGCGGCGCACGCGCGAGGGCCACGCGCGCGGGCAATTGCAGGATCGCCTCGGCGTTCGATGGCGAGAAGCAGCGCGCGGCCGCCTCGCGGAACGGCAGCCAAGCATGGTCGACGTGCTCGCGCGGCGACAGCGTCACGTCGACGCGATGCGGCACGCACAGGCCGAACCAGTGCTCGACGTTGCGCGTGACGCCCGGCGCATAGCGGTGCAGGTATTGCGGATAGATCGTGTATTCGATCCGGTGATGCCAGTCGACGAGCGCGGTGGCCGGCACGGCCGGCGTGCCGACCGCGATGCCGGTTTCCTCGGCCACCTCGCGCGCGGCGGTGAGCGCGAGCGGCTCGTCGAGCGCGTCCTTCGAGCCGGTGACCGATTGCCAGAAATCGGGCTGGTCGGCACGCTTGATCACGAGCACATCGAGATCGGGCGTGTAGATCACGACGAGAACGGATTCGGGGATTTTCGGCGGCTTCGTCATCTTTGTTTCATGCGGCGCAGGGCCGTGCGCGGGGCCTGTGCCCGAACGTGCGGCAAGTGCTGCGACTGTACCGCAAAAAATGAAAAAGGCGCATCGCTGCGCCTTTTTCATGGGCGTCGTGTGGGCGTGACCGCGCGCACACGACCTGCGAGAAGCGCGTTACGCCTTCGGCTGCTCCGGCTGACGCAGACGGATGTGCAGCTCGCGCAGCTGACGTTCGTCGACCGGGCTCGGCGCCTGCGTGAGCAGATCCTGCGCGCGCTGCGTCTTCGGGAACGCGATCACGTCGCGGATCGAATCGGCGCCGGCCATCATCGTGACGATGCGGTCGAGACCGAATGCGATACCGCCGTGCGGCGGCGCGCCGTACTGCAGCGCGTCCAGCAGGAAGCCGAACTTCAGTTGCGCCTCTTCCGCGCCGATCTTCAGCGCGCGGAACACCTTGCTCTGCACTTCCTCGCGGTGGATACGCACCGAGCCGCCGCCGATTTCCCAGCCGTTCAGCACCATGTCGTACGCCTTCGCGAGGCAGCGGCCCGGGTCGGTCTCGAGGTACTCGAGGTGCTCGTCCTTCGGGCTCGTGAACGGATGGTGCGCGGCGACGTAGCGCGCGTCTTCGTCGTCGTATTCGAACATCGGGAAGTCGACGACCCACAGCGGCTTCCAGCCGGCCTGGACGAGGCCGTTCGCCTTGCCGAATTCCGAATGGCCGATCTTCAGGCGCAGCGCGCCGAGGCTGTCGTTGACGACCTTCGCGCGATCGGCCGCGAAGAAGATGATGTCGCCGTCTTCAGCGCCGGTGCGCTCGAGGATCGCCGCGATCGATGCGTCGTGCAGGTTCTTCACGATCGGGCTTTGCAGGCCGTCGCGGCCCTTCGCCTTCTCGTTGACCTTGATCCAGGCGAGGCCCTTCGCGCCGTAGATGCGCACGAATTCCGTGTAGCCGTCGATGTCGCCGCGCGACAGCTCGCCGCCCTTCGGCACGCGCAGCGCCGCGACCCGGCCGTCCTTCGCGTTGGCCGGCGTGCTGAACACCTTGAAATCGACGTCCTTCATCGCGTCGGTCAGCTCGGTGAATTCGAGCTGCACGCGCAGGTCCGGCTTGTCCGAACCGAAACGCGCCATCGCTTCCGAGTACGGCATCACCGGGAATTTCGCGTCGAGTTCGACGTCGATCGTCGTCTTGAAGATGTGACGGATCATGTCTTCGAACAGGTCGCGGATTTCCTGCTCGCCGAGGAACGACGTTTCGCAGTCGATCTGCGTGAATTCCGGCTGACGGTCGGCGCGCAGATCCTCGTCGCGGAAGCACTTGGTGATCTGGTAGTAACGGTCGAAGTTCGCGACCATCAGCAGCTGCTTGAACAGCTGCGGCGACTGCGGCAGCGCGAAGAACTGGCCCGCGTTCACGCGCGACGGCACGAGGTAGTCGCGCGCGCCTTCCGGCGTGCTCTTCGTCAGCATCGGCGTTTCGATGTCGATGAAGCCCTGCTCGTCGAGATACTTGCGCGCCTCGATCGCGACGCGGTAGCGCAGGCGCAGGTTGTGCTGCATCTGCGGGCGGCGCAGGTCGAGCACGCGGTGCGTGAGGCGCGTCGTTTCCGACAGGTTGTCGTCGTCGAGCTGGAACGGCGGCGTGACCGACGCGTTCAGCACGTTCAGTTCGTGGCACAGCACTTCGATCTTGCCGCTCTTCAGGCCGGCGTTGACCGTGCCTTCCGGACGGTTGCGCACGAGGCCCTTGATCTGCACGCAGAACTCGTTGCGCACGCCTTCGGCGGTCGCGAACATTTCCGCGCGATCCGGGTCGCACACCACCTGCACGAGGCCTTCACGATCGCGCAGGTCGATGAAGATCACACCGCCGTGATCGCGGCGGCGCTGCACCCAGCCGCACAGCGACACGGTTTGGCCCAGCAGGTGTTCGGTCACGAGACCGCAGTATTCAGTACGCATCGACATGATGTTTGCTTTCGTTCGGTTTGATCAACGGGCGCCGCAACGCGCGGCCCGGGCGATGATTCTTTACTTACAGCGGCGGCTCGACGGGACGGCGGGCGGGCGCCGGAGCCGGCGCCGAAGGCGCCACGACGCCCATCGAGACGATGTACTTGAGCGCGGCATCGACCGACATGTCGAGTTCGATGACTTCACTCTTCGGCAGCATCAGGAAGAAGCCCGACGTCGGGTTCGGCGTCGTGGGCACGTACACGCTCACGTACTCTTCCGTCAGATGGTTGACCACGTCGCCGCCGGGCGTGCCGGTCAGAAACGCGATCGTATACGAGCCGCGGCGCGGGTATTCGATCAGCAGCGCCTTGCGGAACGCATTGCCGCTGCTCGACAGCAGCGTGTCCGACACCTGCTTGACGCTCGTGTAGATCGGCCCGACGACCGGGATGTGACGCACGACCGCGTTCCACCACGTGACGAGCTTCTGGCCGATGAAGTTCTGCGTGGCCAGCCCGACGACGAAGATGAACGCGAGCGTCAGCACCGCGCCGATCCCCGGCAGATGGAAGCCGAGCATCCGCTCGGGCTGCCACGATTCGGGCAGCAGGAGCAGCGTCTGGTCCATCGTGCCGATGATGAGGCCGAGCACCCACAGCGTGATCGCGAGCGGGACGAGAACCAGCAAGCCGGTCAGGAACACCGTTTTCAGGGTCGTCTTTTTCATCATCTGCCGTCAATGAACCGCGCCGGAAGCGCGGGTTGGTCGCGACCCGGCCGGGCCGCGACGGTCAACTGCCGGCGGCGGGCGTCGCGGCCGGAGCCGGCGCGGCGCTCGTCGCCGTGGTGCTGCCCGAACTGCTCGCCGCAGCCGGCGCGGCCGCGGTGGTTGCGGCTTCCGTCGCGGGCGCCGCCGGCGCCGCGTCGCCCGACGCCGTCGCCGGTGCGCTGGCGCCGCCCGAGCCGCCGCGGAAATCGGTGACATACCACCCCGAGCCCTTCAGCTGGAAACCGGCGGCGGTCACCTGTTTGCGAAAAGCATCCTTCCCGCATTCAGGGCATTGCGACAGCGGCGCGTCGCTCATCTTCTGGAGCACGTCCTTCGCGAAACCGCACGCTTCGCATCGATAGGCGTAGATCGGCATGATATTTTTTCCCGCAGAAACTGGAAACGGCTTGCAAAACCTTGAATTATAGCCGAAACCCCGGCGCGCTCCGGCAACGGCCGCGACGCCCGCGCATCAGCGGCGACGCCACGTGAGCCAGCGCTCGTGCCCGTCGAACACGGCCAGCGAATCGGTCACGGGCAAATCCTCGACCAGCTCGAAGTGCGGCGCGAGCAGCGCGTCGAGTTCCGCCCGCTCGATTCCGAACGGCGGCCCCTTCGGCTTCGCCACCACGAAGAAATAGCCGGCCAGCAATCCGCCCGGGGGCAGCAGCTCGGCCATCCGCGCCACATAGCCCGCACGCAGGCTCGGCGGCAACGCGCACAGGAACGCACGCTCGTACACCCACTGCACGTCGAACGGCGGCCGGTACGTGAAGAAATCGGCCTGCTCGACGACGTCCGCGTGCGCGCCGAGCTGCGCCTTCGCCGCGGCGACCGCCTGCGCGGCGAAATCGATCGCACGCACCGGCCAGCCGGCCTGCGCGAGCCAGCCGGCCTCCTGCGCACTGCCGCAGCCGGGAATCAGCACCGCACACGAATCGCGCCGCTGCGCGAATGCGCGAAACCCGTCCGGCACGCCGCCGAATTCCCACGGCGTCACGCCGCGTGCGAAACGCTCGTCCCAGAACGATGCGCTGCCGGGGTCGCGCGTCGCGAAATCGGCGGCGCCCGGCACGGACGGTTGTTTCGGTTCGGACATCGTGCGGCTCCTTTCGATCAAGCGCCGTACGCGAGCGCGAGCAGCACGCGCGCGACGAGCGCCCCGACGCCGACGGCCAGGCCGAAGATCAGCAACGCCTGCAGCAGCCGGTTCGTCCGTTTCTGCTCGACGAGGACCTGACGCATCAGCTCCTCGCTCGCGGCACGCGGCGCGTCGTGGCGCGCGGCCATCGCATGGTGGATGAGGCGCGGTAGTTGCGGCAGCGTCTTGCTCCACTGCGGCGCCTCGACCTTGAACCGCTCGTACCAGCCGCGCAGGCCGATCTGCTCGGTCATCCAGCGCTCGAGATACGGCTTCGCGGTCTTCCACAGGTCGAGTTCGGGGTCGAGCGAACGGCCGAGCCCCTCGACGTTCAGCATCGTCTTCTGCAGCAGCACGAGCTGCGGCTGGATCTCGACATTGAAGCGGCGCGACGTCGAGAACAGACGCATCAGCACCTGGCCGAGCGAAATGTCCTTCAGCGCGCGATCGAAATACGGCTCGCACACCGCGCGGATCGCGCTTTCGAGTTCCTCGACGCGCGTCTCCGGCGGCACCCAGCCCGATTCGAGGTGCAGCGTCGCGACGCGGTGGTAGTCGCGCTTGAAGAACGCGAGGAAGTTCTGCGCGAGGTAGTTCTTGTCGAAATCGGACAGCGCGCCGACGATCCCGAAATCGAGCGCGATATATCGGCCGAACGTGTTCGGGTCGAGGCTCACCTGGATGTTGCCGGGGTGCATGTCCGCATGGAAGAAACCGTCGCGGAACACCTGCGTGAAGAAGATCTCGACGCCTTCGCGCGCGAGCTTCTTGATGTCGACGCCGGCCGAGCGCAGCGTCTCGACCTGGCTGATCGGCACGCCGGTCATGCGCTCCATCACGAGCACCTGCGACGTCGAGAAATCCCAGAACATCTCGGGCACGAGCAGCAGGTCGAGGCCCGCGAAGTTGCGGCGCAGCTGGCTGCCGTTCGCGGCCTCGCGCATCAGGTCGAGCTCGTCGTGCAGGTACTTGTCGAATTCGGCGACGACCTCGCGCGGCTTCAGGCGCCGGCCGTCGGCCCACATGCGCTCGGTCCACGTCGCGATGTCGCGCATCAGCGCGAGGTCGGAATCGATCACCGGCAGCATGTTCGGCCGCAGCACCTTGACGGCGACCGCCTTGCCCGCGTGCACGCCCTGCTTCAGCTTCGCGAAATGCACCTGCGCGATCGATGCGCTCGCGATCGGCTCGCGCTCGAATTCGTCGAACAGTTCGTCGACCGGCGCGCCGAGCGACTTCTCGATGATCGCGATCGCGACGGCCGAATCGAACGGCGGCACCTGGTCCTGCAGCTTCGCGAGTTCGTTCGCGAAATCGACCGACAGCAGGTCGCGGCGCGTCGACAGCACCTGGCCGAACTTCACGAAGATCGGGCCGAGGCTTTCGAGCGCGTGGCGCAGCCGCACGGCGGGCGGATCGGAGTAGCGGCGGCCGATCGTCGTGATCCGCAGCAGCAGCTTCACGCGCCGGTCGTCGATCCGGGACAGCATCACTTCGTCGAGACCAAAGCGGATGACGGTGTAGACAATCTTGATGAAACGGAAAATGCGCATGCCCTGCGGCCCTCAGTGCGCGCCGCGCGGGCCGGAACCCGTGCGCGCGCCGATTTTTTGTTCGAGTCGCTCGACCCGCTTTTCGACCCGCGCGAGCGCATCGCGTGCGCGCGCCAGTTCGGCGTCGAAGCCGCCGAGCGACGCGCGCCGGACGACTTGCGGGTTCTCGTCGAGCCAGTATTCGGCGACGGAGTCGAGCACGTTGCGGCCGGTGCGGCGCGCGCGCGCGCCGGCGTCGCGCACGACCGTCGCGATCCGGTACGCCGCCGCGTCGCCGACCAGCTTCGCGAGATCTTCTTCCGGTTCCCAGCGCAGATGCTCGGCCAGCTTAGCGATCTGCGTCGCGAATTCCGCGTCGCCCTCGATCTTCACGTGCTTCATCACGGCCGCCTGGCCGCCCTGCAGGAACGCGGCGACCGTATCGCCGGCAAGCGCGATCGACACGTCGACCTGTTGCGCATCGTGCGCGTCGACAGCCGACAGATAGCCGTCGGGCTGCACCAGCAGCGTGAGCGTGACGGGAGGCACGTCGATCCGGGCAGTCTTGCCCGCGTAGGGAATCAGGCGGTCGCGCGCCCACGATTCGCGCGCGAGCAGGTGATTGACGGCAGCAGCAAAAGGCTTGGCGGCAAAGGTCATCGGGCTGGGAAAGAAAAACCCGCGCAGGCCGGGCGCCCACGCGGGTTTCTATTGTAACGTCGGATCGATGGCGGACCGTGCCTGACCGTACACGCGGGCGGCAAGCGGTCGCAGGGCGGCGGCCGTCGCCCGGGTGACCGGCGGCACGGGCCGCCGGCCACGCTCAATGCGTGTTGATCTGCTGGATACCCGCGAGCAGCCAGCCCTGACTGCCCGACTTCGACAGGTTCCAGACCTCGTCGAACGGCGCAGCCGACGTATTCGCCGCTTCGCGGATCAGGCCGTGGAAGCGCACGCTCGCCGACTGCTCGATGCCGCGATCCTCGATCGCGACCAGTTCCGCGTCGAGCTGCACGACGTCGGTCTGGTTCGCGTCGTTGCCTCGGGAATCGAGGTCGATCTTGATCTCGGCGAACATTTCGGGCGTCGTGAACTCGCGGATGTCGGCCAGGTTGCCCTGATCCCACGCCGCCTGCAGGCGCACGAAGTAGACCTTCGCGCTGCGCAGGAACGCTTCGGTGTCGAAGCCGGCCGGCACCTGGAGCGGCGCAGCCGCCATCGCGCCTGCCGCGCCGGCGGCCGCCGCGCCGCCGCCGAACACGCCCTGCGCTTCGTTCGCATAGCTGCTGCCGCTGCCCGCGTAGTTACCGCCGGTGTTGCCCTGCTGGAACGACGGGCTTTGCGAATAGCCGCCCGAGGACGACGACGCGCCGCCGACCGAATACGCCGGCTCCTGCGGGCGACGGCGGTTCATGAACTTGCGGACCAGCCAGATGCCGACCATCGCGAGCAACGCGATCACGATGACGTTCGCCATCATGCTCGCGAAGGCGCCGCCGAGACCGAAGTGCGACAGCAGCGCCGCGATGCCGAGACCGGCCGCGAGACCGGCGATCGGCCCGAGCCAGCGCGAGCGGTTGGGCTGCGCGGCCGGCGTGGGCGCGGCCGGGTTCGTACGCTGCGCCTGCGACGGTGCGGCCTGCTGCATCGGCTGCTGCGCGGGCGGCGTGGCCTGGCGCTGCGTGACGGTGGAGCTCTGGCGGCCGATGCTGCGCCCGCCACCCATGCGCTTCGCTTCGGCGTCGAGCGATGCGAACGTGCCGGCCGTGAGCAGGCCGACCATCAGCAGCGTGCCGACCCGTCGAGCCCACGGCTTCGACGGCTTGCTACGGTTGAACAACGAACGCGATTCAGACATCAGCTTCTCCGAATGTAAGACGAATGTAGGGAAAGAACCCCTTAGTACTTGGTCCCTAGGTGTAAAGCTACCACGCCACCTGACAAATTGTAATATTTGACGGCATCGAGGCCCGCTTGTTCCATCATCGTCTTCAGCGTGTCCTGATCGGGGTGCATCCGAATAGATTCAGCAAGATACCGATAACTTTCAGCATCTTTCGCGAACTTGTCGCCAAGCCACGGTAATACTTTGAAAGAATACAGGTCGTACGCTTTTTTCAGCGGATCCCAGACTTTCGAGAATTCCAGCACCATCACGCGGCCGCCGGGCTTCGTCACGCGACGCATTTCGGCGAGCGCGGCATCCTTGTGCGTCATGTTGCGCAACCCGAATGCGACCGTGACCACGTCGAAGTAGTTGTCCGGAAACGGGATTTTCTCGGCATCGCACAGCAGCGACGGCGTCACGACGCCCTTGTCGAGCAGGCGGTCACGGCCGACGCGCAGCATCGATTCGTTGATGTCGGTATGCCAGACCTCGCCCGTCGGCCCGGCCGCCTTCGCGAACGACTTGGTGAGGTCGCCGGTGCCGGCCGCGATGTCGAGCACCTTGAAGCCGGGACGCACGTTCGCCTGCGCGATCGTGAACGCCTTCCACGCGCGGTGCATGCCCGCCGACATCAGGTCGTTCATCAGATCGTAGTTGCTCGCGACCGAATGAAACACGCCCGCCACTTTCTTCGCTTTTTCGTTTTCCTCGACGCTTTCGAAGCCGAAGTGGGTTTTGCTCATCGCGTTGATCCTCAGTAAATGGCAAGACGGCGCCGAGCGGGCGCCGTCGATTTCAGTGGCAGTGGCCGTGCGGCGCTGGGGCCGCCTGCATCGGGGCGTCGCGCTCGATGCCCGCCGCCTTCAGTTTGTCGAAATAATCGCGCCACAGCGCGTCCTGCTGCGTCGCCAGCTCGTACAGCAGGTCCCACGAGTAGATGCCGGTCGAATGGCCGTCGGAGAACGTCGGCTGCAGCGCGTAGTTGCCGACGCCTTCGAGCGCGGTGATCGTCACTTCGCGCTTGCCGGTCTGCAACGTCTCCTGGCCGGGCCCGTGGCCGCGCACCTCGGCCGACGGCGAATAGACGCGCATCAGCTCGAACGGAATCCGGAAGTTCTCGCCGTTCGGGTACTGCAATTCGAGCACGCGCGACACCGCGTGCACGACGACGCCGGACGGAATCGGCGTCGTGGAAGTCAAACCGCTCATGCTTGCCTCGAATCGGTCATGCGTTGAATTTCCTCGCGCACCGCATTGTGCAGCAGCGAGGCCTGCGCCGCGCGCGAGCGCAGCAGCGCCTCGGACACGCTGCGCTGGCGCGGCGCCCACACGGGCTGCGGGAAATGGGCATCGTTGGAAAAGCGCGGAATCACGTGCCAGTGCACGTGCGGCACCATGTTGCCGAGGCTCGCGAGATTCACCTTGTTCGGTTGCATCACGCGGCGCACGGCCCGCTCGACCGCGTAGACCACGCGCATCAAATGTGCCCGCTCGGGCTCGCCGAGATCGGAGAACTCGGCCACGTGCGCACCCCAGATCACCCGGCAGAAACCCGGGTAGTCGTGCTCGCCCGTGGCCAGCACGACGCGCAGCGCATCGTCCTGCCAGAGCACCTCGCCGCCGTCTTCACGGCAAAACACGCATTCCATCGTCGCTCCCATGTGGACGGACGCCGGCACGGCTGCGCCGGCGCCCGCTCAGTCCCGGCCCGGTCGGGCGGTCGTCATGCCCGCATTAGACCAGCACGCGCTCGATCCCGCCATGGTTGGCCCGTGCGACATAATCGGCCATCCAGTTCTCGCCGAGCACCTGACGCGCGATCTCGACCACGATGTAGTCGGCCTCCAGGTTCGCGTCCTCGTTGTAGCGCGACAGCCCCTGCAGGCACGACGGGCAGCTCGTCAGGATCTTCACGTCCGGGCCGTTCGCTCCCGCGGCCGCCGGCGCCGCCGCATCGCCCGCCACCACCGGAATCGCACGCAGCTTCGCCGCCCCCTTGCGGATCTCCTCCTCCTTGCGGAAGCGCACCTGCGTCGACACGTCCGGCCGCGTGACCGCCAGCGTGCCCGACTCGCCGCAGCAGCGATCGTTCTTCTCGATCCTGTAGCCGTCTTTCTCCGCGCCCATCAGCTCGTTGACCAGCTTCACCGGGTCGATCGTCTTGATCGGCGTATGGCACGGGTCGTGATACATGTAGCGCGTGCCCGTCACCCCGTCGAGCTTCATCCCCTTCTCGAGCAGGAACTCGTGGATGTCGATGATCCGGCAGCCCGGGAAGATCTTGTCGAATTCGTACCCCGCGAGCTGGTCGTAGCAGGTGCCGCACGACACCACCACCGTCTTGATGTCCAGGTAGTTCAGCGTGTTCGCGACCCGGTGGAACAGCACGCGGTTGTCCGTCACGATCTTCTCGGCCTTGTCGTACTGCCCCGAGCCGCGCTGCGGATAGCCGCAGCACAGGTAGCCCGGCGGCAGCACCGTCTGCACGCCCGCCTCCCACAGCATCGCCTGCGTCGCCAGCCCCACCTGCGAGAACAGCCGCTCCGAGCCGCAGCCCGGGAAGTAGAACACCGCTTCCGAATCGACCGTCGTCGACTTCGGGTTGCGGATGATCGGCACGATCTTGTTGTCCTCGATGTCCAGCAGCGCCCGCGCCGTCTTCTTCGGCAGGTTGCCCGGCATCTTCTTGTTCACGAAGTGGATCACCTGCTCGACCGCCGGCGGCTTGCCCGTCGTCGCCGGCGGGTGCTGCGTCTGCTTCGTCACGACCTTCTTCAGCATGTCGTTCGCGAAGCGCTGCACCTTGTAGCCCACGCCCATCATCACGCCGCGCGCGAGGTTGATCGTCTGCGGATTGGTCGCGTTCAGGAAGAACATCCCCGCCGCATTGCCGGCGTTGAACTTCTTCTTGCCCATCTTGCGCAACAGGTTGCGCATGTTCATCGTCACGTCGCCGAAGTCGATCTTCACCGGGCACGGCGTCGCGCACTTGTGGCACACCGTGCAGTGGTCGGCCACGTCGTTGAACTCGTCCCAGTGCTTGATCGACACGCCGCGGCGCGTCTGCTCCTCGTACAGGAACGCCTCGACCAGCAGCGACGTCGCCAGGATCTTGTTGCGCGGGCTGTACAGCAGGTTCGCGCGCGGCACGTGCGTCGCGCACACCGGCTTGCACTTGCCGCAGCGCAGGCAGTCCTTCACCGAATCGGCGATCGCGCCGATGTCGGACTGCTGCATGATCAGCGATTCGTAGCCCATCAGCCCGAAGCTCGGCGTGTACGCGTTGCGCAGATCGGCGCCGTCGAGCAGCTTGCCCTTGTTGAAGCGGCCGTTCGGGTCCACGCGCTGCTTGTACGCACGGAATTCGGCGATCTCGTCCTCGGTCAGGAATTCGAGCTTCGTGATGCCGATCCCGTGTTCGCCGGAAATCACGCCGTCGAGCGAGCGCGCCAGCGTCATGATGCGGGCCACCGACGCGTGCGCGTCCTGCAGCATCTCGTAGTTGTCGGAGTTGACCGGGATGTTCGTATGGACGTTCCCGTCGCCCGCGTGCATATGCAGCGCGACGAACACGCGCCCGCGCAGCACGCGCTTGTGGATCGCCTGCGCTTCGTCGAGGATCGGCTTGAACGCGCCGCCGTTGAAGATCGCGCGCAGCTCCGCGCGGATCTCCTGCTTCCACGAAATCCGCACCGTGCGGTCCTGCGTGATGTGGAACACGGTCGCGCCCGGCTGCTCGTCCGCGCGATCGGCGAACTTCTCCGCAAGCGCCTCGTAGCCGAGCTGCACCAGGTAGTGCTGCGCCTCGCGCAGCGGCTGGTCGAGCCGGTCGCGCACGAATTCCCAGCGTGCCCGCACGCGCTTGAGCAGCTCCAGCGCCTGCTGCACGCGGTCTTCCAGCAGTTCGGCGCTCGGGATCTCGTTCGCGTCGTCGGTCTTGCCGAGCGGCAGGTTGCCGCCCTTGAAGAACGCCTCGAGCGCGTCGACCAGCTGCAGCTTGTTCTTCAGCGACAGCTCGATGTTGATCCGCTCGATGCCGTCGGTGTACTCGCCCATCCGGTTCAGCGGGATCACCACGTCCTCGTTGATCTTGAACGCGTTCGTGTGCTTCGCGATCGCCGCCGTGCGGCTGCGGTCGAGCCAGAAGCGCTTGCGCGCCTCCGCGCTGACCGCGACGAAGCCTTCGCCGCTCTTGCCGTTCGCCATCCGGATCACCTCGGACGTCGCATGCGCGACCGCATCCGCATCGTCGCCGACGATGTCGCCGATCAGCACCATCTTCGGGAAGGCATTGCGCTTGCTCTTGGTCGCGTAGCCGACCGCGCGCAGGTAGCGCTCGTCGAGATGCTCGAGGCCCGCGAGGATCGCGCCGCCCTGCTTCGACGTCTCGAACAGGTAGTCCTTGATCTCGACGATGCTCGGGATCGCCTCGCGCGCCTGGCCGAAGAATTCGAGGCACACGGTGCGCGTGTGCGCGGGCATCTTGTGCAGCACCCAGCGCGCGGACGTGATAAGCCCGTCGCAGCCTTCCTTCTGCACGCCCGGCAGGCCGGCGAGGAACTTGTCGGTCACGTCCTTGCCGAGCCCTTCCTTGCGGAACCGGCGGCCCTCGATCTCGAGCATCTCCGTCTTGAGCAGCTTCTCGCCGGGCGCGTACGCGCCGTCGAACCACTTCAGCTCGAAGCGCGCGACCGCGATGTCGTGGATCTTGCCCTGGTTGTGCTCGTGGCGCGTGACTTCGAGCCAGTTGCCGTCCGGGTCGACCATTCGCCACCATGCGAGGTTGTCCAGCGCGGTGCCCCACAGCACGGCCTTCTTGCCACCGGCGTTCATCGCGACGTTGCCGCCGATGCACGACGCGTCGAGCGAAGTCGGATCGACCGCGAACACATAGCCGGCCGCTTCGGCCGCCTCGGTGACGCGGCGCGTGACGACGCCCGCGCCGGAGAAGATCGTCGGCACCTTGTGCGCGACGCCCGGCAGCTCGGTCAGCTCGACCGCGCCGAGCTGTTCGAGCTTCTCGGTGTTGATCACCGCGGAGAACGGCGTGAGCGGCACCGCGCCGCCCGTGTAGCCGGTGCCGCCGCCGCGCGGGATCACGGTCAGGCCGAGCTCGAAGCACGCCTTGATCAGCGCGGCGATCTCGGCTTCGGTGTCCGGCGTCAGCACGACGAACGGATATTCGACGCGCCAGTCGGTCGCATCCGTCACGTGCGACACGCGCGACAGCCCGTCGAAGCGGATGTTGTCCTTCTGCGTGCAGCGGCCGAGCGCCTTGGTCGCGCGGCGGCGCAGCTCGGCCATCTTGTCGAATTCGTCGGCGAATTCGTTGACCGCGCGCTGCGCGGCGCTCTCGAGCATCTCGACGCGCGATGCGCGTTCGCGGCCGGCGTCGTCGTACCATCCGCTCACACTCACCCGACGGCGTCTTGCAATTTCGGACAGCCGATCATGCATCGTGGCGATCAGGAACCGGCGACGCCTTCGGTTATCAAGCAGGTCGTCCTGCAGGTATGGGTTGCGGCGCACGATCCAGATGTCGCCGAGCACTTCGCAGAGCATCCGCGCCGAGCGGCCTGTGCGGCGCTCGGCGCGCAGTTCGTCGAGCACCGCCCACGCCGCCTCGCCGAGCAGGCGGATCACGATCTCTCGATCGGAAAACGACGTGTAGTTATACGGAATATTGCGCGACGGCTCATGTAATCCTGCTATTGCCCGAACACACTCTAACAATTGTACGGTTGGTAGTCGGGCATTCATTGGCGTTTATGGAATGAATGATGAAGCGATCGAGAACCACGCTCGGGAAAGCGGAATCGTATTCGGCAACCGGCAGGGAAACTAAACGGAAACGACTGTCCGGATCAAATCGAATGCGCCTTTCAGCATCATCGCCGTGGCGATACCGACCAACGGAGGCGCAAGCACGCCGGTCACGCACAGCAAGACACGGCCCGGGACCGGCAAACCCGGTCGCTTCCATGCGATATAAAGTGCTGCCGGCGGCAGAAAGAGAATCGACAAAATATAGGCTTTGTACGTAAACCCATGACGTGCGACAAATGCCTTGACCTTTTCCTTGAAAGACATTCCCGAACTCTCCTAGATCAATCCCAGACGGCTAACCTTCGCCACCGCTTGCGCTCTATTCGACACACGCAGCTTTTCATAGACGTTCGTCAGATGAAACTTGACCGTTCTTTCCGACATGGAAAGTATCCGGCCGATTTCCCAGGCAGTCTTGCCTTCGACTACCCATTTGATTACATCGGATTCCTTTCTCGTGAACTGAATCCTGTTCGAGCTTTCGCAAGCATCCGGCTGGAGACCGGCTGCGCACAGGTCCACGCCCTCCCGGTTCTGCCGCGCAATCTTCTGGGTCAACGCTGCATGCAAATGCATGGCGATGAGACTGACGAGCAACGCCGAATGCAACGTCATGTCTTCGCACTTCAGTTGCAGCACAGTCCGAATGGCCGTCGAATCACCGGGTGGAGCGCCGATGCAAGCGACCATACCCCGCCCCCGCATGTACGACGCGACATCGTTGACCTGCGCATCGCGTTGTGGCACTTCCCCGTCGAGATCGCGCCAGCGGAACGTATGATCCTGACGATCGGACAATGCGAAGCAACTCAGATATCGATCGATATCGATTCCGGGACCAAACAGAGTCACGCCTCGCCGGATTCCGGCGTCGCTCGCAGCCCCATAGCGATATATCAGCCCGTGAGAAGCCGGATCGCCGCTGCCGCCGTGCAAAATCAAACACTTGTCGAACGGAATCACGCGTCCGATTTTTTCCGCGAGTTGATCGATCCCCTCGGTCAAACCGTTGGGACGAAGAATCTCGCCAATGATGCGAGAAAAGGTCTCCAATTTTCCGGGCCCTTATGAAAAGACAAGATTCGTATTCGTTGACATGCTCTGGCATCCGAATATCTGCCAAAGCTTCAAGGCCTTACCGGACGGGCAATCCAACGCTGCTTGTTTTCTACGTGCGAACACTGCGACAGTATCTGATGGCAACGTCTAGGCAGCCATCGTTCGCGAACCATGTTTTGATAACCAGTACTCACGAGGAATGCAAACCAATTACACAAGACCATTAACATCTGAATTATTTACTTTGCCAATGGCTGAAACAGTTCACTATACGGGCCACCTGTCTAGATTCCGCTCTCTAAACTTGAAGTTGCGCAAGTATATCGGAGGACAGAAGACAGCAACATTACTTTTCGAAAAAAATATGTAATGAACCTTTCTTTGATATTACAGCAGGAAATTGCGATTTAATTGCACTAAAACGATTCGATTTTGCAGAATATTTCAACAATCGGCCAAAGTGCGGCATCTTGTCACAACTAAGATCGCGGAACAGCATAAAACTTTACAAATAGACCGACGTGAATTTCACGCCCTCGTATAATGCGACAAATTATTTACATTGCTCGCATGTACGCCAATCAATTACCGTTTCGATAATTCAGTAAATGCGGCCAGTCAAATCATGCTTTCCAGATGCAGTTATATCTGTCGCGCTCTTGCGACCATCGATCGGCCGAATTAGGAAAATTTACTGACGACGCAACTTTCCGCCGACGCATCTTGTCGGCATACGATTAGCGCAGTCATGAGCGATGACCGTCACGGCTTGTGCATTCCCAAGAGCGGAATACGCCGTATGAGGCGGTCACAACCACCATGTCGCGTACCGGGTACGGTAGCGGATAAAGACAAGTCGCCGTCTATCAACGACAACATGTGCGGGCAGTCGGGAATCCGGCCGGCATTCCGCCTCTGGCGAGACGAGCGGGCGTGCCGCGTTCGATGCAATGCCGGCCGGTATTTCGGGAATTCCGGTGCCGGGTTGGCACCGGTGTGCGCGTTGGAAACTTCGTCGCGTTCACGAACGTCCGTCTTGCGTCCGTTTCGTCATCGCGCGAAGGTGGCCCTCGAATTTGTGCAGCAACATCGACGCCGTGGCCGCAAGCCCGATGGCGAGTCCGCTCCAGATGCCGTAGATGCCGTATCCCAGCAGCACACCGGCCGCCCAGGCGACCGGCAGACCGATTAACCAGTATCCGACGATCGATATCCGAAACGAACTCGTTACGTCACCGAGGCCCCGCAAAATGCCGACGCCGATGTTCTGGCTGCAATCGAAGATCTGCAGCAGCGCCGCGATCGTCAGCAGCCCACCGGCGAGGCGCAGAACTTCGGCACTCGCGGCCGCGCCGTTGTCGAGAAATGGCGCAAGCACGCGGGTGGGCGCAATGAGATACGGCAGCGCAACGACCAGCATCGTCACGACACCTAGCGCGAGCCCCGTATAGCCGAGTCGGCGCGCACCGCGATAGTCGCGCTGCGCACACGCATGGCTGATGCTGATCGACGACGCGTGAGACAAACCGACCGAAATCATGAACACGATGTAGATCACCTGATTCACGATCGTCTGTGCGGCCAGCGCATCGGCGCCGAGCGTCCCGATCACGAGCGTGAGGACGGTGAAGAACGCAGCCTCCGATCCATAGGTTGCCGCGATCGGCAAACCCATCCGCCACGTCCGCGCCAACGTATCGGCATCGGCGCGCCAGGCGGCAAGCGACAAGTGTTCGGACAGTTCCGGCCGGCGCCTTGCGATCGTCAGAAACGCGATGAAGGAAAGCAGGTACACGCCACTGGTTGCGCACGCAATACCGACCAGGCCGAGCTTCGGAAATCCGAACCGGCCGAACATCAACGCGTAGTCGAGCGCCGCGTTGACGACGATCGATACGATCGTGATCGCCAATAGCGGCCCAGGCTTGCGGAGTCCGACGGTATATTGTCGAAGCACCTGAAACCACAGACACGGCAACATGCCGGGTGCGGCCGCCGCAAGATAGAACGATGCTTGGCGTGCGACGCCCGGATCCTGACCGAGCCAGACAAGCGGCATTTCGATACACAGCATCATCAATGCAAACGCCAGTGCCGCGAGCGTCGACAGCGCAAAGCCGGAGCGCACCAGCCGCATGATTTCCGCATGCGCGTGTTGACCGTTCGCGAACGCGACGAGGTTGCCCGTTCCCGTCACCAGCCCGGTTCCCATCGTCCGGAACTGGTTGAAGATCGTCAGCGCGAGCCCCCCGGCGGCGATTTCGCGCGGGCCAAGCATCCCCATCATGACGATGTCGGTGGTTGTCAGCGCCACCTGGGCGAGCTGCGTAAGGATGAGGGGAGCGGCAAGCACGCCGATTTGCGTGGCATCGAGCCAGACTTGTCGATGAAGTTTCATGCGGCGCGGGAAAATATCGATTCGAGTTCCCGAGCAATCGACTCGTCGAGCAGGTTTCGCGCTCGCATCCAGTCGTCGTCGAACACCGTGTCGAGATATTTTTCCCCGCCGTCACAGACCAGGACCACGAGCGTCGCCCCCGCCGGCAGCGAATCGAACATCTTCAACGCGTGCCAGATGACGCTGCCCGCCGAGCCGCCGACGAGCAGCGACTTCTTGCGTGCGATATAGCGTGCCGTATTGAAGGCGGCCGCGTCCGTCACCTTGTAGCCTTCGTCGAGCAACGCATAGTCGACCAACGCGCCGATCTCGGCGCCAGGCGGCGTTCCGGTGCCGGACTGATAGTACGATCCGCCTTCGCCGCCGAAGACGATCGAGCCGACCGGCTCGACACCAATGACACGCGGCGCCGGGCCTGTCGCGAGCAGTTCTCGTGCAGTGCCGAACAGCGAGCCTCCGGTGCCGACCGAACCCACCAGGAAGTCGATTCGGTCGCCAAGCACGTCGCGCAGTTCATGTGCCAGCCCACGATAGCCGTTACCGTTCGCGGGATTGTTGTGCTGCTCCGTCCAGATGCCGTCCGGATCGTCCGCTGCCATGCGCTTGGCCAGCGCGTCGCGATCCGCCGTCGCGATCGCGTCGCCGTCGCTCACGCAGACGAGCTTTGCGCCGAACGCTTGCATCGCCCGCAGCTTGTCTTTCGACGCGTGACTGTCCACGATCGCGGTAAACCGATAGCCGCGCTCGGCCGACAACAGCGCCAGCCCCATGCCCGTATTGCCGGACGTCGATTCGATCACGTGTCCGGCCGGCCGCAGACTGCCGTCCTGTTCGGCTTCGTCGAGCATCTGCCTTGCCATCCGGATCTTGGCGCTGCCGGTCGGATTCGTCGATTCGAGTTTAAGCAGGATGCGCGCGCCGTTGGCGCCGCGAATCAATTCGAACAACGGCGTGCGGCCGACAAGATCCGATACCTTCGACACGATCGCAGGCACGGTGATCGTGGCTTGCTCACCCATAAAACGCACATTCATGGTCAGGCTCCCGAAAGCTGGAAGAAGCGATCGACGCGCCAGCGTGGCCACGCGCCGTCAAGTGTCAAGACAAGCTTGGGGGGAAGCGGCAGCTCGTGAAATGAAGATTCGTTCGAATCCATCTGATAGCCGGCCGTGTTCGGGTAGATCAGCAGATCGCCGGGTTCCGGGCGCCGCCCGAATACGATCTTGCGCCAGGTCAGCATGTCCGAGTCGAGGCAACTCGCCCCGCCGACGCAGGCGCGATAAGGCATGCCCGTGCGCGGCGATCGCGACGGCTCGCGCACGACGCTCAGCAGTTCCGGATCGGGCAGGAATTCACTGGCGAACCATTGCTCCGACACGCTGAAGCTCGTGCCATTGACGGTCGTGATGCCATAGTCGCCGCAGTCCTTCAAGCCTTGCACGGCAAACACCGTAAACCCTGCCTGATCCAGCAGCGAACGCCCCGGTTCCAGCATGATCGTCAGACCGTGCTCGCGAAGTAGTTCGGCGAGCGATGCGGAGGACGCCGCATCAGGGGTACCAGCCAGAATCGCGTCGAGCATCTGCGCGCCGCTGCAGGCCGAGTGATACGGATAGAATCCGTCGAATACCTTGTTTGCGTGGTAATCGTCCGCCCGGTGCGCCAGCTGGAATGCGCGCCAGTCGCGCTCGCTGGCGTACGACATCGCGAAGCCGCCACCGATATTGATCGTGGTCGGCGCAAGACCGAGGTCACGCGCAGCCAGGCACGCGCGCATCGCCGTCGCGGCCTGATTGCAGCGCTCCGTCGCGCTGTAACCGGACAGATGGAACGAGAACCCTTCAAGGACGAGCGACGCCTGCATCGCGGCACAGGTCGATAGCGCAACGCGAAGTGCGTCGGCACTCAAACCGAATCGGCTATCGTTGCGTGCCGCCGGCGCCATCCGCAACAGAATGCGTGCAACCCGCTTCGCCTGTGCCGAGATCGCGATCAGCCGATCGAGTTCGTCCTCGCTGTCGATGGCGATCAACGCATCGTGCAAAACCGCGAGCCGCAGCAGCGCGCTCGACTTCGACGGGCCGGATACACCGATATCGGTTCCGCACACGCCCGCGGCCAACGCTTCCGAGAACTCGCCCGTGCTCGCGACGTCGACGCCGATCCCGGATGCTGCCGCCGCATGCGCGAAGCATCGCGCCTTGTTCGCTTTCTTCGCGTAGTAAATGCGCCCGGACACTTGGCGATCGTCCAGTACGCGCTGAAATTCGGCGACATTGCGCGCGAAGCGCTCGGGAAACAAGAAATGAACGGGTGCGTCGAAGCCATGGACAAGATCGTGGATCATCGCTTGATGTTCGTCCACGAAATCCCGCAGTAGCGGATCCCACAACGCCGGCAACCGGAGCATATCCGTCACCATAGTTCGACTTCCCGGCCGAGCCCTTTCGTCAGCGCGGCATCGGCCAGCACGCGCCCCAGCGCGATGTCGGTCACGATCATGCCGCTGTTGAACGCGTAAACGATATCGGCATCGTTGCGCCGCGCAGGCTTCCGGCCAAGCAGTATGTCCGGCAACTCGGCATCGACGGCAGGCAGTTTTCCGGCTTCGTCCACGAGATCGGCACCGGTTACTTGCATTTGGGCCTCGCTCGTCGCGATGCGGTAATCGGCGCCATGCAGCGCGTCAGCGTGAATTCCGTAGCCGACCAGAAGCGCGAGCGCGCCCGGCTTCAGCGCCGCGTGTCGCACGGTCTCCGACACACCGGCGCCGGCCACCCCGAGTACGATGTCCGCTTCATTCGCGGAGGCGACGAGACCCTTCGATACTTCGATGTCACGGCCCGGATGAAAGCGCTTCAACGTCTTGCGGACGGCGTCGATTCCCGACTCATAGTGGCCGTGTACGATCACGCGCTCGATGTCCGGCAACGCGGTCAGCAGGAACGGCGCCGCCATCCGCCCCTGCGTCCCCGTGCCGACGACGAGCGCCGTTCGAGCCCGCGGCGCAGCCGCACGTGCGAGCAGAGCCGACACCGCCGGCGTGCGCAGCGACCCGACAAGGCTGCCGTCCATCAGTGCGACAGGCATGCCGGTTTCGTCGTCGAACAGCAACAACGTCGTGTAGTACTTCTGCAGTTCGCGGTTATGTTCCGGATCGAACTTATACGACGTCTTGAAACCGACCGTTCTGCGTCCACCATCTCGACCCAGCATCGAGTACGCGACCGAATGCTTGTCCGCTGGTTGACTCATCAGCTTGCGCGGATTGTCGGATTCGCCGGTACCGAGGCCAAGGTATGCCCGTTCGACAGCGTCGAGCACCATCGACGGGTCGTAGTCGAGTTCATCGATCGTGCGCTTGCCAAGCACAAGGAGTCTCGAGGGTTGCGTCGCGAGCCGCGGTCGAACGTCCGCGTCGGGTTCAGCGCCATCTGCCATCGTGGATATCATCGTATTCACTTGTGTCTCACCGGATTTCACGTATCGAACGGGCCTGCCACATACGTCGTGCAGGTTGACTTGAACATTGACGTGCCGCGACCGGCACCGACGCGCCAGATCGCACATTCTTGTTCGGCGGAGCTGCCTCTGCGAATCGCGCGCTCGACATGAAGGCGGATGCGCCGGGAGGCTGGCAACACGTTCAATTAATGCGGGTGCTTCATGTCCTGCAGCGTATTGATCATGGAATATTTCCTTCCGAAATGCGGATCATGCGGCAAAAGACGGGATCGGCCATCATTTCGTTTTTCATTACATACGGCTCAGTAATTTTGCAATCCGAATCAAATTGATTAACAAAAGCCACATTAATACCAGCGAGAATCACAAGATGACTCGCAATTGATGCCGATCAGATAATCAGCATTTCGATAACGAAAATACCCGTGTTCCGCCCGAGATTTACCAGGCACGGGCTGACGAGTTCAGCAATTTCGACGGGATTCCCTCACGTCGGCATGGCTGCTTGGCAGGCGGCATTCATGCGCGACAACGCGCGCGCATGATGAAGCGCAGCGAACCGTGTCCCGACCATTTGAGCATTCCGTCAGCGTCGATGGTCACGACCGGTAGAGAAAATACAAATCGCTCGTATTTATAAACCAGCTTCCACTTTCCTTGCAAATACTTTATTTCATCATTTCAAATGCATTTACGACGACCGCCATTGAATCGTGAAAGTGAAATTTGAGGCCGGTAGCCGCTCGATGGCAGCATCGAGAATCAAGCTCGGCTCGTTGCTCGAAAATACCGCCTGAGCGATACGCTGGTTGAGGAAGAAAAAGTGTCCCGCATCGGGGGGCCGCCGAAACGTTCGGGGGAGATGTCGTGACGGTGTCGGGCTCTACGCAGTCGGCGGTTTGGGGAACCGCCTGCGGTCGCCATGCGTTCCATCCGCGCTGCCTTCGAGTCGCCAGCTTGCCCCTGCGGCCCGACAATCGTCTCTTTTTGGCGTCAAGTTCAGTCGACCCGACGCTCATTATTCTTCGCGGTCCGAATCAATATCGATACATTCATTTTCCCGCGTTTCGACATGAGGCGTCGACATGAGGCGCCGCGCACGACGTATCGCGCTCCTCAATAGAAAAACCCGGCCCGCATCGAAGCGGGTCGGGCCGTGACGGGATGCGTGCTGCTTGTTACAGCGCGCCGCCTTGCGTCGACGCCGAGCCCTTCACGCCGACCGACGCGCCACCCTGCACCGAATTCGTCGCGCCTTCGAGCGCTTCGCCGGCCTTCGCCTTCGCGCCGCCCGCGACGTCGCCTGCGGTCGACACCGCGCCGTGGGCATGGCTCTTCGCCGAGGCGGCGACGTGCTTCACGTGCGACTTCGTCGCGTGCACGGCCGATGCCGCCGCATCCTTCGTCGCGCCGGCCGCCGAACCGACCGCCTGCGTCGCGCCACCCACCGCCGCCCCGGCTGCCGAACCCACGCCGCCGACCGTCTGGCCGACGCCGTTCAGCGCGCCGCCGACGGCATTGCCCGCGCCCGAACCCGAGCCTGCCGCATTCGCGCCGGCACCAGCCTGCACGCCCACGCCGCCGCCGAGCAGCGGCGTCTGGACCTGCGCGCCGACGCCTGCGGAACCCTGGGCGCCGGTCTGGGCCGTCTGTGCAAATGCAGCCGACGTCGCCATCGCCGTCAGAGCAGCACCCAGCAGAATCGTACGGATCTTGTTCATGGTCATTCTCCCCAAAGACGTTGTTGCTGCGGACCGCGTGCTTGCGGCTTGCCGCATGCCTCGCCGCGACATGCGGCAGGTGGAGCTAATGTAGCGGCGCCGGCGAGCAAAACGACTGAATTGCGGGGACTGTTACTTCCGTTGCAAATGCTGACGATTGACTCACACTGTTTGACAATCGGAGGTTTGCGGCGGGTGGCCACTGTATTTGACGACTGACGGGTGCAGCTTGGGCCGGCAGGCGCGCTTCATGCCGGCCGCTTCCATCTGCATTCCGAAGGATGCGATTTGCGCGGCCGTCGATGCGGCCTCGTCATGATGCACAGCCCCGGCCGCCAGCAAGCGGACCGGGGCCGTTCGCATTCCGCCCGGTTACGGCCGGAACGTATCGCCGAGCACGACGCCTTCGCGACGCGGATCGGTGCCGCCCTGCAACGCCGGCGACTGGCCGACCGTCACGCGCATCACCGTGTTGACGCCGCTCGCCTGCGCGGACGTCGACACCTTGTGCCCGAGCGCGAGCAGCCCCGTGATCAGCGGATCGTTCGCACCGTTGTTCGCCGTGTTGACGTTCGGATGCTCGCCGCCGATCGTGGTCGTCGGGCTGTTGCTCGCGCCGAAGTCGACGAGGCCCGCCGACTGCTGCGCGTCGAGCCCCCAGTCGAGCGCGCCGATCAGCGTCTTGACCACGTATTGCGGAATCGTGCCGCCGCCCGGCGAACCGGTCGCCATCACGAAGTCGCCGCGCGAGCCGTCGGTGGCCTGCCCGAACACGATCGTCGGCGCCATCGAGCTGCGCGGCCGCTTGCTCGGCTGCAGGCGGTTCGCCACCGGATTGCCGGACGCGTCGAGCGGGTTCGCGGAAAAGTCGGTCAGCTGGTTGTTCAGCAGGAAGCCGTTGGTCATGTGAAACGAGCCCATGCTCGACTCGACCGTCGTCGTCGCGCTCAGCACGTTGCCGTCGCCGTCCACGATCGTGAACTGATTCGTGCCGTGCTCGATCAGCGTCGTGTCGACGCCGAGCGGCACCGCACCGAGATTGCCGGGCTGCGCGGTGCCCATGCTTTTGGTCGTGTCGATCAGCGACGCGCGCGATTTCAGGTACGGTTTGTTCAGCAGCGTGTCCCACGTGCCGCCCGGCAGCGGCACGAAATCGGTATCGGCCACGTACTTGTCGCGGTCGGCATACGCGAGCCGCTCGGCCTCGGTGACGAGGTGGACACCCGCGACGGTCGGCTTGCCGCCCTCGAGATCGATCGCCGTCGGCTTCAACGACTTCAAGTCGTAATTCTCTAGAATGCCGAGCGCGGATGCGACCGCGATGCCGCCCGACGACGGCGGCGGCATCCCGCAGACCCAGTAGCTGCGATAGGTCGTGCACACCGGTTCGCGGCGCTTCGCCTGATACGCGGCCAGATCGGCGACGGTCGTCTTGCCCGGCGTGAGCGTCGAGCCGTCCGCGCCCTTCGTCACCGCGATCTTCGCGACGATGTCCTGCGCGATCTGCCCCGTGTACAGCGCATTCGCGCCCGACTGCGCCATCAGCGACAGCGTGCGCGCGTAGGCCGGATTCTTCAGTACGGTGCCGAGCGGTTTCGGCGAACCGTCGGCGTTCAGGAAATACGCGGCGGCTTCGGGGTCGCGCTTCAGGTTCGCGGCATTCGCCGCGATCGCGTCGGCCAGCCGGCCGCCGATCGGAAAACCGTTGGTCGCGAGCGTGATCGCGTCGCCGAACAGGCTCTGCCACGGCAAGCGGCCATGATCCTGTTGCAGTGCCTCGACGAGCCGCGGCACGCCGATCGTGCCGATCGAGCGGCCGCTCGCGCGCGCGTTCGGCAGCGGCGCCGAATGATCGGTGGCGTCATCGACATAGCGCAGATAGTTCTCCGTCGCGGCGGCCGGCGCGGTTTCTCGGCCGTCGTACGCCTGCAGCGTCTTGCCTCGCGCGTCGTAGTAGAGCAGCACGCCGCCCGACCCGAGGCCCGTCGCCTCCGGCACCGTCAGGCCCAGCACGGCCTGCACGGCGACCGCCGCGTCGGCCGCTGTGCCGCCCTTCTTCAGCACCGCGCAACCGGCTGCGCTCGCGTACGCGTTCGACGTGGCCACCAGGTACCTTTTCGCATAGACGGACTTCATCCCGGTGCGATAGCCCGACGACGCTTCCGGCAGCGACGGGTCGCCCGGCTGGTTCGAGCCCACCACGACCGTCACGCCGCTGTTGTCGACCGCGAGACAACTCGTATCGGTGGAAGGTGCGGTCGTGCGGCCCGCCTCGTTCTCGACGTCGCCGCCGCATGCGGTCAACAACGCAGCCGCGAGCAACGCGGACGCATACGGAAAAATCGCTGTTCTGTTCATTGTCTGCCAATGTGCGGGTCGTTGCGATGGGCATCCTGTCGCCCGCGCCCCTCGGTGCGCGGGCGACCCGTTCGATAGTCCCATGAACGGAATTTTTTTCGCAATCAGGAAATGACGTCGTGCAACCGGACGTTGTGTACGCAACGTCACCGAACCGGCATGCGGTTTTATCTGCCGCATTGCAGCGCATGGGCGTATCGTGACGTCGTTACCTTGTCGCCCGGCGACGCGTGCCGGCCGCCCGGCCGCCGCGCGCGAAACCGTGCTCCATCGCGTCGATCGCCTCGGAAAAGAATGCGAGAAACATCGTCATCGCGACCGTCGCGCTCGTGTCCGCCCGCTGGTAGATGCAACTGAACGAGCGCGCGCCCGCATCGGCCAGCGGCGTCCACGCGAGCCGGCCGGCGGCTACGTCGTCCGCGACGTTTTCCGCGATCAGGAAGCCGATGCCAGCGCCTTCGGCCACGAGACGCCGCACCATCGACACCGAGCCGGTTTCGACCAGCGGCCGCACGCTGCGCGGCTGCCGAGCATCGATCTGGTCGAACATCGCGCGCAGCTCCGTGTCGGGCGTCATCAGGATCAGCGGATGCGCGAAGCAGTCGCGCATCCGCACCTTGCCGCCCGTCGACGTGAGCGGATGGCCGGGCGCCGTGACGACACCCAGCGGCTGCGCGAACGCGCGCACCTCGACGACGCCCGCCGCGGTACGCCGGCGCAGCGCGTAACCGATGTCGACCTCGCCCGTCTCGACCCAGCGCACGATGCGCTCGCCGTTTCCGCAGCGCACGCTGTACGTGACGCCGGGATAGTGCTGCATCGCCGCGAGGATCGCGTCGGGCACGAGCTTTTCCGCCGTCGAGGCGGGCACCGCGAGATTCACGTGCCCGCGCCGCAGCGCGCGCAGGTCCTCGACCTGCGTCAGCGCGTTGTCGAAATCGCGCTGGCCGCGCCGCACGGCCGCGATCACGATCTCGCCGGCGAGCGTCAGCTGCATGCCGCGCGGCAGCCGGTCGAACAGCGGCACGCCCACCTGCTCCTCGAGATTGCGGATCTGCTGGTGCACTGCCGCGGCGGTCAGGTGCAGCGCATCCGCCGCCTTGCGAATCGAGCCGCGCCGCGCGACTTCGTCGAAACAGCGGAATGTCTGCGATATCGAACGCATGATGATCCGTTAGATTTTTCCGAACAGGCCGTCAAGAATAATCCGATTTTACCGACCGGGCGAATCGTCTAGATTCCGCTGCATCCCCGTATCCGATTCGAATGGAGACCGCAGTGACGACCGTCGACCAGATTACCCAGCGCCGCCGCGGCGTCGGCCTCATTGCCCACGATCCCGCGTTGTCCGCGGGCGGCTATACGCTCATCGCGCCGCAGACCGGCGACGGCAACGTCTATCTCGTCGGCATCGACGGCGCAGTCGTCCACCAGTGGAAGATGCCCGTGCGCCCGGGCCGCCACGCGGTCATCCTCGCGAACGGCAACCTCGGCTACAACGGCAATCATCCGCACTCCGAATCACGCTACGCACCATGGTCGATGTGGCACGGCGGCGACTTCTACGAGGTCACGCCGCAAGGCGACACCGTGTGGCGCTACGAGGATCCCGCGCATCACCACGACGCGCAGTGGCTGCCGAACGGCAACCTGCTGTACGCCGCGTGCGAGCCGGTCGACGCGGCGTTCGCGCGGCGCGTGCCGGGCGGCACCGCGCATGGCGACGACGAGGTGATGTTCGCGGACGTGATCCGCGAAGTGAACCGCGCCGGCCGGATTGTCTGGGAATGGCACGCACGCGACCATCTGCGGCCCGAGGATTTTCCGATCGCGGCAGGCTTCGGCCGCTATCACTGGCCGCTCGTCAACGGCCTCGCGGTCGATGCGAACGGCCGCGTGCTGATGAGCCTGCGCACGACGTCGGGCATCATCGGCGTGCACCGCGCAACCGGCCGCGTCGACCTGCACATCGGGCCCGGCGTCGTGTCGCACCAGCATGCGCCGGCACCGCTTCCGAACGGCAACATCCTCGCGTTCGACAACGGCAATTTCCGCCATGGCGCGCACGTCGCGTTCTCGCGCGTCGTGGAAATCGATCCGGCGACGCAGCGCGTCGTGTGGTCGTATGCGGACGACGTCGTGAACCTGTTCTACACGCCGTTCATGGGCAACGCGCAGCGCTTGCCGAACGGCAACACGCACATCACCGAATCGTCGACGGGCCGGCTGTTCGAAGTGACGCCGGCCGGCGAGGTCGTCTGGGAATACGTGATCCCGTGGTTCGCCGAATACCCGGACGAAGCGGCGCGCAAGACCGGCCCCGGACAGCTGAACAGCGTGTTCCAGACGTTCCGCTACAGCGCCGCGCAATTGCCGTGGCTACGGACCTGAGCTTTCGTTCACCGCCGGTTTCCGGCCATCGTCGCCGTTCGTTTCCGAGGAGTCTGCCGTGTCGCACGATCCGATCTCCGCACCCGTCGATGCCCGCCTCCCCGCGTGGCAGCTCGCGCTGTTCGGGCTGCAGCACGTGCTGTCGATGGCCGCATCGCCGATCACGGCCGTCTTCCTGATCGCGAAGGTGCTCGTGTTGCCGGCCGACCTGACGGTTCAGTTGATCGGCGCGACGTTCTTCGCGTGCGGCATCGGCACGCTGCTGCAATCGCTCGGCGCCGGCCCGATCGGCGCGCGCATGCCGTTCGTGATGGTGCCCGGCGGCGCACCGACGATGCTGTTCGCCGGCATCGCCGCGCAATCGGGCCTGCCGACCGCGGCCGGCGCGGCGCTGCTCGCCAGCGCGTTCTACTGGGTGCTGCTGCCCGTCTTCACGCGCTGCCTGCGGCTCTTTCCGCGCATCGTCGTCGGCGCGATGCTGTTGCTCGTGTCGATCAACCTGATCCGGATCTACGCGACGATCGTCGTCGGCCAGCCCGGTTCGGCCGACTTCGCGCAGCCGCGCGCGCTCGGTCTCGCACTCGCGACGATCGTCGCCACCGTCGTCGTCGCGGGCGCATTCCGCGGCACGGCCGGGCGCCTCGCGGTGCTGATCGGGCTGACGGCCGGCGCGACGCTCGGCTGGTCGCTCGGCGCGATGCCCGCGCTCGCCGACGTGTGGCACGGGCCGCTGTTCACGCATCCGGTGTGGCTCCCGTTCGGGATGCCGCGTTTCGACGTGCTGGCTGCGCTGCCGCTGCTGATTTTCACCGCGATCTCGATGGCGGAGGCCACCGCGCAGACGGTCGCCGTCGGCGAAACGTGCGGCAAGCCGATTTCGCTCCGGCGCGACGTGCCGAAGACGATACGCGGCGACGCGCTCGCCTCGCTGGCCGGCGCGCTGTTCGGCACGCCGTTGATCGTGACCAGCGCCGAGAACATCGGCGTCGTGCAGACGACCGGCGTACGCTCGCGCTACGTGACGGCCGCCGCCGGCGCAATGCTGATCGTCATCGCGCTGTTCGCGCCGCTTGCGCGGCTCGCGTACGCGATCCCGGCCGCCGTGGTCGGCGGCACCGCGCTGGTCGTGTTCGCGATGATCGGCGTGATGGGCATCCGGCTGCTCGCGAGCATCGACCTGCACGCGCGCGCGAACCAGTACACGCTCGCAGCCGCACTGGTCGTCGGCCTCGCGCCGATCCTGGTGCCGAACCTGTATCGTCATTTCGGCGCGCCCGTGCAGATCGTGCTCGGCAACGGCATGGCGGCCGGCACGCTCGCGGCGATCGCGACGCAACTGGCGTTCGCCGCGCTCGCACGGCTGGGCGGGCAAGCACATGCGAGCGCGGCTGCGGCGCCTTCGCGCGACGCGTAACCGCAGCCGCACGTGCACGCTGCCCGCGCTTGACGACGCCTGCGGTCGTGACTGACGCGCGGTTTCCTCACGTGGCAGGCCGCCTTCATGTCGGTCGGCGGCGAACGGTTCGGATATGGATGTCGAAGCGATGGAACGGCGTGCCGCCCGTGTTCCGCTTCTTCATCACGCTGCTGCGCGTGCTCGTCCACCTGACGATGAACGACGACGGCGTCGACGACATGCGTGCCGCGCCCCGACGCACCTGCTTCGTCGCGTGCCGGCCGACCGGCCGTCGGGACGATTGCCGGCGTCACCGTGTCCGGCTATAAAACGGGGATGGACACGAATCGCTGGATTCACGACCCCGTCGGCGCGTTTCGCGCCTGGCAGGAAACCGCCGCGACCGGCGCCGGCCGCCGGCCGTTCGCGCCGCGTTCGATCGTCCAGCACGTCGCGATGTTCGAGCGATTCCTGCGTCACCTGAGCGCACGGCACGTGTCGCTCGCGACGTTCGGGCCCGACCACGTTGCGGCCTTCCTCGCGGAACTCGACCGTACTTGCGCGCCCGGCACGTCGACGCGCGTGCGCTATGCGAAGCTGATCGACCGGCTCGGCCGGCATCTGGTCGACGCCGGTGTGCGGACGAGTCATCCAGCCGGCCGATCGACACACGATCTCGCCTGGCCGGACGGCGAGCCCGAGCCGTGCTACCTGCCGCCCGATGCCGACGCGGCGCTGCAGCGCCATGTGCAGCCTCTGGCGAATGACACGCCCGCCGACTGCCGGAATCGCGCGATCGTCGCGCTACTGCTCGCGAGCGGCATCACGTCGGCCGAGATTCGCGCAACGACAGGCGACGCACTCGATCTCGACGCGCGGCCAGCGGTGTTGTCGGTGCCGCGCAATCGCGCGCGGCCGGCGCGCCGGATCGCGCTCGCCGCATTCGCGGTGGCGCCGCTCGCCGCATGGCGTGGGCGCTCGACCGACGTGCCGCCTTCGACGCGGCTGTTTCCCGCGCCACGCGGGGGCGCAATGAACGACATGTTCCTGCTGCTCGTGGTGCGCGATGCGCTGAACGCGATCGGCTTTCACGCAGCGGACATGAGCCCGCGCGTGCTGCGCAATACGTATGCGCGCCGCCAGTTGCTCGCCGGCCATGCGCATGCCGATGTCACGGCGATGCTCGGTCTCGCCAGCCTGCGAACGGTCACGCGCATTCGGCAAACGCTGCCGCCCGATGCAGCCGCGGATCGCGCTGCCCGCGAGCGGTGATCGCGCGCCGCCGGCGCGAACCGCGTTCCTCCGGTGCGCTATTCGCCCGGCTTCGGCTGGACCAGCCGGAGAATCCGCGTGTCGTACGGGGATTGCATCACTTCCGCGATGCGGATGTCGGACGCGGCCGGATGCAGCGGGTTCAACAGGAAGTTATGGGCGTGCGGCACGACGACGCTCGGCACACGCAGCAGCGCGCTCGGCTGCGTGTCCAGCCACTCGGTACCCGCGCTACGGGTCCAGTCGACGTTCGTGCGCCAGTCGTCCGGCGCATCGCCTTCCGCGATTTCGGCGACGTCCACCGAATCGGGCGCCTCGATACGCAGCAATTGATATCCGCTCGGCAATTGGCCGACGGTGGCGATTTCGAAATGAACCAGCGTCTCGAGCAGCGCGAGCGCCGGATGCTCGGCGAGATACACGACGGGCTGCCCGGCGAAATGCCAGCGCCCGCCGGCCCGCAACCCGCCGATGCCTTTCAGATCGGCGTAATTGCTGATCCGCCACAGCGTCGTCAAGCGAAGTACCCCTCGTCGATCTGCGTGAGGGCCTCTTCGACGAGCCGCGCACCATGCTCGGTGCTCGCCATGTCGAGCGACGTGCGGCCGCCGAAGCGCTGGAGCCCGTTGCGCAGCCACGCCATCGCCTTGTCCTGATCGCCGAACGTGGCCGCCGCCTGCGCGACGATGCGCGCGAGACGGATCGCCTTGTCCGACTCTTCCGGCGACAGGCGTTCGTGCGCCTGCCGACGATGACTCAACGTGCGGCGCGGAATGATGAAGGCCAGCTCGTCCGATTTCAGCCCGCGCTCCGACAACCGGTCGATCACCGACACGTCGACGCGCGCGCTCGCCAGCTCGGCCAGGTCGGCGCCCGAGCGGACGCGGATCGCCAGCAGCTGCTCGAGAATCGTGAATTCGGCCTGACGCGGGTGCGCGACGCCTGAAGGATGAAAAGCGATGGTGCTCATGACCTCTCCGGCAATTTGCCCCACCATTATAGGCGTTTTGCCGGCGAGATACGGACTGTTGAGCGGCGGGCTTTACCCATTGGGCTGACAGACCGGTATTCGAGGTGCGCGAATCGGAGATTCGCCTCCGGTGAGGGGGTACAAAAATTCAGTATATAAAATCCTGTTCGCTATGACCTGAAGTTGTCACGTAACAATTTTCCAACGGTAATACGCAAGTCAAGGAAATCGCCTCTTTTCCCCTCCTGTACGCCGGGTAGACGATCACCGGCGGCTGATGCGCAGCCGATCGTCCAGGGTCAGCCGGCCCATGCGGACGACCGGATCACGCTGCAGAAGTTGCCCGCATGGAAATGCGGATCCTTGTCCGCGAGCACGTCGGCCTTCACGTTGCCGAACGTCGTGCCGGGCTTGTGCTTGATGCCGTCGTAGAACGCCTGAATGATGTCTTCCTTGAAATGCGGCGTGCGCGGATGCGCGCGCACGACCGCTTCCCGCTCGATGTCGCTGTATTCCGGGTAAGCGAGGCCCAGTACGTCCATCTCGACGCCCGCCGTGACCAGCGCGACGACCGGATGCATGTGCTGCGGAATGCCGGGCGTGGTATGCAGTGCGATCGAGGTCCATACGACATCGATGTCCTGTTGCGAGATCCCCTTCGCCTTCAGAAAATCGCGGGCGGCATTGGCACCGTCCACTTCGAAGCGCTCGCATGCGCTGCTGTGCCGGTGCGTCAATCCCATGTCATGGAACATGCAGCCGCAATAGAGCAGCTCGGGGTCGTACTCGAGCCCGCGGCGTCGGCCTGCCAGTGCCGCGAAATAGAACACGCGACTCGAGTGATGGAACAGCAGTTCGGATTCGGTATCGCGCACGAGTTCGGTGATCTCGCGCGTCAGTCGAGTATCGGGAAGGGTGATGCCGGCAACGTTCACAGTCATGATCGACCTCCATGGAAGACACGCTCGATTCTCCGGGGTCCGACAGGTGTCTCAAATAGGCTGGTTACGACGAATCCTGCCATTTCGCGCGACGAACGGACACAGTGCCGGCACGGTGAAGAAAGCGCCCCTATACTGCTGCGCATCACGTTCGATACGACACGCAACCGATCATGCCGAAGGTCGTGGGTATTTTTGCCGTTCCGGGCGTTCAGCTGCTCGATGTCTCCGCACCGCTCGACGTGTTCGCGCAAGCGAACGTCGAATGCGGGAAGCCGTACTATGCGTCGCGGGTCATCGCGAGCGGGGCCGGTGCGATCCGCAGCTCGTCCGGCGCACGGTTGCTGCCCGACTGGATCGCCCCCGACATCCCCGAGCGCATCGACACGCTGCTGGTCGCCGGCGCGCCGAACGCCTGCCAAATCGCGCTGCGCACCGACGTCCTCGCGTGGTTGCGCGCGGCGGCGGTGCAGAGCCGACGCTACGGGTCGATCTGCACCGGGGCATTCATCCTCGCCGCCACGGGCCTGCTGAAAGGACGTCACCTCACCACGCACTGGGCCGCCGCCGATGCACTCGGCGAAGCCTATCCGTCGCTCGTCGTGGACGCCGACGCGCTGTACGTGCGCGACGGCAAGCTGCGCACCGGCGCGG
The DNA here is from genome assembly GCF_001729305.1 of Burkholderia sp. A2. Taxonomy (NCBI): domain Bacteria; kingdom Pseudomonadati; phylum Pseudomonadota; class Betaproteobacteria; order Burkholderiales; family Burkholderiaceae; genus Burkholderia; species Burkholderia sp. A2. The sequence goes on along the minus strand of NZ_LZXX01000101.1, from coordinate 7,717 downwards.
GCGTCACGGCCGGGCTCGATCTCGCGCTCGCGCTGGTCGAGGAAGATCTCGGCCGCGAGATCGCGCGGCGCGTCGCCGCGCAACTGGTGATGTTTTTCAAGCGTCCGGGCGGGCAGCTCCAGTTCAGCCGCAAGGGCGAAGCCCGCCCCGCCGGACGTTCGGTGCTGCAGGAAGTCCAGCGCTGGGTCGCGGCCCATCCGGAACTCGAACATTCGGTGGCCGAGATGGCCAAGCATGCCGGCATGAGCCCACGCCATTTCGCGCGGCTGTTCCGCGCGGAAGTCGGCATGACGCCGGCCGCGTGGGTCGAAGCGACCCGCATCTCTGCCGCCCGCCAGTTGCTCGAGAACGGCCATGACACCCCGAAGCAGGTCGCCGCGAAATGCGGCTTCGCAAACGTCGATACGCTCAGGCGGGCGTTCACCCGGCATGTCGGCATCACGCCGGCCGAATATCGGAAACGGCAGACGACCCTGGCTGCGTGAGAGGGAACGCGCGGCGCCGAATGAGTGACGCCGACGGCCTCGCGAAAATACTTCGGAATACGATTCAATGGTTCGACCCGCTCGTTCCGCGTCGATCGCCCCCATCGCGCCTTCCCCTCCTCCGGCTCACCGGCAATCATCAGATGAAATTGCGCGCTGCGCGAATCGTTTACCCAGTTGCAATAATGATTCGCTGCAATGCGTATTTCCGACCGGTAACGCGATCGTTACGATGCAATCGACCGCTGAACGCAACGAGCGAAGCGCGAAATCAACAGAACCGGAGGTCACCATGAAGTCGTTCATCACTGCTGTCGTCGCCGCAACCGCATTGTCCGCGTCGTACGGCGCATTCGCGCAATCGAATCCGTCGGGCCAGCTTACGCGTGCCCAGGTGCGTGCGGAACTCGTCCAGCTCGAACAGGCCGGCTACAAGCCCGAAGTCTCCGATCAGTATTACCCGCGTGCGCTGCAAGCCGCACAGGCCCGCGTGACGAACGCCGATGAGGCCGGCTACGGCGCGCAAGCAGCCGCCGGCGCGCGTGCCGGCCGCGCGGTCGCAGTCAAGCAGGAAGGCCGCAACTCGATCTACTTCGGTCAGTAAACCGGAATACGCCAGCGTATTTCCGGCGTATTCCGGATACGCCCGTCGTAGACGCGACACCCCGCTCCCGTTCATCGGGGCGGGGTGTTCGTTTTCCGGTTGTCCGCTCCTTTCGTTGCTCGCGTGCCGCGCGGCGTCGTTCACGCAAGCGTCCGGTGTTTGCGCATAGAATGGCCGCGTGGTCGGCGTCGGCCAGCACGAACGCGGGCGGCATCACGACGCCCGCTGGCCGGCCCGATGTCGCACTCGGCGCATTTTTCGAAAAGGAGCGGTTTCATGTCTCAAACATCCGGTTCCACGATCACGTTTCGCCGCCCGGACGGCCAGGAACTGCAGGGCTATCTCGCCACGCCGGCACGGACCGAAGGCGCGCCCGCGGTCGTCGTCATCCAGGAATGGTGGGGGCTGAACGACCAGATTCGCGGCGTCGCGGATCGTCTCGCGCGCTGCGGCTACTTCGCGCTCGTGCCCGACCTGTATCGCGGCAAGTCGACGGTCGAGGAGGAAGAAGCGCACCACCTGATGACCGGCCTCGATTTCGGCGACGCCGCGTCGCAGGACATTCCCGGCGCGGTCGCCTACCTGAAGACGCTGGCGCCGCGGGTCGCGGTGACGGGCTACTGCATGGGCGGCGCCCTCACGCTGCTGTCGCTGCAGTACGCCGACGCGGACGCCGGCGTCACGTGGTATGGCCTGCCGCCGCTCGACTACATCGATCCGGCCAAGCTCAAGGTGCCGCTGATGGGTCACTGGGCGACGCAGGATGCGTTCTTCACGATCGACCAGGTCGACGCACTGGAAAAGAAGCTGACCGATGCGAAGGTCGGCTTCGAATTCCATCGCTATCTCGCGCACCATGCGTTTGCGAACGAAACGGCCGTCGGCCCCGGCCGCATCGCCGGCACGCAGTTCGATCCGGTGTGGTCGGAAACGGCGTGGGACCGCACGCTCACGTTCTTCGGCCGAACGCTCTGGACGAAGCACGCGTAACGGAATGCCGCGTCCCGCGCGGCGACGGTACAAAGGAAAACGCCACGGACTTGCGTCCGTGGCGTTTTCGTTTTCACCTCCCTTCGGTTCAGTGGACAGGCGCGGCCTGCCGCTTCGCTTCGGCCATGCGTCGTGCTTACCCGTTCGTTGCCGTCTGGTAGTCGACCGGTGCATCCGGCGCGCGCGGCGCTTCGCCCGCGCGCTGGATCCAGCCGCCGCCGAGCGCGCGGTACAAGTCGACCAGGTTCGTCCAGCGCGCCAGGCGCGCGCTGATCAGCGACTGCTGTGCGGAGTACAGATCCGTCTGCGCGGTCAGCACCGACAGGTAGCTGTCCACACCGTTCTTGTAACGCAGGTCGGACAGATCGAAGCGACGCTGCTGCGCGTGCTCGTTGCGCTCCAGCGCCGCGATCTGCTGATCGTACGTGCCGCGTGCGGCAAGCCCGTCCGACACTTCGCGGAACGCCGACTGGATCGCCTTCTCGTAGTTCGCGATCTCGATGCGCTTCTGCACGTTCGCGAGATCCAGGTTCGCGATGTTCTGCCCGCCCTCGAAGATCGGCAGTGCGATGTTCGGCGCGAACGACCACGCCGCCGTGCCGGCCTTGAACAGGCCGCCCAGCGTCGGGCTCGCGGTGCCGAACGCGGCTGTCAGCGAGATCTTCGGGAAGAATGCCGCACGCGCCGCGCCGATGTTCGCGTTCGCGGCCAGCAGCGTCTGCTCGGCCTGCATCACGTCCGGACGACGCGTGAGCAAGTCCGACGGCAGGCCAGCCGGCACGTCCGTCAGCAGGTTCTGCGC
>NZ_LZXX01000101.1:0-4546 GCF_001729305.1 Burkholderia sp. A2 | reverse complement strand
TCCCACGACGCCGACAATCCGACGTTGTAGGTACGCGAAATCAGCGGCTGGCCCGTCTGCGATACGCCGGCCGGGAAACGCTGGATGCTGCCCGTGCCCGTACCGTCGAGCGTCGGGAACAGCCCCGCGCGCGTGATCTGGTACTGCGCGCGCGCGGCCTCGATGTTCAGCACCGACACGCGCAGGTCGCGATTGTTTTTCAGCGCGATCTCGATCAGCCGCTGCAGGCGCGGATCGACGAAGAACTCGCGCCAGCCGATGGCAGTCGCCGCCTGGCCGTTCGCGCTGCGCGCGCCGGCCGCGCCCGGCTGCGTCGCGTAGACGCCGCCGGCCGGGTACGCCTGCGCGACGGGCGCGTCGGGCCGCTTGTAATGCGGCGCCATCGTGCAGCCCGTGGCAAAGAGCGCGGCAGCCAGTGCGGCCGCGGTTGCAGTCAAAGCATGTTTTTGCATCGTTACTGCCCCTTCGAATCGTGTGCGTCGTCGTGACCGCGCTGCAGGTCACCCTGCACGAGACGCCATGCGTCGTCGACGTTTTCCGTTTCGCCGCTGAAGATCGCGCGAACCCGAACGAAGAACATCGGGATCATGAAAATGGCGAGGAACGTCGCCGTGATCATCCCGCCGATCACGCCCGTGCCGATCGCGTGCTGGCTGGCCGAACCCGCGCCGTTGCTGATCGCGAGCGGCAGCACGCCGAGCATGAACGCGAGCGACGTCATCAGGATCGGGCGCAGCCGCAGGCGCGCCGCCTCGATTGCCGCGCGCACCGGGCCCATGTTCCCGCCCGCCTGCAGTTCGCGCGCGAACTCGACGATCAGGATCGCGTTCTTCGCGGACAAGCCCACGGTGGTCAGCAGGCCGACCTGGAAGAACACGTCGTTCTCGAGGCCGCGCAGCATCGTCGCGAGCAGGGCGCCGACCACGCCGAGCGGCACGACCATGATCACCGAGAACGGGATCGACCAGCTTTCATACAGCGCCGCGAGACACAGGAACACGACGAGAATCGAGATCGCGTACAGGATCGGCGCCTGCGAGCCGGACTGGATTTCCTGGAACGACAGCCCCGTCCACGAATAGCCGATGCCTTCCGGCAGCTTGCTCGCGAGCGCTTCCATCGCGGCCATCGCCTGGCCGGTCGACTTGCCTTCCGCGGCCTGCCCCTGGATCTCGATCGACGACACGCCGTTGTAGCGCTCGAGCTTCGGCGACCCGTAGATCCAGTGGCCGGTCGCGAACGCGCTGAACGGCACCATCCCGCCCGCGCTGTTGCGCACGTACCAGATGTTCATGTCTTCCGGCGTCATCCGGAACGGTGCATCGGACTGTACGTACACCTTCTTGATCCGGCCGTCGGTATCGAGGAAGTTGTTCACGTACTGCGACGCCCACGCGATCGAGAACGTCTGGTCGATCGCCGCGGCCGTCACGCCGAGCGCGTTCGCCTTCTCGCGATCGATGTCGACCTTGTACTGCGGCGTATCGTTCAGGCCGTTCGGGCGTACCAGCGCGAGCGCCGGATCCTTCGCGGCCATCCCGAGCAACTGGCCGCGCGCGGCCATCAGCGCTTCGTGACCGAGGCCGGCGTTGTCCGTCAGCTCGAAGTCGAAGCCGGCAGCCGTACCGAGTTCCGGAATCGACGGCGGGTTGAACGGAATCACCATCGCGTCCTTGTACGTCGAATAGTGCGCGAAAGTCCGGCCGATCAGCGCCTGCACCTTCTGGTCCGAACGCTGGCGCTGCTCGTACGGTTTCAGCTTCACGAACACGAGGCCCGCATTCTGGCCGCGGCCCGCGAAGCTGAAGCCGTTGACCGTGAACACCGAGTCGACCACGTTCTTCTCGGCGGTGGTCAGGTACGTGTTGATGTTGTCGAGCGTCTTGCCGGTCGTTTCCTGCGTGGAGCCGGACGGCGTCTGCACGATCATGAACATGTAGCCCTGGTCCTCGTCGGGCAGGAACGACTTCGGCAGCCGCGCGAACATCACGCCGACCGCGAGGAACACGGCCAGGTAGATCACGAGCCAGCGGCCCGAGCGCCGGATCACGTGGTTCACGCCGCTCGTATAGCGATCGCGGCTGCGATCGAACGTGCGGTTGAACCAGCCGAAGAAACCCTTCTTCTCTTCGTGATGCCCTTGCGGGATCGGCTTGAGGATCGTCGCGCACAGTGCGGGCGTCAGGATCAACGCGACCAGCACCGACAGCACCATCGCCGACACGATCGTCAGCGAGAACTGACGATAGATCGCGCCGACCGAACCGCCGGAGAACGCCACCGGCACGAACACCGCCGACAGCACGAGCGCCACGCCGACGAGCGCGCCGGTGATCTGGCTCATCGCCTTGCGGGTCGCCTCCTTCGGCGACAGCCCCTCTTCCGCCATCACGCGCTCGACGTTCTCGACCACCACGATCGCGTCGTCGACCAGCAGGCCGATCGCGAGCACGAGACCGAACATCGACAGCGTGTTGATCGAGAAGCCGACGATGCCCATGATCGCGAACGTGCCGAGCAGCACGACCGGCACCGCGATCGTCGGGATGATCGTCGCCCGCAGGTTCTGCAGGAACAGGTACATCACGAGGAACACGAGCACGATACCTTCGATCAGCGTCTTGACCACTTCCTCGATCGACAGGCGCACGAACGGCGTCGTGTCGTACGGGTAGTGCACGACGAGACCATGCGGGAAATACTTCGACAACTCGTCGATCTTGGCCCGCAGCGCGTTCGCGGTCGCCAGCGCGTTCGCGCCGGTCGCGAGCTGGATGCCGAGGCCGGCCGTCGGTTGCCCCATGTACTTCGTGTCGAACGTGTAGTTTTCCGAACCGAGCGCCGCGCGGCCGACGTCCTTCAGCCGAACCTGCGAGCCATCCTGGTTGACCTTCAGCAGGATGTTGCCGAACTGCTCGGGCGTGCGCAGCAGCGTCGATTCGGTGATCGTCGCCTGCAGCACGGTGCCCGGCTTCGCCGGCGTGCCGCCGATCTGGCCGCCCGCGATCTGCACGTTCTGCTGCGTGATCGCGGCCGTCACGTCGGTCGGCGTGAGGCTGTAGTTGGTCAGCTTGACGGGGTCGAGCCAGATCCGCATCGAGAACTGCGAACCGAGCAGCAGCGTCTGGCCGACGCCGTTCACGCGGCTCAGCGGATCGAGTACGTGCGAGGCCACGTAGTTCGTCAGGTCCTCCTTCGACATCCGGCCGTCCTCGGAGTTGAACGCGAACCACATCAGCCAGTTGCTGCTCGACTTCGTCACCTGCATGCCGAGCTGCTGCACGACCTGCGGCAGGTTCGGCGTCGCGAGCGACAGCTTGTTCTGCACCTGCACCTGCGCGACGTCCGGATTCGTGCCCGGCGAGAAGGTCAGCGTGATCGTTGCGTTGCCCGAATCGTCGCTCGTCGACGACATGTACAGGAAGTTGTCGAGCCCGCTCATCTGCTGCTCGATCACCTGCGTCACCGTGTCTTCCACCGTCTTCGCGGAAGCGCCCGGATAGTTCGCCTGGATCTGGATCGTCGGCGGTGCGATCGTCGGATACTGCGCGATCGGCATCTTGAAGATCGATGCGACGCCGGCCAGCATCAGCACGATCGCGATCACCCACGCGAAGATCGGGCGATCGATAAAGAACTTGGCCATGAAACGGACTCCCTGTTATTGCGCGCTCGACGCGGCGGCCGAACTCGCTGCGGCACTGGCCGCGGTAGTCGCCAGCGCGGCGCTTGCCGGCGCGGCGCCTGCCGTGGTGGCGAATGCGGCGTCCGGCGCCGATGCAAGCTGTGCCGCAACGGTCTTCACCGTCGCGCCCGGGCGCACCTTGTCGACGCCCTGCACGATCACGTGGTCGCCCGCTTGCAGACCGCCTTCGACGATCCAGTTCGGGCCGTATGTGCCGGTCGTCGTCAACGGACGCATCTCGACCTTGTTGGCCGCGGTCACGACCAGTGCGATCGCCTGCCCCTTCTGGTCGTGCGTGACGCCGATCTGCGGCACCAGGAACGCGTTCTCGTTCACGCCTTCCTCGATCCGCGCACGCACGAACATCCCCGGCAGCAGCACGCGGTTCGGGTTCGGGAACACCGCGCGGATCGTCACCGAGCCGGTGGTCTGGTCGACCGTCACGTCCGAGAACTGCAGCTTGCCCGGCTCCGAGTAGGTCTTGCCGTCTTCCAGGATCAGCGACACCTTCGCCGCGCCCGGGCCGCTCGTCTTCAGACGGCCGCTCTGCACGTCCTGACGCAGCTTCAGCCCTTCGAGGCTCGACTGCGTGAGGTCGACGTACACCGGATCGAGCTGCTGCACCGTCGACATCAGCGTCGCCTGGCTCGCCTGCACGTATGCGCCCGGCGTCACTTGCGAGATGCCGACGCGGCCGCTGATCGGCGACACGACATCCGTATAGCCGAGGTTGATCTGCGCGGTGTCGACCGCCGCCTTACCGGCCGCGACGTCCGCCGCGGCCTGGCCCTGCGTGGCGACCGCGTTGTCGTAGTCCTGCTTGCTGACCGCGTTCGCGGCCACCAGCACCTTGTAGCGCGC
>NZ_LZXX01000100.1:104950-106084 GCF_001729305.1 Burkholderia sp. A2 | reverse complement strand
CTCGCCGCCGCGCTGCTCGCACTCGGCATCGTGCCGCGTATCGATGCACGCGCCGCACAGCGCGCGCAGGTGGCCGTGCAGCAGGCGCTGCCGGTATCCGTCGTCGTGCCCGGAACGGCGCCGGCCGACCAGACGCTGACGTTGCCCGGTTCGGTCGCGCCCTATGCGGACGCATCGATCTATGCGCGCACGAGCGGCTATATCGCGCACTGGAGCGTCGATCTCGGCACGCACGTGAAGGCCGGCCAGACGCTCGCGCAGATTTCCGCGCCCGATCTCGACGCGCAGTTGCGCCAGGCGCGCGCCGACGAAGCGAGCGCGCAGGCGAACTACGACTATGCGAAATCGACCGCGCAGCGCTGGCAGGACATGCTGAAAACGCAGTCGGTGTCGCAGCAGGACACCGACACGAAGGTCGCGGACATGAACGCGAAACGCGCGATGCTTGCGTCCGCGCAGGCGAACGTCGCGCATCTCGCCGAGCTCGTGTCGTACGAGTCCGTCACCGCGCCGTTCGACGGCGTGATCACCGCGCGCAACGTCGACGTCGGCACGCTGGTCACCGCGGGCGGCACGCCGGGCAGCCCGGGCCTGTCGGGCGAACTGTTCCATCTCGAACAGACGGACACGCTGCGCGTGTTCGTCGACGTGCCGCAGGACAGCGCGACCGGCGTATCGACCGGCACGCCGGTCTACCTGACGACGCCGCAGTATCCGGGGCGGCGCGTTGCCGCGCGTGTCGCGCGCAGCGCGGGCGCGATCGATCCTGTCACGCGCACGCTGCGCGTCGAGATCGACGTCGACAATCGCGACGGCACGCTGATGCCCGGCGCTTATGCGCAGGCGCATCTCGTGTTGCCGAGCGCGGCGCCGGCGCTCGACCTGCCGGTCAGTGCGCTGCTGTTCCGTCCGAACGGCGTGACGGTCGCCACCGTCGGCGCGAACGGACGCACCGCACTGAAGACCGTGCAGATCGGGCGCGATTTCGGCACGCGCGTGGAGATCGTCGCGGGGCTCGCGGCGACCGATCGCGTGATCGATAACCCGGGCGATGCGATCACGGCCGGGGAAGCGGTGAAGATCGTGGCGACCTCGCACGATGCGGCGCCGGTTGCTGCTTCGTCCGCTTCGTCC
>NZ_LZXX01000100.1:0-104873 GCF_001729305.1 Burkholderia sp. A2 | reverse complement strand
GCTTCGTCCGCTTCGTCCGCGCAGGCCGCGCAGGCTGCGCAACCGGCGTCCGCGGCCGGTGCGCGCGACGTGCCGCAATTGCGCACAGCCGGCGTCGCACCCTCTGCGTCAACACTCGCTCCGGCGCCCACCCGCAGCTAACCCATCGACGACCACCCACGAGATGCCTGCCATGCGCCTTCTTCATCCGCTCCCGTTCGCTCGCCGCATCGTCGCGCTCGGCGCCGTCGCCGCACTGACCGCCTGCTCGACGCTGCCTCCCTATTCGCCCCCTGCCGTCGCGGTGCCCGCGCACTACGCGGGCGCGCCGGCCGTACCGGCGGAGCAGGCCGGCTGGCGCGCCGCAATGCCGGCCGACGCCGCCGCGCGCGGCGCGTGGTGGACCGTGTTCGGCGACGCCGATCTGAACGCGCTCGAAGCGCGCGTCGACGTATCGAACCAGACGGTGAAGAAAGCCGTCGCCGATCTCCAGCAAGCGCGCGCGATGGTCGACTATCAGCACGCCGGGTTCCTGCCGACGATCACCGCGGGCGTCGCACAAAGCCGCTCGCGCGTGTCGCAGAACCGGCTCGGTTCGTCGCTCGCCGGCAAAACGACGCCCGACTACCAGGCCGGCGTGGCCGCGAGCTGGGAACCGGACGTGTTCGGCCGCGTGCGCGACGCGGTGACCGGCGCGCAGGCGAATGCCGCCGCGAGCGCGGCCGACCTGCAGGCCGTGAAGCTGTCGGTCACGGCCGAACTCGCAACCGACTATTTCGCGCTGCGCTCGCTCGACACGCAGAAGCAGTTGCTCGACGACACGGTGCGCGCGTACGCGGACGCGCTGACGCTGCTCAAGCAGCAGCTCGCGGCCGGTGCGATCGACGCGTCGGCGGTTGCGCAAGCCGACACGCAGCTCGAATCGACGCGCACGCAAGACACCGACATCGATGCGTCGCGTGCGCAGTTGCAGCACGCGATCGCGACGCTCGTCGGCGAGAGTGCATCGACGTTCGCACTGCCGCCGCGCGTGCAGGCGTTCCACGTGCAGGCCATTCCGGCCGGCGTGCCGTCGCAATTGCTGGAGCGGCGGCCCGACATCGCGGCGGCCGAGCGTCGCGTCGCGGCCGCGAACGCGCAGATCGGCGAGGCGCGCGCCGCGTTCTTCCCTGATCTCGTGCTGTCGGCGAGCGCCGGCCTCGAGAGTTCGTTCTTCGCGCCGTGGCTCGCGGCGCCGAGCCTGTTCTGGTCGCTCGGCCCGCAACTCGCCGGCACGCTGTTCGACGGCGGCCGCCGCAGCGCGTCGCTGCGGGGCGCGCATGCGCAATACGACGGCGCGGTCGCCGATTACCGGCAAACCGTGCTCGTCGCGTTCCAGCAGGTGGAGGATCAGTTGTCCGCGATCGATGCGCTCGCGTCCGAAGCCGGCAGCCAGCAACGCGCGACCGACGCGGCCGACCTGTCGCTGCGACTGACGACGAATCGCTTCAACGCGGGCGCCGTCAGCTATCTGGACGTGGTGACCGCGCAGACGATCGCGCTGACGAACCGGCGCACGGCCGATCAGATCGACGCGCGGCGGGTCGAGGCCGAAGTCGGGTTGCTGAAGGCGCTGGGTGGTGGCTGGCAGGCGAGCGCGAGCGCAGTATCAGGCGCGGAATCGAACACCGACGCGAAGGAACACGCGGCGGCCGTGCGGCCCGAAGCCGCCGTCGCGCTGCGGTCGGCCGGTTGAACCTGCAAGGAGCGCGTGCCGCGCGCCATGCCCGCAAAAATCTTTTCGCGCCGCACTTACGATGCTGTCTTTCCGCCTCGGCGTAGGCCCCAAACGATGGTGTTGAAGCGCGGCCTGGGCGTGCGCCAAGGCGCAATGTGGACAGCCTCCACCACCCTGTAAAACAAGCACTAGCGTCGCCCCCACCGGCTTCGGATGATGGTTATATTGTTGTGCACGCACCCAATTTGTTGATCATCCGTTACGTGCACGCTATGCTCTTGTCACGAGTTGTTTGCCTCATTACGCCGCTCATGAGCCAAATCTGAAATTGCAAGCTCTTGAAAACGCATTAGCACAATCTTCGCGCATACTTCCCCCATTTTTTACATGAGCGCAACGCGTGCAGACACGAAAAGAACGTCGCTCTCAGCCTTTGCTGACGGCGCTACCACGAGTGTTCCCATTAGCCGTATCTGGGATGACTGTTAGCAGCACCTTCGAACGGCAACAGCTATGGACCACGCTGTTGCTCGCCCCCGTTCAACTGGGCGTGACCGCCTGATGTGCGGCTTGGCTGGGCTGATTCGCTATGACGGCCAGGCGCCCGCACAGGTCGAGCGGGTGCTCGCCATACGCGAGCGACAACGGCATCGTGGGCCAGACGGCCGGGGCTTATGGCATGACCAACACGCCGTGCTTGCTCACGACCGTTTGGCGCTACTCGACGCCGAGCATGGCGCGCAGCCGATGCGCAGTGCCGACCATCGTTACGTGCTGGTCTACAACGGCGAGGTCTACAACTATGCGGAGCTTCGCCGCGAACTGAGCGCGCGCTGGTCGTTCCACACGAACACCGACACCGAGGTGGTGCTCGCCGCGTATGCGGTTTGGGGCGAAGCGTGTCTTCGGCGCTTGAACGGCATGTTCGCGTTCCTGGTGTGGGACACCCGTCGTCAGCGAGCCTTTGCCGCGCGCGACCGGCTGGGCGTCAAGCCGTTCGTTTACCTGCAACAGGGGGCGGAATTCCTGTTTGCCTCGGAGGCCAAAGGACTGCTGCCTGCGATGCACGCGCCGCGTGCGAATAGCGACGCCGTGCTGGAATACCTGGTGGCGCCGTTCTTCAGCGGCGTGGCCCAACCCATGTTCGAAGGCATGGCGTACCTGCCGCCCGGGCATCTGCTGCGCCTGGATCGCGATGGCTTGCAGCTATCGCGCTGGGCGCCGGAGATTGCCGAAAATCCGGCTGCCAGGGCCGACGATATCGCTCCCGCGCTGCGCGAGCGGCTGGCCGCGGCCGTCCAGCGCAGCTCGATCGCCGATACACCGGTCGGCCTGTTTCTCAGCGGTGGCCTCGACTCCACGCTGATAGGCGGCCTGGCGCGAGCAGCAGGTACGACACCGCCGTGCTTCACCATTCGCTTTGAAGATCACGATCGCTACGACTACGCGCGTTCGCTGATCGTGGCTTCCGATGATCAGCCTTTCGCCGAACAGGCCGCAAATGAATTGGGCCTGCCACGCGAAGACGTCGCACCGACGCGCTCCGCGCTGGCCCAGGATCTGCTGCAATTGGCCACGCAAAACGATGCACTGCCCGCATGGGAACAGGAGCTGGCGCAACATTACCTGGCGCGAGCCGCCAGCACGCGCCTCAAGGCGGTATTGGTGGGCGATGCCGCCGATGAAACGCACTACGGTTATCACTTTCTGCTCGACCCGCACGCCACCCGTGACCCGACCCATATCCTGCAACGCTTGACCGGCGATCCCTATCTACGGCCCGGCCTGCTGGAGCGACCGTTGCAACACTACGGCGAGGTCTATCGCCAACTGGCGATCGCGGCCGGACACGATTGGCATACGCCCGCGTCACGTTTGCGCGCCACGCAATGGCTGGTGCGCCATCGTTGGTTGCAGCGGCTGTTGCATAACGGCGATATCCATGGCATGGCACATGGACTGGAAGCGCGCGTCCCCTTCAGCGATACCGAAGTTTTGGACCTGGCTGCCACCATTCCGGCCGAGCTGGCGCTACGTGACGGCGTGGAAAAGGCCATGTTGCGTGAAGCGTCGCGCGGTGCGTTGCCGGAAGCCGTGCGCCTGCGCAGGAAGTCGGCCTTACCCAAGGATCAAGGCAACGGCGAATCATTGCGCCACCACACCCGCGAAATACTGGCTACGGACGCCGACCGCATCGCCGGCTTGCTCGACGTACCCCGGCTGCAGCGCCGCTGCGCCGATCCATTGCCGCTGAATGAGCAAGAGCGCGCCGTCATGTTTCGGGCGTGCTCGTTGGCTCACTGGTCGCGGGTTCACGGCGTGAGCATGCCATGAGGCGAGCGTTGTTTCGCGTGGCTCCCGAGACGGGGCATCTCGTTCTTTGAGTCGAACCGGACCAGCGCTTGCGAACCGCTAGGCTTCGAAGTGGCGTTCTACGCGCCCGCCATCCCAGCCTGGTCGGATTGTTGAAGACGCTGGGCGGCGGCTGGCAGGCGAGCGCAAGCGCAGGCGCGGAGTCGAACACTGGCGCGACGGAACCCGCGGCGGCCGCACGGCCCCGACCCGCCGTCACGCAGCCGGCGGCCGGTTGAACGTGAGCACGAACCGCGTGCCGCGCGCGTCGCTTTCGACCTGCGCGGTGCCGCCGTGCAGCTCCATCACCGAGCGCACGATCGCGAGGCCGAGCCCGGCCGTACCGCCCGGCACACCGCCGCTGCGCGCGGGGTCGCCGCGCACGAAGCGGTCGAAGATCCGCGGCAGCAGCGCGGGATCGATCGGCTCGCCCGGATTCGCGACGACGACGCGCACCGCGTCCGGCGTTTCGTCGACACGCAGCGTGATGACACCGCCGGCAGGCGTGTAACGCAGCGCGTTCGCGAGCAGGTTGCCGACCGCGCGACGAAACAGCTCGACGTCGGCGGTCAGCTGCCCGTGCCCGTCGACGCGCAACGACGAGCCCGCTTCGTCGGCGAGCCCCTCGAAATACTCGGCGATGCGCTCGAGTTCTTCACGCACGTCGAACGCGCGCTGCCGCGTGACGAAGCTCGGATGCTCGGCTCGCGCGAGAAACAGCACGTTCTCGATCATCCGCGCGAGACGGTCGTATTCCTCGAGATTCGATTCGAGCAGCGTCTGGTACTCGTCGACCGAACGCGGCCGCGCGAGCGCGACTTCGGTGGCGCCGCGCATGTTGTTCAGCGGTGTGCGCAAGTCGTGCGCGAGATCGGCGCTGAATTGCGACAGATGCGCGAACGCCTGCTGCAGGCGGCCGAGCATCGCGTTCTGCGCATCGACGAGCGCGCGCAGCTCGGGCGGCGCGCGCGACGCATCGAGCCGCGTGTCGAGCTTGTCGACCGTGATCCGGCCGGTGTCGTCGACGATCTCGCGCAGCGGCGCGAGCGCCTTGCGAATCAGCCCGTAGCCGAGCAGTAGCGCGAACAGCGCGCCGAGGGCGCCGGCGAGTTTGAGCCGGTCGCGATAGCCTTCGAGCAGATCGGCGCGGTCGCGCATGTTGCGCGCGATCGCGATGCGGATCGGCGTGCGGTCGCCGAGCGCGGCCTCGATCAAGACGCCGCGCATCGGCGTGCCGCCGCCAGTGGTCCACGTGACGAGCCGGTCGGCCGTGATCCGGTCGTTCGCGGGAACCGGCGCCGCGTGCGGCGCGAACAGCTGCGCGTCCGCCAGCGGAACGGATGCGGCCGCAGGCGGGTCGTCGAGCGCGGCGAGCCGGACGTTGTGGCGCGCGAGCACGTCGCCCTGCGCATCCACGACGACCATCGACAGCGCCTCGTTGCCCAGCACCTGGCTCGTGAGCCGCTCCGCGTGCGCGCGAACCGCATCGAGCGACTCGAGCTCGCCCGCGAGCCGGCGCGTGTGACGCGCGGCCAGCACGATGTCGAGATCGTCCTGTGTGTTGACCTGCCGCTCGAGGCCCGCATACACGTACGCGCCGACGAGCGCGAACGCGGCGAGCGTGGTGGCGGCGAACGCGAGCGCGAGCGTCGCCGCAAGCGAGCGCGGGCGCGTCATGCGTCGTCCTTCGGTTCCAGCACGTAGCCGACGCCGCGCACGGTATGGATCAGCTTGACCGGGAACGCGTCGTCGATCTTCGCGCGCAGACGCCGGATCGCAACCTCGACGACGTTGGTATCGCTGTCGAAATTCATGTCCCACACGTACGACGCGATCTGCGTGCGGCTCAGCACCTCGCCCTGCCGGCGCGCAAGCAGCTGCAGCAGCGAGAATTCGCGCGGCGTCAGGTCGATTCGCGTCGCGCCACGCTTCACGCGGCGGCGCACCACGTCGATTTCCAGATCGCCGACCGTCAGATGTTCGGTCTCGCGCGGCGGCCCGCGACGGGCGAGCGTGCGGATGCGGGCGAGCAGTTCGACGAACGCGAACGGCTTCACGAGGTAGTCGTCGGCGCCGAGTTCGAGGCCGTGCACGCGGTCCTGCACGTCGTCGCGTGCGGTCAGGAACAGCACCGGCGTCGTGTGTGTTTCGCGCAGCCGCTTCAGCACGCCCCAGCCGTCGAGCACGGGCAGCATCACGTCGAGCACGATCACGTCGTAACGCTCTTCCTGCGCGAGCATCAGCCCTTCGGCGCCGTCCTTCGCCAGATCGACGCTGAAGCCCGATTCCTCGAGCCCCTTCTTCAGGTACGCGCCCGTCTTCGGTTCGTCTTCGACTATCAGGATGCGCATGGCCGGCTCCGTCGCTTTTCGTGGGGACATCCGGCGATGTTACCCGGAAACGGCGACACGGCTTCGCTCCGTGCAGGCGCGAACGGCGTAGATGACAAAACGGTAATCAGACGGTCAGCCTGGCGTGCGGTCGCGGTGCCAGGCGGGGGTTCCCGTGCCGTCAGCCCGATCGGGCGCCACATTGCTTTTATTGACGACGCACAGTCCGCAAACGATTGCGCACAAGACGAAAATAAAACGTTTCTGTACCATTCAGATAATAAGGATCACTTCCAGATATGAACACGAACCGTGTCTGACACATGAATTTCATTATGTACTTAAAACGGGAGTGAAACGATACGCTCGTCTCCCCGGCGCCCATATGGGTGCTTCCGCGCCTCCACCTTCTAGTTATTGCACCCACCGGCTGCCCAAATGCTTCGAGTGTGACCGAAATCGGCGCGCTTGTCGGACGGTTGGAGTGTGCGGGATTCCATCGCCGTCTTGTCTGACAAAACCCACCGAACGAGCGATGCGAGTGCATGCGTACCGCATACATCGCATGCTTCACATACGAATGGCCCGTCACATCGTCCCCGCGGCCACCCCATTATTCTCGACCGGACGTCGACGCGGATGCGAACGCGATTGCCCTGCACTGCGCAGACCATTTCCATGAGAACAGACGTAGCACCCTTCAACGCAAGACCATGCCGCTAGTCAGACCGAGGTTTTCAACGCAATTGTCGCTACTCAGGGCACTTGCCGCGGCGTTGTGCGCATCGCTGGTCGCAATCGTCTGGTTAATGGCCAGTTGCACCGAGGGCCACCGGATCGCATCCGCCAGACAGCGCGCGAGCGACGCGTGCGAGGCGATTGCTTCCCACTACACGCTGTCGTTACCGCACGCGACGGAGCCGAACGTTGAACTGTTGCGCGACGTACTCAACACGGCCCTTGCCGCATCCGCGGGTATCGAGGGAGGGTTCTGGCGGGCTGGCGCACCGCGCTCCACGCCGCCTGCGAGTGCGCCCGGGCATGGCGGTGGATTCCTCGCTTATGCGTTTCCTTCTTACCCGGGCAGCGGCATCAAGCGCGACATTCCGGAAGCGGAAACGCCGCTGATCCTGAGTGCGCTCTCCGCCGCTTCCAGCGCCGTTCGTCCCGCCGCCGAGATAGTCGGACGACACCGCGAGGCGGTTATCGCGATCGCGTGCCCCGTAAACGGACATACCGGGCTCTATGCGTGGACCCTCGTGCGCGCGCAATCGATGTGGGTCCGTCAGGGCGACGCCATCGTAGCGACGTTCGCCGGCGCGCTGGCGGTTCTGTTCGCCGTTTCCCTGTATCTCGCATTCGCACTGTGCGCATGGCGCGACAAACTGGTACGGCTCGACACCGCGCTCTCGAACGACGACGCCGATTGGACCGGAAGCATCTCCTGCCCGGGCGAACCGGAACTCGATCGAATCGCGCATGCATTCAACCGCTGGATTGCGCGTACCCGCGATGCGCGCGAACGGGCGAGCGAACTGGAAACACGCCTCGCTCACGCGCATCGTGTCGCGCTGCTCGGCACACTGGCCGCCGAGGTTGCGCATGAAATCCGCAATCCGGCCGGCGCGATGCGATTGAAAGCCGAAAACGCGCTGGCCGGTGATGCCTCCCGGCAGCAATCGGCACTGCGCTCGATACTCGGCCAGATCGAGCGCATCGAAATCCAGGTGTCGAGGCTCCTGGCGCTCACCCAGCCCGTTACGCCGCGCGTCGAGCCGGTCGATCCGGCCACATGGCTTCCGGAAAGCGTGCAGACACACGATGAGTTCGCGCGCAGCAAGGACGTCGCGTTGACGGTGGCCTGCAATATGCCGACGGCGTCCGCCGGGGAAATGACCGATCGCCCCGTTTTCGACCCCGCCCAGATGCGCCGTGCCCTCGACAATCTGATCGTCAATTCGCTGGCGCACGTTCGCCCGGGCGGCACGGTTCACATCGAGGCCAGCCGTCGCGCTTCGCCATGTGGCGTGCGCTTCGTACTCGAAGTCGCCGACGACGGCCCCGGCGTGGCCGAAGCCGAGCGCGC
This sequence comes from Burkholderia sp. A2, assembly GCF_001729305.1. Taxonomy (NCBI): domain Bacteria; kingdom Pseudomonadati; phylum Pseudomonadota; class Betaproteobacteria; order Burkholderiales; family Burkholderiaceae; genus Burkholderia; species Burkholderia sp. A2. The sequence continues at coordinate 96,409 of NZ_LZXX01000100.1, read as the reverse complement.
GCGCATCTTCGAACCCTTCGTCAGTGCGCGGCCCGGCGGCTGCGGGCTGGGTCTCACCCTGGTTCGAGAGATCGCAGCGTCGCACGGCGGCAATGCCTATCACGCCGCCACCCCTACTGCCTGCTTTGTCATCGATATCCCATGGCAACCATCCTGCTGATCGACGACGACGATGCCTTCTGCGAAGGATTGTCTGAAACGCTGACCGATCTCGGTCACGAAACCCTATGCGCCGGCACGGGCAAGCACGCGCTCGCACGCATCGAGCGAGGTCTGCAACCCGCCTGCATCTTTCTCGACATCCGGCTGCCCGACATGGACGGAATAGCCGTACTCGAGAAGCTGCGGCACGTCGATCGCCTCGCGACGGTACCCGTCGTGGTACTGACCGCCTATGCCCGTAGCGGCAACACGATCGCCGCCATGCGCTTGGGCGCGTTCGACCACCTGGCGAAGCCGGTCGGCCGCGACGATATCGCGCGCCTGCTCGAGCGCATCTTCGCGGCCCATTCTCCGTCCGACGCCGTTGCCCGTATGCCTGCGAACGTCGATGCATTCGACGAGCCTGTCGGTACGGAGCCGCGCTTGCTCGGCATCAGCGCGGCGATGCGCGAAGTACAAAAATGTATCGGCCGCGCGGCAGCGTCGGACGCGACCGTTCTCATCACCGGGGAAACGGGAACCGGCAAGGAAATCGCGGCCAGGGTGCTCCACGTCGAGTCGTCGCGTCGCGCTCGCCCGTTCGTTGCCGTCAATTGCGCGGCGATTCCCCATGAGCTTCTCGAAAGCGAGCTCTTCGGCCATTGCAAAGGCGCTTTCACGGGCGCCACGGCCGCACGGACGGGCCGGATCGTCGAAGCCGATGGCGGCACGCTTTTTCTGGATGAAGTCGGCGACATGGCGACCTGCATGCAGGCCAAGCTGCTGCGCGTGCTGCAGGAACAACAAGTCACCCCGCTCGGCGTCAACCGGTCCGTTTCGGTGAACGTCCGCGTGATTGCAGCAACCCACCGGGACCTGCGGACCATGGTCGCGAACGGAACGTTTCGCGAAGACCTGCTTTACCGACTCAACGTCATCCCCATTCATCTGCCGCCGCTGCGCGAACGGCTGGACGATATCCTGCCGCTCGCCGTCCATTTTCTCGACACGACGTCGAGCACGACTACGACGAAGCGGCTGTCCGTGCAGGCGGAGCGCCGCCTGATCGCGTATGCGTGGCCGGGCAACGTACGCGAACTGCGCAACGCGATCGCACGCGTGAATGCGCTCGCGCCCGGCGCCGTCGTCACTGGATGCGATCTCGCGTTCCTCGACGAACCGGGTGTTCCGTCGCGCGACGCGCTGCTGCCGGTCGCGATGCTCAATCGTCCGCTGTCGGAAGCCCTCGCCGCCGTCGAGCGCGAGATGATCCTGCGCACGCTGGCACTCACCGGCGACAATCGCGCGGAAGCGGCGAAGCGGCTCGGTATCAGCCGCCAGTCCCTGTACACGCGCATGGCGAACCTCGACATCGGCTAGCGCCGGATTGCCGGACACACGTGTGCGGGCGCGTTGACACGCTCGCTGCCGCACTGCCGGCGCAGCCTTGTCGCCCGGCTCTACAGTGCTTCACCGCGTCCAAGCTGAAACACCGAGACGACCTCCACCAGTTCCCGTGACTGCTGGCGCAGACTGATCGCCGCCGCAGCAGTTTGCTCGACCAACGCGGCGTTTTGCTGCGTCGTGCGCTCCATCTGGCCGACGGCTTCGCCGATCTGGGCCACGCCGAGCGATTGCTCGGTGCTCGCGGCGCTGATTTCGCTCATCGTCTCGGTGACGCGACGAATCGAGTTCACGACTTCTGTCATCGCCACCCATGCGCGCTCGACTTCCGTCGAACCTTGAGCGACGCGCCCCACGCTCGAGCCGATGAGCTTCTTGATCTCCCTGGCCGCATCGGCGGAACGTCCTGCCAGGCTGCGCACTTCGCTGGCGACCACCGCGAAGCCTCTTCCCTGCTCGCCGGCACGCGCGGCCTCGACCGCGGCATTCAAGGCCAGGATGTTCGTCTGAAAGGCAATGCTGTCGATCACCCCCGTGATGTCCGAGATTTGGCGGGAACTGTCGTTGATGCCCTTCATGGTTTCCACGACCTGGCTGATCACTTCGCCGCATTGCGCGGTCACCGTCGATGCATTCATCGCCAATTGATTCGCTTCGTGAGCGTTGTCGGCGTTCCGTGCCACGGTGGAACTCAGTTCCTCCATGGACGCGGCGGTTTGCTCGAGCGCGCTGGCCTGGCTCTCCGTGCGGGAACTGAGATCGTCGTTGCCCTGCGCGATTTCGGCGCTCGCCGCCGCGAGGTTATCCGAGCCGCGGCGCACGTTGGACACCACGCGAAGCAGTGCAGCCTGCATGTCACGCAAGCTGCCGAGCAGTCGGCCGAGTTCGTCCGTGCCATGAACGTCGACATGAACGCTCAGGTCGCCTCTGGCCACCCGATGCGCGACGTCCGTCGCGCGCATGAGCGGCCGGGTAATGCTGCGGGTGATCAACCATCCGCATACCACGCTCAACAGCATGCCGACAACGCCGAACGCGATCATCAGCGTGCGTCCGAATCGATAATTCGCGTCGATCTCGGCCGCAAGTCCGTCGATTTCTTCGCGCTGGTACGTCACCAACGCGTCGACTTTTTCGACGAGTTGCCGCGCGGTCGGTATGAATTGCTGTTCGAGCAACTGGTCGGCCTGTTCCGCTTTTCCTTCCTTCTTCAGCGCATAGATCTGATCCCGGATGGCGAGGAAGCGCTTGCGTTGCTGGCCGATGGCAGCGAACAAGCGCTTTTCCGCGTCCGACGTCATCACCGCCTCGATGGCCGTCTGCTTCGCCGCGGACACTTTCGATGCGGCGATGGCTTCGTCGTTGAAATAGTTGGCCAGCCCCGGATCGGCACTCTTCGCAATCGCGGTAGTGCGCGTCACCGCGACGCTGATTTGCCGGGACCAGTCATTGACGAGCCGCTCGGTCTGCAACGGCCTAGCGACCATGTCGCGGGTGGCCTGGGCAACGGAAGACAGACGCATCAGTCCGATGACGATCCCGATCAGCGACATCGCCAATACCATCGCAAAACCGAGCCCCAGCCGCTTGCCGATGTTCAACTTCGAAATAACGGTCAACATACCGGTCACTTGTTCGTGTTGTTGGAAAAATGGATGAATTGCAGATACGTGACTCGCGAGCGTATGTCGCGACATGCCGAAGCAAGACCATTTTTGTCGTATTAGTAGATCAACATGTTCTCGGCGATCTCGTGCTTCAACGCCTTCAGAACAAGCGTGAGAAGACGAGATACCTGCATTTCGACCTCGTCATCCTCGAAGGTCACGAGGGCCCGCACCCTGTTCCCTTCGATGCCGCCGAGCCAGTCGAGGTCTTGCGGGTGCGTCGACCACACCAGCAACGGCACGCCCCGCGGCAATCGACGCAACCCGCAATCCGTGCTGATCGTCGCCGCCTCGGGAACGCCACCCGGCATGAGCGACGCGCTCCATGCACGGTGCGCATCGACCGGATCGTCAATCTGGAGAAGCGCGACTTCCGGCATCGCCGTGAAGCAGGCTACGGTCGCTGAAACCACGGCAGCGCCGAGGCTTGGATCAATGACGACACACACGCGGGCCCGCTCCGAAGGCGGTAACAGCCAATTCCACGTCGACGCCCCCGACGATGCCGTGTCCAGTTTCCTTGCACTCATTCCGATCTCACCTCGCATGTGGTCGAAACAGTCCCGGACCGCACCCGTCGAAGCAATCGCTCGGCTGTGCGGGATTCCCTCGATGCGCTGCCTCATCGGAGATTCAACATTGATCGACATCCGCGCAATGCAATCAAACTCAGCACACCGACCAGCATCAGGTAAAACGCCGGCGATGCCAAATTGCCTGTCTGATGGATCAACGATGCGACGATCAGCGGCGCGAAACCGCCAAACAGCGTGACGCCGATGTTGTAGCTGATGGCCATACCCGTCGCTCGGGTTTCTGTCGGAAAGACTTCCGCCATCAGCGCCGGAAGCGCGCCGAAATAGACCGCCTTGAGCGTCCCGATCCAGGCCATCATCGCAATGAGCCTTCCCAGATCGGGATGCGCGCCAAGCAATTTGAAAACCGGATAAATGGTCAGGATGAACGCCATCCCGGCCCAGATCATCAGCCTGACGCGGCCGATCCTGTCCGACAGATAGCCGACGAACGGCGTAACGAACGTCAGGATCCCGCCGGTCAACATCGTTGCAATGAAGCCGAAACTGGCGGGCAGATGAAGCTCGCGTACCGCGTAGGTCGGAACATAAAGAATGACGTAACTGGCGCCGGTGGAAAGAACGAGCGTACCGATCGCCAACAACATTCTGGCTTTCTGATTGACGAACACTTCCCTTACCGGGAACGATTCGCGCCTTTCACGCGTTGCGCCGTCGGCCTCATGCACGTGCTTTCGCAAGTACAGGCCGACGGGGCCGATCAACACGCCAAAGAGAAACGGTATGCGCCAACCCCATGCGTCGATGGCGTCTGCATCGAGGGTCAAGGTCAGGAGAACGCCAAAACCGGCCGCGAGCATATAGCTCAACCCCTGACTCGCGAACTGGAAGCTGGCGAACAATCCCTTGCGTTCGGGGCACTGTTCCACCAGAAACGCAGTGGTACTGCCGAACTCGCCGCCGGCGGAAAAGCCCTGAAGCAGTCGAGCGCAGATGACCAAAATCGGCGCGATCATGCCGATCGACTCGTAGCTCGGCGTCAGTGCGATCGTCGTCGTGCCCACCATCATCGTCACGATCGACACCATCATCGATGCCTTGCGACCGCGACGATCCGCATACGACCCCAGCACGAGCGCGCCGATCGGCCTGGCCAAATACGAGATCGCGAACGTCCCGAACGTCAGAAGAAGGGATACCCCGCTGCTCGACGCCGGAAAGAAAGCCTTTGAAATCGAGATTGCGAAGAATCCATAAATCAGTATGTCGAACCACTCCAAAGCGTTGCCGACGGTTGCGGCGGACACCAGTCGAAAAACGTTAGGAGCCTGTTCTCTAGTCGGCGCGGCATCCACCATTTCCATAGTACGCATCTCATTCTCCGTTAACTTACGACAACAAGTGCATTAAAAATTGGCGTCTTATGCCTGGACGACGAGCGCTCCTTCCTTGCGTCGATCCCGGACGGCGGATGCCGACTCCCCGAGATCCCAGAATATGCCGGCCATGATCTGCAGCGCCTCACGCGCGACGCTTCCAAGCAGGTGTTCGTTCGGGGCGTGCTGCGAACAGGCTCCGTACGAGTGCGGAATCCAGATCGTCGGAAGGCCCAGCACCTCGGAAAAGACGTCGTTGGGCAGCGACCCGCCAAGATTGGGAAGCAAATCGGGATGCTTTCCGGTCGTCCGCTCGATCGAATCGAGCGCCCATGCGACCCACGGATCTTCCGGCGGCAGGCGCGTGGCGCCCATTCGCTCGCCGATAGCCACCTCGACCCTGTCGAACCCGGATGCGTCGAGGCGATGCCGTAGAACTTCCTCGATGCGCCCGCAATCCGTACCGACGACGTATCTGAGTTGGCAATGCGCATGCGCAACAGGAGGAATCGCGCCGATCGGGCTGGTCGGGTTACCGGTGGTAAAGGCCAGTACTTCCAGCGCGTTCCATGCATAGACACGCTCCTGGGTGGTCAACCCAGGTTCGCCCCAACCGGCATCGACGTGAGGATCGTTGGGCCCGCCACCGACGCTAATATTCTTCAGCGCCGTTCGTACCGAGGCCGGAATATGCGTCGGCAACAGCGCGTCGACGAGGATCCGCCCACGCCCGTCGACGAGCGACGAAATCGCGTTCGCGAGTACGGTTCCGGCATTGCCGAGCGCCCCTCCCCAATTTCCGGAATGATGGGCGCCCGACCGGAGCCGAACGGAAAGCGTGAAGTTGACGAATCCGCGCGACCCGAGAAAAACACAGGGGACGTGTGATCTGGCCCGGGGGCCATCCGAAGCGATCAGAACGTCGGCTGCGAGAAGGTCCTTGTTCTGCTCGCAGACTGCACGTAGCCCGGGCGATCCGGTCTCCTCCCCCATCTCGAGCAGCAGCGTCGCATTGAAACCCAGACGTCGATTTCTGGCCTCGATGACTTGCTCCAGCGCGGCGAGGTTGATCGTGTGCTGCCCTTTGTTGTCCGCCGTGCCCCGCCCAAACCACCGGTCTCCTTCAATCGTAATGTTCCATGGCGACATCTGGTCGTTCCACTGTCCGTCATGGCCACGGACGACATCACCGTGCCCGTACATCAGGATCGTCGGAAGCGAGGGATCCTCGATACGTGTCGCAATCAAGAACGGCGCGCTCCCCGCAACCGGGTTTTCGACGATACGAGACTCAAAACCAATACGGTCGATCGATGGGATGATCTCGTCGACGAGGTAGGCTCGAAGCTCGCCGGCCCTTCCGGAATCCTGACTTTCCGTCGCCATGTGGACGCGGCGTGCGAGATCTGTCAGGAATCCACCCGAATCGAAATATTTTGTGGCAGAGTCGATTGCTTGGCGACGCGTCATGGTGATCCTCGCGTGTATCGTGGAAGAGCGGTTTGTGCAGCCCTGATGGATCAAGCGTACGGAGCCAAAACGCGCACCACAATTGACTTTTTTGCGTGCCCTGCTTTCCAATAACGCAAACTTGGCGGACGTCATGCACAACGCTGCACTCCGATACTTCCTTGCCGTTGCCAACACCGGTTCGCTGAGCGAGGCGTCCGAAAAGCTGCACGTTTCGATCTCGGCGATCAGCCGTCAGATAACGAAGCTCGAGGAGGAGGTCGGCTGCCCGCTGTTCGAGCGTCAGGCGCGCGGCATGGTCCCCAACAAGGCCGGGGAGCTGTTGGCTGCGCATGTCCGGCGAACCCTGCTTGAAGGTCAGCAGGTGCTCGAGGAGATCAAGGCGCTGAACTCATTCGATCGAAGCACGATCCGCGTCTCGACGTCGGAGGCGTTTGCCCGGGATGTTCTCCCTCGCGCCATCACGCAATTTCTGGAAAAGTCGCCCGGTACCCGTTTCGAGGTGGCAGTGACAGCGCCGAAAGAGGTGACGGCACACGTACGGAGCGGCGAAGCCGATATCGGCCTGACGTTCGGTGTCGTACGAGAGCCGGAGATCAACGTCGAGTACACGCGGAGCGCGCCCATTTGTGCCGTCATGCCCCGTTCTCACGCGCTGGCCGGGCATGCGACGGTATCGATGGCCGAGTTGCGGAATTTCCCGATTGCGCTGCTTGACCGCGGCACGACGATCCGTCAGCTTTTCGATACGACGGCGAGCCTGGAGAATCTTCTCTTCGAGCCTGTCCTGACCTGCAACAACTCCAACATGCTGTATGCATTCACTCAAATGTCGGGAGTCGTGTCCCTGACCAGCCGTCTGACGGTGCAGGCGCGTCTGGCGACGGACGGTCTGGTAGCGATACCGATCGATCATCCGGGCATGTCGTTGCGTGCGATCCAGATCCAGACCCTGTCGGGCCGAGTGTTGTCGACCGTCCTGGTCGACTTCGTTGGCGAATTGGTGAAGCAGCTGCAAACGGCCGACTAGTTGCGCGACGACTTCGTACTGCCACCACCCAGTCCCGACATACCACGACCTACGGCGGCAAAGAAACCGCCAACCTGAGCAGAACCACCTTTGCCGTCCGCCCAAGGACGCGCCTTTCTTTTGGTTACTTTTCTTTGGAAGACAAAGAAAAGTGACCGCCGCCCCGCGCAGGGGCGACGCTAATAGACCGATAGCAAAACGGGTTCAACGACAAGCGTGTGGAGAGCCGCCTAAAACAACGGCCCCGACCATATTCCCGGGGAGCCCCACGTCAGTGCGCCACCACCCCGACGACATGAGAGGCCCCTGCCCGTTCGCGAACCTCATTCCCCGCCGCCTGCCCCTCGAGGGCCCGCAACCCCGCCTGCACGATGGCTTGCGCGTCCACCTCAAAATACCGCCGCAACTGCGCGCGAGAATCGCTTCGACCAAACCCATCGGTCCCAAGCGTGACATACCGCCGTCCGTCCGGAATATACGCACGCACCATTTCCGGAAGCGCTTTCACATAGTCGGACGCAGCGATAATCGGCCCAACCGTCGTACGCAACTGGCGAGCAATCCACGCGTCCCCGATGTCGCCCGAACCAAGCCGCCATTCCCGCTCGCATCGCGCGCCATCCCGCCCCAGCTCGACATAGCTGGTAACACTCCAGACGTCCGCGGCCACCCCATGTAACCGCTCGAGTTCGTCCGCCGCCTTGAGCACCTCGCCCATGATCGCGCCGCTGCCGAACAACTGAACCCGCCTGTGAAAGCGGCCTCCTTGTCGGAACAGATACATGCCTTTCACGATACCTTCATGCGACGCGTCAGCAATACTCGGTTGCGCGACGTTCTCATTGGTCACGGTGACGTAATAGAACTCGTCCTGCGCGTCACTCAGCATGCGCCGCAACCCGTAGTCGATCAGCACCGCCAGTTCGCCGGCAAAGGACGGATCGTACGCCCGACACGTCGGTATCGTCGACGCGAGAAGATGACTCGAGCCATCCTGATGCTGCAATCCTTCTCCTCCGAGCGTCGTGCGGCCTGACGTGGCACCGACGAGAAAACCCCGGGCGCGCTGGTCCGCAGCCGCCCAGATCAAATCGCCGATACGCTGAAAACCGAACATGCTGTAGTAAATATAGAACGGCATCATCGGAATACCGTGCACGGCGTAACTCGTCGCAGCGGCCGTCCACGACGAGATGGCCCCTGCCTCCGTAATACCTTCCTCGAGAATTTGACCATCGGACGCTTCACGATACGAGAGCATCGACGAATTGTCTTCCGGATCGTACAACTGCCCGAACGGCGCGTAGATGCCGACCTGTCTGAAAAGATTCGCCATGCCGAACGTTCTGGCCTCGTCCGCCACGATCGGAACCAGTCGCGGGCCAAGGTTGGCGTCCTTGAGCAGCGCACCGAGTTGCCTGACGAAGGCGGTCGTCGAACTCATGACCTTGCCGTCCGCATTCATCGAGAAGCCGGCGACGCTCGCCAGCGGGGGCACCACCAGTCGCTCGGATGCCGCACGTCTCTGGGGAAGATAGCCGCCAAGCGTCTCGCGACGCTCCCGCAAGTACCGCAGCTCGTCGCTATCGTGCGGCGGCCGATAAAACCGCGCTTCCGATGCCGCTTCGTCGGAAAGCGGGAGCGCGAATCGATCCCGAAATGCAATCAGGTCGTCCCGCTCCAGCTTTTTCTGCTGATGCGTCGTCATGCGCCCTTGCGCGATCGTGCCCATGCCATAACCCTTCATGGTCTTGGCAAGCACCACCGACGGTCGACCATTCCTGACGGTCGCCGCGGCAAAAGCCGCATGGATTTTCACGGGATCGTGCCCGCCGCGCCGAAGCATCGCGATGTCGTCGTCGGACAGCGACTCCACCAGCGCTCGCAGTTCCGGATTCCGGCTGAAGAACGTCTCGCGATTGAACGCGCCGTCATTGGCCGACAATGTCTGAAAATCGCCATCGACGGTGTTCGCGAAAGCGCGCTCGAGCACCCCGGCATGATCGCGGCCGAGCAACGCATCCCACTCCGAGCCCCAGATGCATTTGATGACGTTCCATCCGGCGCCGGCGAACAACGCCTCGAGCTCGTCGATGACCCGGCCGTTGCCGCGGACGGGGCCATCCAGTCGCTGGAGATTGCAGTTGATGACGAATGTGCAGTTGTCGAGCCGCTCGCGAGCCGCGAGCGTCAACGCGCCGATCGACTCGGGCTCGTCCATTTCTCCATCGCCGAAAAAACCCCACACGCGACGGTCGCCGTGCTCCTTCAAGCCGCGATTGTCCATGTACCGCATGAACCGCGCCTGATAGATGGCGTTGAGCGGCCCCAGCCCCATCGATCCGGTTGGAAACTGCCAGAAGTCCGGCATCAAAAAGGGATGAGGATACGAACTCAATCCCCGGATGCCGCGAGCCTCCCCCACGATCTCCTGGCGATAATGGGACAGCGATTCTTCCGACAATCGTCCCTCGAGAAACGCCCGAGCGTAGACGCCCGGCGCGGAATGCGCCTGGAAGAACACCAGATCGCCGCCGTGCACCGCATCCGGGCCGCGAAAAAAATGCTGGAAACCGACCTCGAACAGATCCGCGGCGGAAGCATAGCTTGCGATATGCCCGCCGAGCTCTCCCTGCGCGCGGTTGGCGCGGACCACCATCGCGAGTGCGTTCCACCGTATCAACGCCGCGATCCGCCGCTCGATGTGCAGATCGCCCGGATAGGCTGGCTGCTCTTCAGGCGCCACGGTATTGACGTACGGCGTGACCAACGGCGGCCGCCACGCAACGCGACGGGCCTGTGCGTGCGCCTGCAACGAGTCGAGAAGGTGACGTGCACGCGCCTTGCCTTGATCGCCGCCCCACGCGTGCAACACGCCATCGAGCGCGTCGCACCATTCCCGGAGCTCCTCCGGGTCGGGGTCCGTCATCGTGCTGGCCGGAAGTCGATTCTGCATGTCCATACTTGGCACCCCGAATTGGCGATATGCACGCCGCGTTCCGACTCAACTTGCAGCCGGAACGCAGCCGAGCCTCAACCGTTCTTGAACAGGAAGCTGTATGCGTTCAATGCGGGGACGCCACCGAGGTGCGCATACAAGACCCGGGACCCTTCCGGAAACTCGCCGCGGCGCACCCTGTCGATCATCCCGTGCATCGACTTGCCTTCATAAACCGGGTCGGTCAGCATCCCCTCGGTCTTCGCGCACAGTCGAATCGCTTCGAGCGTCCCTTCCGACGGCAAGCCGTATTCAGGGCCCCCGTAGCGCGTATCGAGCACCACGTCCGCGTCCTCGATCGGCCGTTCGAGTTCCACGAGATCGGCGGTCTGGCGTGCGATGCGAAGAATCTGCTCGCGCGTCTGCTCGGGTTTGGCCGACGCATCGATACCGATCACGCGATCCGCGCGTCCGTCCGCCGCGAACCCGACGACCATGCCGGCCTGCGTGCTTCCGGTCACCGAACACACGACGATGTAGTCGAACTTGAATCCGAGTTCGGCTTCCTGGGCGCGCACTTCCTCCGCGAAACCGACGAACCCGAGGCCGCCAAGCCGATGCTCGGAACAACCGGCGGGGATCGGATACGGCTTCCCGCCCGCGTTGCGAACGCTCTCCAGCGCCTCTTCCCAGCTCGGACGAATGCCGATGTCGAAGCCGTCGCTGACCAGCCGAACGTCGGCGCCCATCATGCGGGACATCTGAATGTTGCCGACGCGGTCATACACGGCGTCCGAGTAGTTGACCCAGTTTTCTTGAACCAGCACGCATTTCAGGCCAAGATGAGCCGCGACTGCCGCGACCTGACGCGTCTGGTTCGACTGGATGCCGCCAATCGATACCAGCGTGTCGGCGCCGCTCGCCAGCACGTCCGGCACGATGTACTCGAGCTTGCGGGTCTTGTTGCCGCCGAACGCCAGGCCGCTGTTGCAGTCTTCGCGTTTTGCATAGAGATGCACTTTGCCACCCAGCGCCTTGCCGAGGCGCGGCAACTCATGAATGGGGGTGGGTCCGAAGGTCAGCTTGTGGCGCGGGAAGCGATCGAGGTTCACGGAGGTTCTCCGAAAGTGGGCGGTGGGTTCCGACGCCCGATGTCGTCAAGGGCGACCGGGCACGAAGAAATTCTAGTGAAATACCTACGAAACGGGGTTGCAAACATCCGTCCATCGCCGCACTTTGAAATACAATTTCCCCCATCTCCACGAATTGTTATTTTTTAGAACCGATGAAATCGACAACAAAATTTCTCGGCAAATCGCGCCCGGCTGACGCGAGCCACGTCGAACTTGACCGTACGGACAAAGCAATCCTGCGGGCCCTTCAGAAGGACGCATCGATCTCGAACGTCGCGCTGGCGGCGAAGGTCAATTTGAGTGCGCCGGCCTGTTTGCGCCGCGTCGAACGGCTCAAGAGCCTGGGTTTGATCCGAGGAATCGTCGCGTTGCTCAACGCGCCTGCCCTCGATGCGGGCATGGTCGTGATCATCGGGGTCGTGCTGGATCGATCGACCCCCGAATCCTTTGCCGCGTTTGAAAAAGCCGCACAGAACGTATCCGGCTGCATGGAATGCCACGTGGTGACCGGCGAGTTCGACTACTTCATGATGCTGCGCACGCGCGATAGCGAAAGCTTCAACCGGCTCCATGCCGAGCAACTGCTTTACCTGCCCGGCGTGCGTCAGATTCGGACTTTCATGGTGCTCAAGCAGGTTCTTTCTTCGACGCAGATCGCCATATAGCGGCGGTGCAAGGCAGCCGTTTTCTGCTCACGCCGGAACTCACCGGCGACAATCGCGCGGAAGCGGCGAAGCGGCTCGGCATGAGCTCCCGGTCTCCGTACACGCGCATGGCGAGTCTCGACATCGGATAGCGTCGGATTTCCGGACACGCGTGTCCGGGCGCGTTGACACTCCCGCTGCCGCACTGCCGGCAAAGCCTTGCCCGACAGCCCCCTTTATGTGGCACACCACTTGCGTGTATTGCTCGGAACGATCTCGCAGATCGTACCAGGCAGGCGGCGCTCGTCCTTCGCGAACCGGCATGCGAAGACATCGAAGCCGGTACCGGTATCTGCGTGGTCGCGGTTACAACGACGGGGCGCGGATGGGCTTGGATGCATGTCGACGCTTTCCCGACCCGACGTTCATAACAAGCACAACGATATCCGCTCGACAAGGGCGAACGACAGGGGAAGATTAAACATGAGCTTCGGACAATTGACCGTGCGAGCGAAACTCGCGCTGACCTTCGGCATGATGGCTGCGCTGGTGGTTCTGGTTTCGGTGCTTGCAATCAGTGCGCTCGGGGATGCGAACGACAGCTTCGCGGATTACGTCGACGGGGCGCGCGCACGCGCGGCGTTGACGGAGAAAATTCGTGCGGCTGTACTTCAGCGCGCGGTCGCCGTCCGCAATCTCGTGCTCGTGATGAAACCCGCCGATGTCGAAGCGGAGCGCGTTGCGATGACACAGGCACATGAGGAAGTGCAGACACGGCTTCGCCAGCTGAACGAAGCAATCGCCACAAATCCAGACGTGACGGCGAAAGCCCGCGTGCTGGTGGCCGAGATCAACCGCATTGAATCGCGATATGGCCCGGTGGCCGTCGCGATCGGCGACGCTGCGTTACACGGCCAGCGGGATCAGGCGATCGCGATGATCGACGATCAATGCCGGCCGCTACTGAAGGAACTTGTCACAGCAGCCGACACCTACGCCGGTTTTGCAAGCAATCGGGCGGCTGAGAGCAAGCAGGCGTCCGTGCAACAGTACAGCCGACACCGCGCGTTGCTGATCGGCATCTGTCTCGCTGCACTCGCGGCAGCCGTCGTTGCGGCATGCCTGATCACGCGCAGCATCACGCGCGCACTCGGCGCGGAACCCGGCGACCTGAGCGACATCACACGCCGCGTCGCGGCGGGCGACCTCGGCACCGTCGACGGCGCCGCGGCCGCGCCGCAAGGTAGCGTGCTCGCGTCGATGGGCGAGATGCAGGCGAGCCTCGTCCGGCTGATCGGGCAAGTCCGCACCGCTGCGGACAGCATCGCGACGGGATCCAGCCAGATTGCGTCCGGTAACCAGGACCTGTCGTCCCGCACGGAACAACAGGCGGCGTCGCTGCAGGAGACGGCATCGAGCATGGAACAGCTCACCGCCACCGTGCGGCAGAACGCGGAGAGCGCGCAACAGGCGAGCGCCCTGGCCAACGGCGCGTCGGACGTCGCCCACAAAGGCAGCGCGGTCGTCAGCCAGGTCGTGGAAACCATGACCGACATCAGCGACAGCTCGTCGAAGATAGCCGAGATCACCGGGATCATCGAAGGCATCGCGTTCCAGACCAATATCCTCGCGCTGAACGCCGCCGTGGAAGCTGCCCGCGCGGGTGAACAGGGTCGCGGCTTCGCCGTCGTGGCGAGCGAAGTGAGAAGCCTCGCGCAACGTTCATCGAGCGCAGCCAAGGAAATCAAGGCGTTGATCGGCGCATCCGTCCAGAAGATTCGGGACGGCTCGCGTTTTGCCGACGATGCAGGTCACACGATGGCCGAAGTGACGAAGGCCGTGGCGCGCGTGACGGACATCATGGGTGAAATCGCCGCGGCGTCCTCCGAACAAAGTCGCGGGATCGAACAGGTCAACATCGCGATCACGCAGATGGACGAAGTCACGCAACAGAACGCGGCACTGGTGGAGGAAGCGGCGGCCGCGTCGAAGTCGCTCGAGGATCAGGGCCATCGATTGACCGAGGCTGTCTCGTTCTTCCGCGTCGGGTCCGCGGACAGCCGTGCATACGACCAGCCGGCGGCGCACCGGGGTGCGGCAGCCACGGCGGCCGTGTCGCGGCCGGTGCGACCGGGCCGCACGCCCGTGACGGAGGCGAGAACACCGTCACCCCGTGCCGCGATGGACGCTGCAGCAGACTGGACCACCTTTTGATTCGGCACGAACCATCCGTTTCCTGGAGCATGACATGACGGAAGCAGTTGAAATCGCGGAGAGCACACCCGGACGCGATAACGCCGGCGACGCGACCACGCAGATATTTGTCGCCTTCGTACTCGGCGGCGACGAATACGGAATCGATATCCAGAGTGTCCGCGAGATCCGCCCTTATGTAGAACCGACGCCCGCCGCCGATGCGCCGCCGTTCGTCAAAGGCACGATCAACCTGCGCGGCCTCGTCATGCCGATCGTCGACCTGCGTATGACGTTCTCGCTGGACCCGATCGGCGACACCGTGCCGACCGCCATCATCGTACTCGACGGTGCGGAACAGACGATCGGCCTGATCGTCGACTCGGTGAGCAGCGTCGTCGATATCGATCGCTCCGCGCGCCGCCCGGCGCCGGAGGTCGGGACCGCGATGCAAACGGAATTCGTCACGGGCCTCGCCGTCCACGAAGGAGACGACGGCAAACAACTGCTGACCCTGCTCGACATCGATCGACTGATGGAAACGGTCGACGTCGGCGCGCGCTGGAACCGTCCGAGCGAAGCTTGATCGACATTCAAACGATGACGAAAGACACACAACGGCCGCCGGTATGGCGGCCCATCGAGTTTTTGCCGAGCCTGTTCTATCTGGTCGACGCTCAAGTGGACGAAGCCCGGGCGACCTTCGACAAATTGACCCGGCACACGACGGAACGACACATGCCCGACCTTGCGATGCGCGAGCGAGTCAGGCATGACTACATCGGGCAACGAAAGCTGCTGCCGATTCAATACGAGCAATTCATGCGTTGGCAATGGGAAGCCACGACGGCGGAGCAACGGGACATGCTCAAGCGGATCGGCGAGCGCGCCGACCACCTTGCCGCGCTGTACGATTCGATCATCGCGTGGCTCGACGAATCGTCCCGGGTCACATCCGGCGTATCCACCTCGATCGACGTCTAATTCGTTGACGCCGGTGTATCGATCGATTGACACATCCGATTGCTCGCTGCCGGCAGTGCGTTGTCCGGCATAGGCCCCGATGTGGCACGTCGACGGTGTGCGCCTGCCTCGGTGCCCGGGATACGAGCGAACAGCAGATTCGGCTGGCCTTCGAACTGAACCGGCACCGGATCCTTCGCGCGGTCGGACCGTTCTCGGAGATGCCGTATCAAGGCGAGACGATCCCCGTTCCGGTCGAGAACCTGTAGACGGCTCGCGCCAACACGCATCGACGCCTGTCGCGTCGACTTCCGGCGAAGCTCCGAGGCCGAGCCCGTCAGTGCGGGAGCGCGCGACCGATCCTGAATATCCCGACCACCTCGCGCAGCGTGGTTGCCTGCTGCGCCATCGCCTGCGCCGCTGCCGATGCCTGCTCCACGAGCGCCACGTTCTGCTGCGTGACCGAGTCCATCTGGCCGACGGCGACGTTCACCTGCTCGATACCCGTTCCCTGCTCGTCCGACGCCGATGCGATTTCACTCATGATGTCGGTCACGCGCCGCACGGACTGCACGATATCCGACATGGTCGTGCCCGCGCGTTCGACCTGCTGCGACCCCTGCGCCACGCTCTCCACCGAACCCGTGATGAGATCCTTCACTTCCTTGGCCGCGTTCGCGCTGCGTTGCGCCAACGTGCGCACTTCGCCGGCCACGACCGCAAAGCCGCGCCCCTGCTCGCCCGCACGCGCGGCCTCGACGGCCGCGTTCAACGCGAGGATGTTCGTCTGGAACGCAATCCCTTCGATCACGGTAATGATTTCGGCCACTTTGCCCGAACTGTTCGCAATGGCACGCATCGAGTCGACCACCTGGCTCACCACTTCGCCGCCGCGCATCGCGACCTCGCACGCGCTGCCCGCAAGCGCATTCGCCTGCTTGGCGTTTTCCGTATTCTGACGAACCGTCGCGGTCAGCTGCTCCATGCTGGCCGCCGTTTCCTCGAGCGAAGCCGCCTGCTCTTCCGTTCGCTGCGAGAGGTCCAGGTTACCCTGCGCGATCTCACCAGCCGAAGTCGTGATCGATTCCGCGGTCGACTGAATTTCCGACACGATGCCGCTCAGTTGCCGCCGCATCGATTCGAGCGATGCCATCAGGCTGCCGCGATCGTTCGGCGCGACCGGCACGGATGCTTCGAGATTGCCTTCGGCAATCCGCCCGGCCACGACCGCGGCGTCGGCGGGCTCGCCACCCAGCGACCGCATGATGCCGCGCGTGATGACGGTTCCCAGCACGATCGACAGGATGACGGTGATGATGCCTGCCGCCGCGAGCGTCAACTTGGTCAACGCAGTCAAGCTGGCCACCTCTCCTGAACGCTGATCGAGCAGCGACTGCTCGGCCTCGTTCAGCTCGGTGGCCACGGCTCGATAGCGATCCATGAACTGCTTGTCGTCGCCCTGCTTGAAGTAGTCGATCAGCGCGTTGGCAGGCTGCGTACCGGCATTGACGTCACGCCGCATGGCGATCAGCTTGTCGTCGACCTCCGCCACCTTCCGATGCATGTCGCGCAGTGTCTCGAGACGACGCTGCTGCGTCGCGTTGTCCGCAGTGAGGCCACGAACGACGTCGAACGACGTGGCGAACTGCTTGAGGCCTGCCTTATAGGGCTCCAGGAACCGATCATCCCCCGCGGCCGCGTAGCCGCGCACACCCGTCTCTCGACACAGATCGACAAAACAGTCCAGCAGGACGCCGAATGCGTCAACCTCCGCCCAACCTCGTCTCGCGGCATTACCGTGATGCCGCCGCATCGGGGCCCGTGCCGACGGTGCGCAATGCACCATCCGTCACGTACGGAATGAGACCCGTCGCGCGAATCTTCGCGGCGATCGTGCTGCGGCACGCCGCATCGTCCGGCGCACAATAGTCGATCGAGATCACCGGTAGCGCGTAGCGCTCTTCAATTGCCTTTGCTTGCGCGAGCAGCCAGTCGCGATCCGCTGCAGGGACGGCGCCGTAATGCCGGTTGCGCTGATCCCAGCTGCCGAACAGCGATTCGAATGCAACCGCGGCGATCGCGTCGTGCACCCTCGGCAAGATCTCGAAGCCGCGGTTCAGGATCAGTTGCGCGCTCGGGTAGCGCGACTTCACCGCGCGGATCACCGCGACAAGGCCAGCCGCCTGCTTCGCGCGCGCCGCTTCCGTCTTCGCGACGAGCTGGTACGAATCCAGCGTATCGAAAAAGAAGCCGCGGTAACCACGCGCCCACAGCGGCGCGATCACCTGTTCGACGAAAAACGACGGCCACCCTCGTGCCGACTGATCGACGACCGCCGACGCCCAGGTCGTATTACGCCCGAACAACCACTGTTTCGGGATCCTGCGCGCATAGTCGCGCTCTGGTGTGACTTCGCCGACGCTCACATAGGCGAACCATGCAGGGCATCGCACGTCTTGCGCGCGTGGATCGAAGCCGCTGTCGGGTTCGACGACAACGACATCGAACTTCTCCAGCTGACGAACCGGCACGTCGTTGCCGTAGAAGAACGCGACGGAATGCGGACGCATCGCATCGGCCGGATCGCACGCGTCAGGCGACGATACGGGCGGTGCGGGCTGCGCATGTCCTGGCCGCCCGCACAGCGCGCCCAAGATGACGACTGCGATGGCAGCGACGGACGATGCCGCTGCCAACGTCGGCCGCCTGCGCGACCGACGGATTCGGAATGAAAACATATCCCCTCAATGACGCAACATATAGGTTTCGTATTCGAGGCGGCCGAACTTGCGGTCGAGCAACAGCACCGCCGCGACATCGAGAATGAGCAGCGCAAGCGCGAAGCCGTAGCCGTATGCATCCGGCGTCATCCATAGCGTAATGCCGGTCAGCACGCCGTTGAGCACGACGAAAGCCGCCGACAGCGCCACGACCAGCCGACGCGCGTCGAGATAGAAGAACACGTTCAGCAAACCCAACAGCAGCACCTGCAGACTCGCGGCGATCACGTCGACGAGCAGAAGCGGAAGGTACAGCGTCGAAATATTCAGGGCCGCCAGCAGCCAGTGACCGAATGCGACGATCAGCACCAGCACGGCGGCCTGCACCTTGATGATTTCATACAGCCCGGTGCGCACGCTGCCGACCATCATGTCGCGCATGTCGTTGATGTGCCGCAGCGTTGCTCCACTGCGCACGGCTTCGTAGAACGCATCGTAATACTCGACGAAATCCGCCTCGATGCGTACCAGGAACGTCGCCATCCCGGGCATCACGCAAACGTACGCGATGAACACGGGAATGTCGTAGATCACCGATGCATGCAACGGGCCGATCACCTGCGCCCCCGTGCCCGGCGCATACCAGAACATGAATTTGTCGAGCCATACGCCGAGATTGAACAGCAGTCCGACGAGCGCGAGCGTCGGATACGCGAAGCGCCGGTCGAGCAAGTCGAACGACACGAAGCGATCGCTGCGGTAGTTTCGGTAGATCAACCCCGAAAGCCCGGCAAACAAGACGAGATGCCCGGCGACGAAACCGCCGAGCAGGCCGCAGATGCCCTGCCGGTTCAGCATCAGCGCGAACGCGACCGTGCAGCCATAGCCGACCAGGAACACCGCAAGAATCTGCCGGTACTGTTTCACGCTGGACAAAAAGATCACCGCGATCCAGATGTTGCTGACGATGACGAATCCCACGACCATCAGCAGCCGATACAGCAGCGGCTCACCGCGAAATCCCGCCGCCACCGCGATGAAGCCGACGCATCCCGATGCCGCCGTGGCAATGAGCGCCACGCCGTTATAGTTCGACAGCACGAGATCGTCGCGCTTTTCGAACACCCGGTCGGAGATGAAGCGCGTGAACGACAATTGCAGCGGCCCGGTCAGAATCAGACTGCACGCGATCAGGTAAGTCACCGACACTTGAAACTGGACGATCGCATATTTTGGTATCACGAACGCGACGCTCATCACGCCAATGATCAGGATCCCAAATATCGAAAGAATCAGCGGCCCGGAGCTGATCAGCCCCGCATACGCGTATGCGCGCGCGACGCCGAAGAGGGTTTGTTGCCGCAGGATCTTGCGCAATTCGAAGCCGATGCCGGCCATCAGCGGCCCTCCTTGCTCGAGCCGGATGCAGCCACGCCCGCCCGTGCACGGTGCACCGGGCAGCCGGCTTCGAACGGCTGCCCGCGACGCATCCGGTCGGGAGCGATCGCGAGCGCATCGTACAACGCCCGATACCGGTCGATCATCTGTGCACGCGTGTAGAAGCGGCGGACACGGGAGAGACCGGCTTGCTGTGCGGCCTGCCAGCGCTGCGCGTCGCCGAGCAGGTCGAGCGCCGCCTGCGCGAACGCGGCAGGATTCGCGATCGGCACGACCGCGCCGGCGGTCCCGAACGCGCGGTCGTCCTCTCCGAGCCCTTCGATCAGTTGCCGGCAAGACCCGACGTCGGTGGTAATCGACGGCACGCCGGCCGCGAAGCCTTCGAGCACGACGAGCGGAAGCGCCTCGCTGATCGACGTCAGCGCGATCACGTCGACTTTCGGCAAAATGTCGTGAATCCGCTGGAAGCCGAGAAAGCGCACCGTCGTCGCGAGCCCGAGGCTCTGCGCGAGCGCCCGGCATTCCAGCGCATAGGCGGGATCCTCTTCTTCCGGCCCGACGATCCAGCCTTCGATTTCCGGCATCGTCCGCGATGCGATGAACATCGCGCGGACGAATGTCTTGATGTCCTTGATCGGCACCACACGGCCGATCAGCGCGACGACGCGGCGCGGGCCGCCGTCCCGCTTGTCCAGCAGCGGCGCGAAGCCGTCCACGTCGACGCCGTTCGGAATGTTGCGCGTCCGGGCGGCATCGGCGCCGTCGGCAATCTGACGGTGCCGATTGGCCTCGTAGAGCGCGACGATCTCGTCGGCCGCGTCGTAGGCGAGCTTGCCGAGTGCTTCGAAGAAACGCACCCACAGCGCGCGGAAATAGCTGATCGTCGATACGTCCCGCTCGAACGCGCCCCGGTTGTCGCGGATCCACTCGCTTTGCAGCAGATCGATCTTGCGTTCCTTGGTATAGATACCGTGCTCGGAAACGAGCAACGGCCGGCCCGTGCGGTAATGCAACAGCGCACCGAGAAAGCCCGCATAACCCGTCGATACGGTGTGATAGACGCGCGCCGGCGGCAGTCCGCGTGCGATCCGCGCAAGCTGCCACAGCGGCTTGTGCATGATCCGCACCGTCCAGAAGTAGTCGGTGAAGGAAGGGTCGGTGCAATAGCGATGATAACGCTCGACGATGAAGTCCCACGCCGCGCGGCTGGTGGAAAACTGCCGCTCGTTCAGCGGTCCGTCGTCGTCGATCAGTTGGACGAGATCGGCCATCAGCGCAGCCGGGTTCGCCGCGGCACCGTCCGTGTCCTGCCCGCGCCACGCATCGTGCAGCGCAGCCGAACGCTTGAACGCTTCGGGGTTGCCGGGAATCTCCCGTGCGCTGCCCGCATCGGCAGGCACGTCGCCATACAGATAATGGGACTCGAAGTGGACGACGTTGTCGGGCAATGCGTACGCGGCGCCATGATAGTCGTCTTCCCGGCTGCCGATGAACACGATCGCGAAGTGCTTGAGCGGGTATGCACGAATCATCTCGTTGACCCAGCTCGATACGCCGCCTCGGACATACGGGAACGTGCCTTCGAGCAGCAGGCAGACGTCGATCGCGGTCGACGGACCGGCACGGCGGTGAATGGACGGTTTCATGACGACCAGTAACTTACGACGGGATTGAGAACGGGCAGCGCGGCGGCGTTGCCGAGCGACGCGAGCAGCTCGGCCGTGCGCGAATACTCGCCGCGCAGGAATGCGGCCTCGGCCAGCCACGGCACGAGACGCTCGCGCGGAAAGCCCCATTCGAGCGCACGGCTCATGTATTGCATGGCCGCGTCCGCGTCGCCGGTCGCGAGTGCGAGGCGGCCGCGAACGAGCCACATCGCCGCGTCGCCTTCATCGATTGCGAGCGCGGCCTGCGCGTGGCGGTCGGCCTGTTCGCGCGTGTGCCCGTGCACCGCACCGAGCACGAGATTTTGATAGACCAGCTCGAAGTACAGCTCGGCAAGCCGGCGGTGGGTCGCCTGGCGCGTTGCGTCGTCGTGGGCGGCGTCGAGCGTCTGCTGCGCGTGGAAGATGTTCTGCGCGATCTCGTTCTCGGCGCGGTCGAGCGTGCCGTATGCGATGAGCCGCACGTCTTCGAGAGGATCGGCGAGCAGATCGCGCAGCAGCGTGCCGGTCGTGCGCGTCGGCATGTTCTGGATCGCAACGAGCGCGGAGAGACGATCCGACGCGGCCACCCGGGTATTCACGAGACGCGCCTGCAGACGCGCGCCGCCGCCGTGCGAGACGCGCGACACGAGATAGGTGACGAACTCGGGCAAAGGCACGTCGGCGTATGCGTCGTCGCCCTGCTTCGCGGGCCAGCAAGCCGCCCACGCACAGCTGGCCAGCACGACGAGGCCGCCGCCGACAGGCACGAACGTACAGGCGAGCCAGAGCGCCGCGAGCGTCCCGTTGCGTGGGGTTCGGTAACGTTGCGGCAGCAACTGCCGGTACAGCACCGCCTGCGCCGCGCCGCCCACCACCATCGCGCCGAACGCGGGCCACAGGGGGGCGACCGGCGGTGCGGGAACGGGTATCGCCGCCCCGGCCTGGGCGAACCCGCCGAACCGCGCGAGCACGGCATACTGCAGCGCCGCGACGATCGCAATGCCGACGGACGACGCGAGTGCGGCCAGCATCGACGCCGGGGGCACCCGTAACGCGCTGGGGGCCCACGAACCGGATCGCAGCCTATACATGGATGCCGCTTCCCTTCAGCAGGCGTTGCAATGCCGGCCCCGGTTCGAGGCTGCCCAGATGCAACGTATGCACGCCGATGCGCGCGCCTTCGAGATCGAGACCGAACTGCGCATCGAGGCTCGCCTCGACGCGTGCGAGATAGCCGTCGACGCCGGCCGTATCGGTCGCCGGCATCAGGTTCACGAGCACCGATTGCGTCGGCGTCTTCAACGGCCAGATGAGATCGAGCGAACGGCGCCCGCGCATCACGTGCTCGAACAGCGAATCGTCCGCCTCGTCGTGCTGGAACACGAGCGCGACCGCCGACGACGCGATCCCCGACTCGCGCTGCAGGCGCGTCAGACGCGCGACCTCGAGCGCGAATTCGTACGGGCACGCCGGTACTGCCGCCACCACGTCCCGCACGCACGCCGCATGCTCGACGCCGTCGGCGTAATAGCCGAGCAGCACCAGCAGCAGTTGCAGATTGTCGAAGTTCAGCGACAGAAACGGCATGCGCTTGATCGCGAGCAACGCGATCAGGCGGCCGTCGGCGCACACGACCGGCGCGACGACCAGCAGCGCCGTATTCGGCGCCACGTCGCCGCTGCTTTTCGGATGGGCGATGCATTTCGTCTCGAGCGCGCGGGCCACGAGGCCGTCGCGCGGATCGAAATCGAATGCATCGCCGAGCCGCGCAACCGGTTCGCACACGATTGCGGGCGAGTGCGTCGCGCCTTCGACCGGATACAGCGCCGCTACCTCGATCTGACACGCCTGCGCGACGAATTCGAGCAGCGCGTGCGCACCGGGTAGCCGTACCGTGCTCGCCACACCCTGCGGCGGCGCATCGAATCCGTGCGCGAGCGACAGACGGCGCAGTTCGGTGATCGAATCCCGCAGCGTGGTCGGCTTCGACAGCAGATCCTTTTCCAGCCGCTCGTGCGACAGACGCATCAGGTAGTGGCTCTTCGTGATCGCGACGAGCCGGTCGTTCAGATAGTCGTTGAGCGCGTTCGCCCGAGTTGCGCGAGCGCCCCACGTGTCGCCGAAATGGCCGACGACGATCGTCTGCAGCAACCCGCCGGCGAAGCGCTGCAGCGGCCACGCTTCGCCGGCGGCGGCAGGATGCAGGTGGGCGACGCATTGCCATGCGCCGATCATCAACGCGTTCGCAAGCAACCCGAGCAGCGTCCCGTAACGCAGCGCGACGATGAGCGGGCCGAACCACAGCCACGGAAAGTCCGCATGCAGCAGCAGCGGATCGTTCCGGTCGAAGTGCCACGCAAGCGCGAGCACGATCAGCATGAACACGATCGTTTCCACGACCGAAATCGGCCGTGCAGCGGCAGGCGCGACGAGACGGCGTACCGTACTCAGGTGCCCGAACGGATTCGCCTGACGCGATCGAGGCGACGCCGGTGCAGGGCCGCTCCCGCCGTGAGGGTTGCCGGTAGCGTTCGCGGCGCTCATGGTCGTCTCCCGGTCCAGTCGTGTCGAGCGCGCATCACGAGCGCGGCCGCAGCGGCGCGAGCAGGCGGCCGACCAGTGCATTCGCGACGCTCGACAGGCTCGAACGGCTCCAGCCGCTGCGCGTACCCGCCGCGCTCCAGACGACCCGGCCCGACTCGACGTCGACGAGTTCGAAGGTCAGGCCCGCGACCGGCTCGCCGTCGACGCCCACCTTGTAGCGCCACTCCTCGACGGCGCCGGCCAGCACGTACTTCACGTGATGCTCGCGCGCCCACGCGAGCCGACGCTCGCCCGTGTCGCGCTGCGCGGTGTCGAACATCGCGTTGCCGTCTCCGTCGACCGGCGCGAGACGCACGTCGGCCAGCCCGTTCGCGCGCAATATGGTCGCCGCGAGCGCCGCGGCGCTCCCGCCCGCTGCGGGCGTTTCGGTGAAGTTCGCAATCGGTGCGATCGCCACCGCATCGCTGGCCGCGAGCGTCGGCGCCGCGGTCTGTCGCATCGAGCCGCAGCCCGCGAGCACCGCCGCCGACATCGCGATCGCCGCGCCCCAGCGGACGAGCCGGGCCGCCTCCGCGCAGCGCAACCATCCGGACCGTACAGCCGCTTCGTTCATCTCGTTCATCGAACCACTCCCTACTCACTTCGTTGTATGCGTCATCGTGTGCGTCGTTCCGTTCGCGCCGCACAACGATGGAAACCGGAATCAATAAAACCAGCGGTATTGCGCGCCGACCACCGTCACAGGCGTACCGAGGCGTGAGACACGCTGGTGCTGGATGAACAATGCGGCATGATCCCCGCCGAACACCGAACCCGCCATGCCGGCATCGATGGCCGCTCCGCCGCCCTGGATCGAATCGTGCACGACACCGACCTCGAGAAACGGCCGCCACCGATGCGTGTACCGTTCGCGCAGATCGGTCCCGAACCCCGCGAACAATCCGTATTGCGTGTACGTGGCCGGCATGAAATTTCCTGCGGAGGCCGACCGGCTCGCGGCAGGCAGAAGCGACGAAATCAGCGCGTCCGCCCGCCCCCCCGCACCATAATCGCCGTGCGTGCCGACGACGCGGATCGTATAGTCCGGGTATGCCGTGCGAATTCGGTAGCTCACCTGCGCGGTCGACAGCACGCCGCTCCCGAGATAGGTGCGCGCCTGGCTGTAGAAGCGGTCCATCTCGACACTGCCGGACACCGTCACGCGTTCGTTCGCCTGCCAGCTTCCATCGGCGATCAGGTTGTCCTTCATCCCGCCGATGCGCAACGTCGGCAGCTCGTCGGCGACCTGATCGCGGCCCGCACGCATGCCGAACTGCAGCGGTCCGTTGCGTCCGAATTCCACGCCCAGTCCGATCGTATAGAAGGCGTCGAGTCCTTCGCGGCGGCCCGCCCTCATCGTGAACGCATCGTCGCGCGTCTGCCACCTGGCATGGAAGATCAGCGAGCGGTCCGCCGACGGCACGTTGACCAGTTGCGACGCGTCCGTCGATCGCTGGAGGTCCAGCGTGGCGGTCATGCCGATCAGGTAATGCCCGGCGATCTTGCGGCTTGCCGCGATTGTCTGCTCGCTGTAATCGAGCGGACGTTCGGCGTAGGTCGTCATGCTCGCGTCGAGCGACTGCGGCCACGCGAGCGCGGTTTCGACGAGACGCCGATGCATTTCGCTGTCGTCGGGCGCGCCATCGAGGCCGTCGAACGCGAGCGCTTGTGCTTGCCCCGGACGATCGACAGCTACGGCCGCATCGATCCGGTCGTAGCGCGGCAAGCGCACGCCCTGATCGAGCAGACGCTCCATCGTTCCGATGTCGCCGTCGGCAAGCGCGACGGTCAATTGCGCGGACGCCGGCCGCGCGAACAGGTTTGCCGCCTGCAACGCGAGCCACCGCTTCGCAAGCGGATTCGCCTCGTGCGACAGCGCCCACGTAATCGCCACCTCCTGCGCGACTGCCGCGTACGCACGGTGATCTTTTTCCAGCATGTCGTGCATCGATTTCGTACTACCCCGCGCCGACGACTCGAGCGGCGAAAGACCGCGTGCGTCGCCGAGCAAGGTACGGCGCTCGCTGACGAAATCGGCAGTCGCCGAGCCGTCCTTCAGCAGTGCGTCGAGCAGCGCGACCGCGTGGTCGGCGCTCGAATATTGCGCGGCCAGATCGACGCCGCGGCTGCGCAGTTCCAGGCGCGTCTCGATGTCCTGCGATGTACGCGCCGGAACACCGCGTTGCACGGGTTGCGCGTCTTGCGGCTCCTGCGTCGTCCGTCGCGGCAGCGAGGACGGTGCATCCCGTTCCTGCGGCGTCTGCCGCGCCTGCGTCCGGCCAAATGCGCCGATCTGCAGCCACACCTTGCGACGAATCGACCACGCGAGATCCGGACGCCCCGCCATTTCCTGCGCATCGGCGTACGTGAGCAGCCACAGCGGATCGTGCGACATCATCACGGCCTGACGGCGCAGATATTCGAGCGCATCGACGGGCCGGTTCAGGCGGAGTTCGGCCGCGGCATACGGCCCCCACAGCGGCGCGTCAGCCGAAGCCTTGTCGCGCCAGCGGTTGAGCGCCGCGCGCAACTCGGCATCCGTGCCGTAATCGACCAGCGTCCACAATAGCGCCGCATTCAGATCCGCCGATGCGCCCGGCAGATCGACCGCATGCCGCAGATCGCGCAACGCATCGAGCGGACGGCCGGCTTGCCGCTCGTACTCGGCGCGGACGCCGAGAAAACCCGGCGACGCCTCGGCTGCCTCGCGCTCCTGCGGCGTGAGGCTCGCGAGCAGCGCGTCGATGCGCTCCATCGCGCCGGCCGCGGTGTAGTAGTAGACCGCCTGCTGCAGCGCGCGCACGGTATGGTCGCGCCGGTAGCGGAGCGCCGAGATGCGGCCGGCGTCGATCGGGTACGCATCGTAGAAGTACGACATGTCGGCCAGATCGTCGGGTGTCGCCGCATCGCTCGCCAGCAGGTGACGATACGCGTCGTGCGCCGCGTCGTCGCGTTGCAGCAGGCGCGCCAGTTCGCCATAGTTGCGCCAGAACGCCACTTCGCCGTCCTGCGCGTAACGGCTCGCGTTCGTCATTGCATCGAGTGCGCCCGCGTAGTCTCCGTCGCGATACAGAACATTGGCGGTGTGCAGCGCGTAGCGCGGATTGCGCGGCTCGCGCCGTTGCAGCCGACGGTAAATCACGAGCGCCTCGTCGTCGTGGCCGGCGCGTTCCGCGAGCGCACCGGCGCGTTCGTCGAGCGCGTTCGCTTCACGGCCGTGCGGTAGACGGTCGAGGAACGCGATCGCGTCGTCCGGCCGCCCGAGGCGCTCATACGTCGCCGTGATGGAATCGACGAGCTTGAGATCGTCGGGCGTCGCCCGTGCCGCCTGCAGCAAAGCGGCCAGGTGGGCGTCGTCGTCCAGCATCGGGGCGATGCGCCGAACGTTCCGCCAGCCGACGGGGTCGCCGGTTTGTCGCGCATAGTCGAGCCAGGATTTCAGCGCGAGCTGCGACGACCCGTTCCATTCGGCCACCTGCGCCAGGCGCTTGCGCCACAGCGCCGAATGCGATTCCTTGGCGAGCTGCGCGAGCGCGACCTTCTGCGCATTGGCGGGATCGGCGGACTCCAGGAACGACTGATAGAGGAGATCGGCAATGTCCGCCCCATCGGCAGCCGGCGGCGACGGAAGTTGCACAGCTGCCGCATGCTTCGATACATGCGTCGCGACGGCGAGGCGCATCATTGCGTCGCGTCGTCGCAGCGCGACCTTCACGATATGCACCCGCGGTTGCGTCCGTGCGGTGACTTGCGCTTGCGCCGCATCGATGAACAGGCCGTGGCCGCCCTGGCCTGCCCGGAGCTGCAGCGCGACGCTACCGCGACGTGCGCGGCCCCATACCATCGGACCGTCCAGATACGCGTACGTCTGCGGCGTCGAACCCGACCAGTGAACCGCCGGCATGGCGAGCACGCGGCCCGCGCGCCTGCTCCGATAGGCAATCCCGCCGATTCCTGCGCGCCGCGCCAACGCCTTCGCATACCGCTCGATCAGGTCCGGCCGCTGCGCTGCCCGTGCGAGATCGAGCAACGCAACGAGCGTCGGCTGATCGTCGATGAACGCGTCGTTCTGGCGCTGCGCAACCGCGATTGCATCGGCGGTCAGATTGCCGGCCTGCAGCACACGAATGCCCGCGATGAAGCAGCGTCGCCGCGCGCCGAGCGTCGTCGCGTTCTGCTGACGCCGGAACCAGCTGTCGGCCGCCTCCTTGTAGTCGCCGATCTGCAGCGCGTAGCGCGACACGTATTCGTCCCACGTATCGCGATGTGCGGTGTCGCGCCGCGCGAGGCGCACATAGAAACGCAGCGCGAGCGCGGGGGCACCGACCGATGCCGCGGATTGCGCGAACCATTCGAGATCGCGATCGGACCAGTCGAGCGCGGCTGCGTCGGAGAGCTGCAGACGCAGTGCGGCAAGCGCAGCGGAACGGCGCGGATCGTCGGCCTGCATCTCGTTCGTGCGTTGCTGCGCGATCGCGAGCCGCAGCTTCATCGCGGCCTGCCGCAGTGGCGGGGAAGCCGCCTCGTCCATTCGTTGAACGACCCGCCCCGCATCCGCGAGCCGGCCCAGCGACACATATTGCTCACCGAGCATCGCCAGTAGCACTTCGTCGCGCGGCCGCACTTTCACCCATGCTTCGAGATACGCCGCGCTCAGATCGCTCGGGCCGCCAACCGCGGCCATCCGCTCACGCAACCCGTCATGTGGTGCAACCGCATAGCCAGCCAGCAGCACGACGCCTGCCAGCACCAGCACGAGCCATGGCGGCGCGATACGCGGGCGATTACCGGTCACACGCGATCTCGACCGGCTGGTAGCGCATCGGCTGACGGACGTCGGCCGCCGTTTCGAAACGAAGCGCCGTTCCGTCGCGCCGAGCGTCGATCGGTCGGCCGGCGATGCGCACACGGCACCGCTGCGCGTCGGCGAGCTCGACGAACGGCTGGTAGTAGCCGCCGAACTCGAACGACATCCCGTCGGCGGTTCGATGGAAGTTCCGGACGAATCCGTTCGCTTGCGCGATGTACGGTGTCCTGCCCGGGCCATGCGGTTGAACTTCGCCGCGCAATCCGTTCTCCGTGTCGCGCTCGAACACGACACGTGCGGCGCCGTCGGCAATATGGATATAGAGGCCGTCCGGGCCGGGCGCATAACCGGTCACGCCCTGCGACGCACGCAGGTCGGGCACGTCGTTGCGCGGCCAGTGCAATTCGCGCACGTCGCCGTTGCCGCGGACGACCCATGCGCCGCCGGCCATTTCGCGCGCGACCGCGAAACCGCGCCAGTCCAGCACCTTGTGCGTGTAATCGGTGATGTAGACAGGCAGCACGGGCTGCTTCAGCACGGTCGAGTAGATCTGGTCCAGCGCGCGCAGCGACGCGAGCTTCGTGCCGCTGTACATGTGGTAGTACACGTCGATCGGTTTGAAGCGATACGGATGCTCCGTCATGTCGTAGGTTTCGAGTACCTGCGTGAAACCATAAAACGGGCCCTGCCAGTCGTTCGTGTAAACGTTCTCGTCCTGGTTCGGCGCGTATACCTGGTACGCGCCCGGCCCCTTGTCGACGCCGAGCGGCGCAATATGGGTCCAGCTGTTCACCGACTTGCGAATGATCGTGTCGCCGCCGTTGATGTTCTGGACGCCGGCCGCATAGGCCTTGCGCACGGCGACCGCGGGCGGCTCGCAGTCGCCCGGCCATTGCAGCACTTCGGTACGTTTGCCCGGCGGCGCGAGGCGCGAATCGATGTAGGCGATCGAGCCGGCGATCTCGCGGTCGAGATCGAACGTGTAGCCCGGGATATCCAGCGAGAACGCCGTGTCGCCGCCGTTGCCGCGCTCGACGTTGTTCCGGTGGTCGACGCGTGCGCCCGTCGTCGCATCGAGGTCGGCCATCTGGAACGGATGCGAATAGGTATGCGAACCGATCTGCACCCACGGCAGCGCGAACATCTGCCGCGCGAGCGCCTCGAGGCGCGGCGACAGTTTCGGATACAGGCCGGTCGGCCCTACTTCGCCTTCGATGACCGACAACGTCATCGGCACCTTGTAGCGCGTGAAGATACGTCGATAGAGCGCGTCTCCCGAATAATCCGCACCGGGGAATTCCGCGCGCGACGCATAGCCGTCGCCGTCGACGTGCGTCATGAACAGGCGCCGGCCGTTCTCGGTCGTGACGCTCGGCGATGGCATCCGCACGAGACGCAACGCGTCGGTCACGAACGAGATCGGCTGAATCGCCCAACGCGTCTGCCCGATGCCGTTCAGCGAAACGACCGTGTACGGACTCAGCGTATAGCCGCCCCACGGCGTGATCGCGGCCGCGTCGACGTTCGTGCCTGCCGCCGCAAGCCGCAACAGCACACGGCTGTGCGATCCGACGCGCATCCCGACGAGATCGCGCGCATCCGGCCTCGGATCGATCTCGAAGTCCATCATCGGATCGCGCGTCACGACGCTGAGCGGCGCCCTGAACGGGCCGGGCACCGGCTGCAGATCGAGTGCCGCGCCCTCTTCCTGCGCGGCGTCGAAGCCGAACTGTCCCATGAACGCGACCGGCACGTGATCCGCGATGCGCGCATCGATCCAGCGCCGCCATCTCGCAGGATCGGCGGGCTCCGCGCCTTCGATCCAGGCGACGACGCCCGCGTAACGGTCCGGTGTGATATCGGTCGGCAGCGGTGCGTCGAGATCCGCGTATTCGACGTCGTAGCCAAGATAATTGAGCGGCATCGCGAGGTCGCGCACGCCACGCGTTTCGTCCACTGGCGTATCGGCGTCGCGGTTCTGTACGATCAGCACCTTGCGCGGCAGCACTTCGATCGCACCGATGCCGACGACGTCACGGCCCGCGTCCGTCACGTACGGCGTCACGCCGGTCGCGACGACCTGGGCGGCCGTCGCGCGGGCACATGCCCGGTCGGTGCGCTCGCAGATCTCGAGCGACAACACCGGCACGTGCGTCTCACGCATGAAAATCCGCGCCGTGTCGACGCGCGCGGTGCGGTCTGCGGCGGCGACGTCGCGTACCGCACGCATGTCGTCGCCGTCCATGAAACCGCGCACCAGCGGCGGACCGAGCACCGCGTAAAGCACGTTCGCATGCGGTTGCGCCGCGCGCAGCGCATCGTTGCCGCCGACGATCAGACGAGCGTCTGGATAAGCCGCATGAATTGCCTCGCTCGAGGCGATCGCCTCCGGCGTGTCGAGCAGGAAGCCGCGATAACCACGCGCCCACAACGGCTCGATGCGCTGCGAGACAAACGCCGCCGGCCCGAGTGCCGGGCCCGACGCGCCGTGCGGTACGCGTGCGACCCAAACGGTATGCGCGAGCGGGTGCGTCGCCGGATCGAAGCCCCGGGCGGGATCGAGCACTACGGCGTCGAACGCTTGCAGCAAGCCCTCGGGCGGCTGGGCACCGTCGAAAAACGCGACGTTTGCACGCGGCGCGGCCGGCGGGGATGGATGTTCCGGGGTATCGGCCGCCAGGGCGTGCAGCGAAGCGAACGCAAGCGCCGCGATGCACAGGGTCGCGGCAACGCTGCCGCGGACAGCAAGCACGGAAGCCGTGCCCGCTCTGGGTTGATGATTCAATTCGTGTCGTTCCGGACGTCAAGCAATGCCGGCGCACGCCGCCCCGGCACAGGTAAGATCTAACGGATGGTGTCTACAGTCGGGAAACGTCCCCACATGCGCACGGGACCGTCGCGCCCTATCGGCGCACGCGCATGCAGCAACCACGATGCAGGGGAGGTCGTTTGCGCACTCATCGTTTGCCGGCGCCCATGCCTGCTGCGGCCCGCATCAGCGATACGCGCCATCCCAAGCGCGTGGCGACGTTGAAACCGGCGGCCCTGTCGGCAGCCAGGACGAGGGCGGCTTGAAGTGCGCCCATGCCGTGTATGTCCGCGCAATATTCGAGGCGATCCGTGCTCTCGGTCTTCGCCCCGGAGGGCAGCATCTCGCCTCGATAGACGACGAAAAAACAGCACGTGATGACCCACACACACAAGACCCGCACCGCAAATGGCTGCACGCGCAGCGCATTGCCGCCATCGACCGCGGAAGAGCCGATGGAACCGGCGACCAGCATCAACCCGGATGCTTTTTCCGACTTGGCCATACTTATTATTTCCCCGTTTGTTCTTCTTTTTAAAATTACCATGCCCAATGGTGAATTTTATGTTCTTACATAAATTTATGTTTTGATGCGACATCGTAAAGATGGCGAAGGCATTTCGACGGAAATGCGCCGCGTGACGGGATAACGCCATCGCCCAATCCAACCAGAGCCATTCAGCGAGATCGAGATCACTGGCGGAGTTTTCGAATTGTCCCGATCCAAGATGACCTGCGTATGGCATTTGCCTGCTTCGATACGTCGCCGACGGCGCGACGCGCACCATGGCCGCACACGTTTGCGCCGTCGCACTGCCGTGGATACCGATTGCTCTGAATATCGAATTCAATTGCCGTACAGCGTGCCTTTAACCGGGATTTACCCACGCCGCAGCGCATGCGGTTGGCGTGCCTACGCGCAGGCACGCCCGCTTCGCTTCGATCGATACAATCGCCGGCCGGGCGCGACCCGACCATCTTGTCATCGCGTATCAGGCATATCGATGTCGCCAGCAATCCTCGGCATCGCCGCGGCACCGCTATCGGCCGACGCGGTCGACCCACCCCCGGTAGAACGCGCGGTACTTGAGCACGAGCTTGTCGTACTTGCTGTACGCGCCGCCGCCGTCCGGCTTCATCCCGTTCCAGATCTTGACGTCATACCCCGCGGCCTGCCGGGTCTGGAGCCCGAACAGCACGTAGTCGGTCGCGCGGCGCAGGACGCCGCCCACCTTCCGGATCGAGATCAGCATGTGCATGACGTTCTTGCCGTCGCTCACCGGCGTCACGCACTGAAGCAGCTTGTACTTGACGTCTCCGTCCAGCGCGACGGTCATCACGCATCCGCCGGGGTAGCCGTCGAAGTGCAGGTTCATCTGCGACATGTTCAGGCCCAGCGCGCGCGACAGCATGCCGAGCGGCCCGAAGTACCGGTTCACGGTGAAGTCGATCCCGGCGCCGAACCACGCGCCCGCCCGCGCCAGCGATTCGACCTCCGGCCACGCGCGCCAATCGTCGAAGAGCTTGAGCTCGAAGGCCGAGACCGGCAGCGCGTGGACGGGCGTCGCGTGCTGCGCGTCGTAGAAGTTCTCGACGATCCGCAAGACCGCCGTCGTCGTCTCGAACGCGAAGTGCAGGTGCATGAAGTCGCCGTTGTCCACGTCGGCCGCGGCGATCTCGGGCAGCGGGTGCAGCGGCTGCGGCGAGCCGTACCAGACCCACACGTAACCGTATCGCTCCACGGTGACCCACGTCGGCTGGCGCGCCCCGCGCGGCACAGGCTCCAGCCGGTGCACCGCCGCGCTGTGGCCGGGAATATGCACGCACTGGCCGTGCTCGTCGTACCGCCAGTGGTGAAACGGGCACTGGATGCACCCATCCTTGATCTGCCCGTCGGCCAGGTTCGCGCCAAGATGCGCGCAGTGGCGGTCCATCACCACGGCCCGGCCCGTCGTGCCGCGCCACGCGACGCACGGGCGGCCGAAGAGCGTCAACGCGGTCGGCTTGTCCTTGAGGTCGTCCGAGCGCATCGCCACGTACCAGCTCGCGGCCACGCGCGTGGTCGCGTCATACGCCGCCGACGGATGTTCGCTGGCACGCACTTGATTCAATTGAACGTCGTCTATCATTTTCGTTCCGGGGTCGGTCGACTACTTCAGCGCCAGGCCGATGCGGGTCGTGACGTACGCCCTGAGCAGCGCGAACATCGGGTTGTAGTCGAAGTACCGTTTCACCTCCGCCGGCGCGCTGGTCTGCGTCCAGTGCAGCAGCTTCATCGCCGGCAGCAGGCTGTACTTCGAGTTGTTGAGCTGCGGTTTGGCGCCGGTGATGCAGTACCCGAAGCCGAACATCGGCTTCGCGAATTCGCGTTCGTCGATGAGGGCGTGAATCCGCGCCGCGGCCTCCCCGGCAGGCTTCAGCCCCGCGCTCACGGCCTCGACCTCGGCTTTGGCGTCGTTGAACAACTGGTAGTACCCCTCCATGTCCGCGCACAGGTACCCGAGATACGGGGGATCGTCGTCGAGATGATCGAGGGCGCGCTCGTCGCGCGACGCGCGGAACCTCGCATGAGCTTGCACGAGCCGGAACTGTCCGAGGATCGTGCCGACCGCCCACAGCCTGTGGAACGCGTCCCACAGGCGGAAGTCCGAGAACGCCGTGTAGCAGCAGCTGACGAAGTCGTCGTTGTGGTCCAGCAGCTTCTGCTGCAGGCGCTCGATGTACTCGAAGCGCTCGGGGGAGAAGTCGTCGTCGCGCAGCGCCTTGATCAGGCGTGCCGCGAGTGCGTGGATGGTTACCGCGGTGTTCTCGAGCCCACGGGAGAAAAGCGGATCGATGAACCCGTTCGCGTGCAGCATCAGGCAGTAGCGGTCGCCGACGCAGGCGCTCGACGAGAACTGCAGACGGTCGGTCTTGACCCAGTCGCGCACCGGCACGGCATCCCGGAACTGCGCCGCGATGCTCGGGAACCGCGCGAGGAATTCGTCGAATTCCTGCTGCGCGGAGATG
Source organism: Burkholderia sp. A2 (assembly GCF_001729305.1). Classification (NCBI taxonomy): domain Bacteria; kingdom Pseudomonadati; phylum Pseudomonadota; class Betaproteobacteria; order Burkholderiales; family Burkholderiaceae; genus Burkholderia; species Burkholderia sp. A2. The sequence continues at coordinate 61,942 of NZ_LZXX01000100.1, read as the reverse complement.
TCCGTTTTCGGGTAGACGCGCGGGTCGAGCTGCAAGCCGACGCTCACCAGGTTGTTGGTCGATCGCGGGTGGTTGTTGAACGGGATCACCCAGAGCCAGCCGCCCTCGAACATGTGGTGCAGGGTCCCCTCGTGCCAGCGCCAGCGCTGCCCCTTGACCTTGAAGATGTCGTCGAACGGCTTGACCCCGAGCATGTGCGTGTAGAGGCTGCGCGAGTGCGTCTTGAAGCGGCACGGCTCTTCGCGCAGCCCGAACTTGGTCGCGAGCGGCGCACGCGGGCCGCCGCAGTCGATCATGTACCGGCCGGTGAAGCGTTCGCCCTGGGCGGTGGCCACCGCGACGCCGTCCTTGTCGGCGTGGTATTCGGTCACGCTCGTCTTCTGGCGAACCGTGCAGCCGTACTTGATGGCGGCTTGCAACAGGTACGCGTCGACGTCCTGCCGGTAATAGTGGCTCTCCGGCCCCCACGGCAGCTCGGGAATCACGCACTGCGTGAACTCCTTCGGGTCGTGTTCCTCGCCGGGCTTGTGGAACACGAAGCCGAAGTTGCGCTTGATGCCCGTGCTCGATGCGACGTAACGCTGCGTCGCATAGAACGACGTGATGTGGTCCAGCTCCGGAATGCCGTAGCGATCGGCGATGATGCGGTTCATCAGCGACGTCTCGGGGATCGACGATTCACCGATCGTGAAGCGCGGGTGCGACGATTCCTCGATGATCAACACGCGAAACCGTTGCTTGGCCAGGATGGCCCCCATCTGGGTGCCCGACATGCCCGAGCCGAGGATGATCACGTCGTAGTGGTTGTTGTCGCGCCCGTTCGCGGGGCTCTGCTGAGTCATGAGGCAAACTCTCCTGGTGAGATGGAACACATGGCCGCCGCCCGCGCCGAGCCGTCAGCGCGCGTCGAGCACGGCGCGAACGCGTGACCGTGCCGCGCGCGTGAGCGTGAGCAGATCGCCGAGCATGCTGGGCGCGTACCCGCCGCTGCCGATCGTGGGGCCGCTTCGCCCGACTTCGTACGCACGCTCGGCCAATTTGCCGTGCGGCGCGCGAAAGCGCAGCAGGACCTCGAATACGCGGTCGAGGGCCGCCAACCCGGCCTGGACCGGCTCGCCCCGCGCACGAGCCGCTTGCGCTTCGCCGAGCACGCGGTCGACGAGCGCCGGCCGCCCGGCGAACCGCGCGTAGATCGCCCTGAACGCGGGAAGCACGTAGGGCAGGTACGTCTCCTTGAATTCCCGATAACCCTGGTGGTCCGATTGCGCGCCCCACAGCACGTGCTCCAGCACGAAGAGGGGCATTTCCACGGCACCGGGGCCGAGGTAGTTCTGGCCGTCGACTCGAATCGGTTCGTAGTACGGACGAAGCTCGTCGTAGAAGACCTGCACCGAGATGAAGCGATACGCGTAGACGATCGAGTCGACCATTTTTTGCAGATAGTCCGCCAGCGCGTCGCACCCTTGCGCGAACGCGGGCGAGCGCAGCGGCACGTCGGTCAGCTCGACGGTCAACGCGATGGCCGCCTCGAGCGCCGCCATCGAGATGCGCACGCTCTCGAGCAGGTGCGCTTCGTCGCGCAGCCCGGTGTAGCTGCGCTGCGCGTCGGCCGCCGCGGGGTTCCAGACCGTCACGTGCAGCAGCGTCTCGCGCGGCGGCAGGTCGGTCGCGCGCGCCAGGTCGAGCAGCACCGGTTCGAGCCCGGGCACCGCGTCCACGGGCTCGTGTCCGTGCCGCTTGAGCGATCCCAGAAAGAACCCGATGTCCCGCATCGCGGCGGCGGCTTCGACGAAGCCCCAGCCCGAGGGCATGCCGCGCGCCGGGAGGAACTCGCGCAGCAACCCGACGATGCCGGGCACGTCCCGTCGACGGTTCAGGCCCGGCAGCCGCAGGACGAGCGCGCGCGCCTGCAGCGGGTCGCAGGCCGCCACGGCAGCGTGCGTGGCCGCGATCGCGCGTACCCGGTCCGGGGCGCGGTCCACTACAGGATCTCCGGCGTCGCGAGCGTCGGCCCCGGCTGGCTGCGGGACAGCCCCGCATCGCCCTCGCGCAGCGAGCGCAGGTAATCGTAGTTCGTCGGCAGGCTCGCTCGCAGACGCTCGGCCTCGCGCCGGATTCGCGCGAACATCGCCTCGGCCTTGTCGATCGACTCCGGCCGGTGCCGCAAGAGCGGCAGCGACTGGTCGGGCAGCAGCCCCAGGCCGGCAAAAATGCAGTAGTAGTTTCCGTTCAGCCAGAAGTTCTTGAATTCGTAGTCGAAGGTGTCGTAGTACGTGGAATCGTCGAACGACGTGGTGGTCAGCGGCAGCCCCGCCTTGTAGCGTTCGACCTTCTCCTTGATCGCGTCCGACAGCCGCAGGTCGTGCCGGTTCGCGCGCCAGAACGCGGTGTCGTCGCGCGACGTGGTGAAATAGTGCGCCTGCACGAAATCCCGGCAGTCGTCGAACATGTAGACGATTTCGGCGTTGAATGCGTCGGCCAACCGCGGGTCGAACGACGTATCGGGGAAGTGCTTCACGAGCTGGTAAAGCGCTGCGTAGATGAAGTAGATGCCCGTCGATTCCAGCGGCTCCAGAAAGCACGACGACAGCCCGATCGCGACGCAGTTGTTGACCCACGCGCGCCGGTTGCGCCCGACCCGGAACTTGATCTGGTTGAGCGGCTGCTTGTCCGAGAGCCCCCAAAGATCGAGGAAGTCGGCGGTGGCCTGATCGCGCGACGTGAACTTGCTCGAGAACACATAGCCGCTGCCGAACCGGCCCAGCATCGGGATTTTCCAGGTCCACCCGGCGTTCATCGCGATCGCCGACGTGTACGGCTCGATCCCGTCGCGCGCGTCGTCGGCGGGCACGGCGCTGGCGACCGCGCTGTCGCACAGCAGGTAGTCGGACATGTCGATGAAGGGCTCCTTCAGCGCCTGGTTGATCAGGAGCCCGCGCATGCCGGAGCAGTCGATGAACAGGTCCGCTTCCAGCGTGCGCCCTTCCTTGGTGGACAGGCTGGCGATGTAGCCGCGATCGTTCAGGTGAACCTGCTCGACCTCGTCGACCACGCGCTTCACCCCGCGTTCGGTGGCCCAGCGCTTCAGGAAGTCGGCCACCAGGTGTGCGTCGAAGTGCCACGCATGCGACATCTGGCGGGTGCCGTCGGCCAGGCACGGCGCCAGCTTGCCGTCGAGCGCCTCGGTCTGCGGGTAGCACGCGTATTCCATCGGCTGCTGGAAGCCCCGTTCGCGCTTGCGCAGCCAGTAGTGGGTCAGCGGCACGCCGTCGCAGTTCGGCACGTTGCCGAACAAATGGTAAAAGTGATCGCCGCGCGAACCATCGGCAGACTTCCGCCAGTTCACGAACCTGATCGCGGATTTGAACGCGCCGTTCACCTGGGGCATCCACTCCCGCTCCGGTATCCCGAGGAAGTCGAAGAACACCTTCTGCAAACTCGGGATGGTCGCCTCGCCCACGCCGATCCGGGGGATCGCCGCGGATTCGACGAGCGTGATGTTCGCGTGGTGCTGGAGCGCCCGGACGAGGTACGAGGCGGACATCCAGCCCGCCGTGCCGCCGCCCACGATGACGATATTCTTGATCGGGTGAGTCATGACACGCTTCCCATAGGATTTGAAACCTGAATGGATAGTGCCGCCTTGTCGAATTGAACCGGCAACTCATCCGGCAACGCGTGATGACGCGCCCGGTCCATCACGACAAATGACACCGAAAAGGCGTAGCGAATCGCAGCGAAGTCAGACAACAACGCGAAACCTCCATCGCACGCGGCGGCACACCGCGTAATGGATTCCGCTTCGACAAATTGAATTTCCGATACGGTGACTGCTATTAATGCATTTGAAAATTCGGTCTACCTGATTGTTTCCAGGATCGTCGCACCGTGCACTTGACTGTCCGACACACCATAGCAGCGTTCATGATGGCACACCTCGAAAAATTTCATATCAATCGCCGGTTGTTCAGAGAAATTCTAAATACCGGAAAATATCGATTAATTACCTCACAACAGTCGATTCAACTTTTTCGAAACAACAAAATTCATTTTTTCATTTGGAGCGCATGATTCGAGAATCATTTCGCCAAAAATATATGGAATGACTGACGGAATTAACATGAAAGAAACAAAGAATTCACCACTTCAAATGCAAATCCGCCGACCGTTTCACATTTCGACGATCGTGATCTCGACCCAAAAATAATCCGACTCGTCGGCAGAGAAATTCGTCATGATGTGCCCGAGCAGAACGAAGGCCATGCGGCGCAGACGGGCAAGTTCACGGAACGCGCAGATCGAACGATCTGTGCATGAAGGTCAACCGCCATTTCAGCGGTGCGCCGGCTTCGGCCTGCCGCGAACCGCGACACTGACGAATCGAGGAGGCCGCGTGCCCATCCAGGAAGCGTTGCTGAAGATGTCGATGTACGTCTCGCTGGTGCTGATCGTGCCAGGGCCGACCAATACGCTGCTGCTGTCGTCCGGGCTGAAGGTCGGCCTGCGCGGCACGTGGCCGCTGGTCGTCGCCGAGGCGCTCGGCTATGCGATCGCGATTGCCGTATGGGGATTCTTCCTGTCCGCGTTCGCTGCAGGCCGGCCCTGGCTTTACGACGCGGTCAAGCTCGCGAGTTCCGTCTATATCTTTTTCCTCGCGCTCCGGATGTGGACGCATAGCCGCGTGCTGCAGGACGTGTCGGTCGCGCCGGTGCGCTTTCGCGACGTGTTCGTCGCGACGATGATGAACCCGAAGGCGCTGCTGTTCTCGAGCACGCTGTTTCCGTTGGAGGCGTTCAGGTCGGCGCACTATTTCGCGTGGGCGCTCGTCGTATTTCTGGTCGTGCTCGCGCCGATCGGTGTGGGCTGGTCGTCCCTCGGCGGGCTCCTCACTTCGCAACGCGCGTGGGCCGCCCGCACGTCGACGCTGCTGCGCGGCGCGTCGCTCGTGCTGTTGATGTTCTCCGGCACGCTCGTGTACTCGGTCGTGAATCGCTGACCGACGCGGCGCTTCTCGGCGAAAACGCATTTCGCTCCGCAAGCGAGTTATTCAGGCGCTTGCTTGCTGCGTATTAAGGTTGTCACTATCCACCGCGTCGCGACGACCTGTGTCGACTCTTTCGCGATACCGTTGTAGCGCCGGCCGTCGCGGCCGTGCGTTGTTCGAGAGCCGTTCAATTCCCGTCGGCAGTGGTCGGCACCCGCACGTTCAATCCCGGCAGGTCCGCGAAATCCGCCACGTTCAGCGTCATCAGTGCGTAGCCGTGCTCGATCGCCTGCGCCGCGATCCACAGATCGTTGCAGCGCGGGCGCGGCGAGCGGCCGGCCTGCTTGACCGCGGCGGCCAGCACGCCGAACGCGGCGGCGGTGTGGCGTGTGACATCGAGCACGGGGCGCAGCTCGAGCTGACGCAGATGGGCCCCCCGCCGCGCGCGCTCGGCGGCGTCGGCGCAGGACTGCACGCCGAACGCCAGTTCGCCCAGCGAGATCGTCGAGATGAACACCGGTGCGTCGCCGGCGGTGTCGATCACGGCGCGCGCGTCGACGGTGCCGCCGGCGAGACCGACCCATACGCAGCTGTCGATGATCACGCCCACGGGTCGCGCACTCCGTCGTCGAAGCCGACGCGGCTGTCGCGCAACCAGCGGGCCGCGCCGTCCGCGCCGAGATTCTGCGGCAGGCCCTCGAGCGCCTGCGCGGCGTTCATGACAGGGTCGGCGGGCACCAGGCGCGCGATCACGGTTTGGTTGCGCTCGACCACGACGGTCTCGCGGCGCTGGGCGACCTGATCGAGGATTTGGCGGGTGTGACGCGCCAGTTCGGTGGCGGTGATAGTGGGCATGGTCGCCTCCGCGAAGCAATGAATACGTATTATACGTATTTTTCGCATCACAATCCGACGACCGGCCTGCACAACGCCTTCATCCCCGATCGGAAGGTCGACATACCAGCGCCTCTGCCTTTCCGGCGGCCAAAAAAGTGACCCTCATAACATCATAGGATTGCATTTTCACATTCCATGTGATTTTATTATCACCTGTCGCGACCCGCCGCCCCTCACGCATACGGCCGCCCCTATACCAAGGAAGAGACACAGATGGAGACAATCGCCGTCATCGGCAGCAACATGGTCGACCTCGTGACCTACGTCGCGCGCATGCCCGCCCGGGGCGAAACGCTCGAGGCGCCGAACTTCGAGCTCGGCTGCGGCGGCAAGGGCGCGAACCAGGCCGTCGCGGCCGCACGCCTCGGCGCGCGCGTCGTGATGGTCACCAAGGTCGGCGACGACGTGTTCGCCGACAACACGATCCGCAACTTCGAGCGCGAAGGCATCGATACCACGCACGTGCGCAAGGTCCCCGGCGTGCCGAGCGGCGTCGCGCCGATCTTCGTCGAGCCCGATTCGAGCAACAGCATCCTGATCGTCAAGGGTGCGAACCGCCATCTGCGGCCGGCCGACATCGACGCGGCCGCGCCGATGCTCGCCGAATGCGCGCTGATCGTGCTGCAACTCGAAATCGAGCTCGACACCGTCTATCACGCGATCGAATTCGGCGCGCGGCACGGCATTCCCGTGTTGCTGAACCCGGCCCCCGCCGTGGCCGACCTCGATTTCGAACGCATCCGTTCCGTCGAATTCTTCGTGCCGAACGAAACCGAGCTCGCGATCGTGTCGGGCATGCCGGTCGATTCGCGCGAAAGCGCCGCCCGCGCCGCCGAAGCGCTGGTCGCACGCGGGCTCAAGCACGTGCTCGTCACGCTCGGCAGCAACGGTTCGCTGCTCGTGTCGCGTCACGGCGCGCACCACGTGCCGGGCGTGCCCGTCGACGCGCGCGACACGACGGGCGCCGGCGACGCGTATATCGGCTGCTTCGCGCGCTGCTATGCGGCGTCGCGCGACGCCATCGATGCGATGCGCTACGCGTCCGCGTACGCCGCGCATTCGGTCACGGGCCTCGGCACGCAGAAATCGTATGCCGACGCCGCGACGTTCGAACGCTTTCTCCGCGACGCCGGCTTCTGATCGGCGCCTTCATCGACGAGACATTGGGAAGGAGACACCCATGAGCCGGACCCCGATCGAACACACACCCGACGGCTATTACCTGAATCGCACGCCGCTCTTCGCGTTCACGCTGCTGTGCTGCCTGTTCGCGCTGTGGGGCACCGCCGCGAACCTGAACGACGTGTTGATCGCGCAGTTCAAGAAATCGTTCTTCCTGTCCGATTTCGAATCGGCGTTCGTGCAGTCCGCGTTCTATCTCGGCTACTTCTTCCTCGCGATTCCGGCCGCGACCGTCGTGAAGAAGTTCAGCTACAAGACGACGATCCTCGTCGGCCTGCTGCTCTACACGACCGGCTGCCTGCTGTTCTTCCCGGCCGCGTCGATGGCGAAGTACGGGATGTTCCTCGTCGCGCTGTTCGTGATCGCCGCGGGCCTGTCGTTTCTCGAAACGGCGTCGAACTCGTATTCGACGCTGATGGGCCCGCGCGACACCAGCACGCGGCGGCTGAACATCTCGCAGACGTTCTATCCGTTCGGCGCGATGGCCGGCGTCTACATGGGCAGCTTCCTGATCTTCAAGGAAGGCGACGCGTCGCATGCCCAGCTCGCGGCGATGTCGGCCGCCGATGCGCACACGCACCAGCTCGCGATGATCCAGGCCACGCTCGAACCGTACAAGTGGCTGATCGTCGTGCTCGTCGCCGTCTTCATCGTGTTCGCGCTCACGCCGTACCCGGCCTGCAAGGGCAACGGCGCGAGCGCGGTCACGCACCGGATCGACGCGCGCGGCACGCTCGCAAGACTGTTCGGCAACCGGCGCTTCGTCGCGGGCATCGTCGCGCAATTCCTGTATGTAGGCGCGCAGGTCGGCGTGTGGAGCTTCACGATCCGGCTCGCGATGCAGATCGGCGGCCTCACCGAGCGCGGCGCATCGCGCTATCTGCTCGCGACGTTCTTCGCGTTCTTCGTCGGCAAGCTGGTCGCGACGCTCGTGATGAAACGCGTCGGCCCGGCCAAGGTGCTGATCGTCTACGGCATCCTGTGCATCGCGCTGCTCGCGTACACGATCAGCGTGCACAACATCACGGCAGTCTATGCGGCCGTGTGCGTGAGCATCTTCCTCGGCCCGTGCTGGCCGACGATCTACGGGCTGACGATCGACGGCCTCGGCAAGGACACCGAATACGGCGGCTCGATCCTCGTGATGAGCATCGTCGGCGGCGCGGTCGTGCCGCTGATCCAGGGGCTGATCTCCGATCACACCGGCGGCAACATGCAGCTTGCGTTCGTCGTGCCGCTCCTGTGCTTCGTCGTGATCGTGTACTACGGCTTCTACTGCCTGCGCCACCTGCCGGCGGCGACGCCCGACGCGGCGGCCGGCGACCATGCGTCCGCACGCTACGCCGCGACGCGCAACACGTCGGGCGCCTGACCATGCGCGGCGAGATCGAATTGCGGCGCGACGACTTCCGCGAAGCGCCGCGCACGCTGTACCGTACCGACGGCCTCACCGTCACCGCGTTCGCGTATCCGTCCGGCGTCGAGGCGCTGAAGCTCGAGAACCGACGCGGTCATCTGGTCGTGCTGCCGTATCTCGGCCAGATGATCTGGGCCGCCGAATTCGACGGCCGCGACCTGACGATGAAGCACATGTTCCGGCAGCCGAAGCGCGCGGTGTCGATCATCGATACCTACGGCTGCTTCATGTTCCATAGCGGGCTGCTGCGCAACGGCTGCCCGGGGCCGGACGACACGCACGCGCTGCACGGCGAGATGCCGTGCGCGCCGATGGACCGCGCGAGCCTCGTCGTCGGCATGGATGCGCGCGGCGCGACGGTCGAAGTGACCGGCGAATACGAATACGTGCAGGGCTTCGGCAGCCACTACGTCGCGCGTCCGTCGGTGCGGCTGGCCGAACACGACGCGCGGATGACGATCGCGATGGACGTGACGAACCTCGGCGGCGCGCCGATGGACCTGATGTACATGGCGCACCTGAACTACGCATACGTGCCCGGCGGCCGCTTCGTGCAGTCGCTGCCGCGCGGCGGCATGCGGCTGCGCGACAGCGTGCCCGCGCACGTGAAGCCGACCGCCGCGTGGCGCGACTACACGGCCACGCTGGCGCGCGATCCGGTGCGGCTCGCGACACTCGATGCGCCCGCGCTGTACGACCCGGAGATCGTGTTCTTCATGAACGACGTGGCAACGGACGCCGACGGTGTCGCGCATTTCCGGCTCGCGCATCCGGACGGCGGCGCGTTCCACACCGCATACCGCCCCGCGCAATTCCCGCATGCGACGCGCTGGATCCTGCACAACGCCGATCAGCAGGTGGCCGCGTTCGCGCTGCCGTCGACCTGCGAGCCGGAGGGTTACGAAGCTGAGCGCCGCAAGGGCCACGTCGCGGCGCTGGCGCCCGGCGCATCGCGCCGCTTCGAGGTGCTCACCGGCTACCTCAGCGCGGCGGAAGCGCGCGATGCGTGACCCGATGCACGGCGCCGCGTCAGGTCACGAGCGCGATTCCGTGCTCGCGGATCGCCGTTTCGTAGCGGCGGCTCAGTTGCCCGTCGGAGATCACGTAGTTGAAATCGGTCAGTTCGGCGAAATAGGCCGCGCGCACTTCGTCGAACTTCGTGTGGTCGACCAGCAGGAAGCGGTTCTGCGCGCGCGCCATCACCTTCTTCTTCGCATCGACTTCGTGGAAGTTGAAGCACGTGACGCCGCAGCGCTCGCTCACGCCGGCCGCCGAGATGAACGCCTTCGACACGCGCACCGAATCGAGAATGCCCGTTTCGGCGACCGATTCGAACACCATGTTCTGCCGGTGATACGCGCCGCCGCACAGGATCACGTTGCAATGCGGCTTCTGCTGCAGCTTCGCGAACACGTTCAGCGAATTGCAGACCGCCGTGAACTCGAGGTCGTCCGGAATGAAATCGACGATGAACGGCGTGGTCGACCCGCAGTCGACGAAGATCGTGTCGCCGGTCGTCACGAACTGCGCGGCCAGCTTGCCGATGCGGCGCTTTTCCTCGGTCTGCCGGTTGTTCTCGGCGCTGATCAGGTACTCGCCGATGTCGCTGCGCTGCGCGGCGAAATGGCGCGTCACGTAGCCGCCGATCAGGCTGAGGCCGTGCGGGTTGTCCGCGAGATCGCGGCGGATCGTCATTTCGGACACGCCGAACAGCTCGGCGACTTCCCTCAGATGAATCGCGTTCTGCCCTTGCAGCACGTTCATCAATGTCTTGATCCGTTCGCCCTTCTTTGTTTCCATGCCTGTATCCTGCGTGCCCGCCGCGTGAGTCGCTCGTCGTGCCGGGCGCGCGGGCCCGGCCGGAATGTCGTATTTGTAACAAACCGATGTGAAAACATCAACTTTCCGTGTGCCCTTTCCGCACACGATCCGTGGAGTCCTGACACATGCCGCTTTCCAACGCCCAACTCGCCCAAACCATCGATCACACGCTGCTCGCGCCCGACGCGAGCGACGCGCAGATCCGCGAACTCTGCCGCCAGGCGGCCGAGCATCGCTTTTACTCGGTCTGCGTGAATTCGGCGAACGTGCCGCTCGCCGCGCGCGAGTTGGCCGATACCGGCGTGCTCGTCTGCGCCGTGGTCGGCTTTCCGCTCGGCGCGGGGCTGTCCGCCGCGAAGGCGTTCGAGGCCACCGCCGCGATCGCGGCGGGCGCCGGCGAGATCGACATGGTGATCAACATCGGCGCGCTGAAAAGCGGCCGCGCCGACGACGTGAAGGCCGACATCGACGCCGTGCATCGCGCGTGCGGCACGGTGCCGCTCAAGGTGATCCTCGAAACGGGGTTGCTGACCGACGACGAGAAGGTGCGCGTGTGCGAGATGTGCCGCGATCTCGGCGTCGCGTTCGTGAAGACGTCGACCGGGTTCGGCCACGGCGGCGCGACACTCGCCGACGTCGCGCTGATGCGCCGCACGGTCGGGCCGACGCTCGGCGTGAAGGCGTCGGGCGGCGTGCGCGACCGCGCGGCCGCGCTCGCGATGCTCGAAGCCGGCGCGACGCGGCTCGGGACGAGTTCGGGGGTGGCGATCGTCAGCGATCTAGGCGGCGGCGGTTCGGGGTATTGACACGCGAATGGCCGGCCTTCGCGTGCATGCATCACGCATCAGGACCGGCCGTGGCAATGTATCGCGCGAGCAGCACCGTGCGGCATCGCCCCGGCGGACAGGCGCGCGCTCGGCCCAGGACACGTGCCCGACGGCTTCCCCGCATGCGACAACCTCGGCACAATGCCGCCCATGCGCCACGACAACGCCTTCGTCTACCCGTCCCCCGGCTTCGCCGGCCGGCTCGCCAACCGGATCGTCGCGAGCGGCCCGCTGCTGCGCGCCCGCCGCGCGCTGCTGTCGCGGCTGCCGTTCCTGCAGCTCGCGAGCGACGTCGAGCATGTCGTGTATTGCACGTGGGTCGTCGATGTCGCGGCCGTCGCGCACCTCGTGCCGCGCGGCGTCACGCTCGCGAGCCGCGGCGGCCGCACGCTGTTCACGACGCTCACCTACCGGCATCGGCATTTCGGCCCGCGTGTCGCCGGCCCGCTGCGGCGCGTATTTCCGTCGCCGCTGCAGAGCAACTGGCGGCTCTACGTCGACGCGCTGCCGAACGGCGCGCCGGCCGAGCGCACCGTGCTGTTCGTGAAGAACGTGTTCGATCACCCGCTCTATGCGCTCGGCAGCCGGCTGTTCAGCGATGCGCTACCGTCGCATCTCGCGCGGCCCTTCACGCATGAGGCACGCGACGGACGCTACGACACGCGGCTGGCAGGCAGCGGCGGCAGCGCGCCCGACTTCCGCTGCACGGCCGAAGCGTCGCACGACCGGACGTTGCCCGATGCATTCGCCCCGTTCTTCGACGACTGGCGCGCGGCCGTCGCAGCGCTGTCGCTGCAGCACGCGGCCGTCGCCCATGTCGAGGACTGCGACCGCCTCGCGTATGCGTCGATCGACCTGCCGATCGACGTCGACGCGGTGCAACCGCTGAAAACGGTCGGGCCCGCCGGCGGCGACTTCCTTGCCCGCATCGGCGCGATCGGCGAACCGCTGTGCTTCGTCGTGCCCGACGTCGCGTTCCGCGTGCTGTCCGAGCGGCTGTTGTAACGCGCTGCTCGGGCGGTCCGCGCCTAAATCGCGGCGGCCGGAGCGCCATACAAAGCACGCGGCCGCCCGAAGGCGGCCGCGCGAAGTGGGATGAAGTGCCGCTTACTTGCTGTAGTCGTACACCCCACGCCCGGTCTTGCGCCCGAGCCTGCCCGCCGACACCATCTCGCGCAGCAGCGGACACGCGCGATACTTCGGATCGCCGAAGTCCTTCAGGAACACGTCCATCACCGCGAGGCACACGTCGAGGCCCACGAGGTCGGCCAGCGCGAGCGGCCCGATCGGGTGGTTCGCGCCGAGCTTCATCCCCGCGTCGATTTCCTCGGCCGACGCGATCCCTTCGGCCAGCACGAAGAACGCCTCGTTGATCATCGGCACCAGGATCCGGTTCACGACGAACCCCGGCGAATTGCGCACGCCGATCGGCGACTTGTCGAAACGCTCGGTCAGCGCGCGCACGGCCGACGCGGTCGCGTCGCTCGTCTGCAGCCCGCGGATGATCTCGACGAGCGGCATCAGCGGCACCGGGTTGAAGAAGTGCATGCCGAGAAAACGCGACGGATCGGCGAGCGGCGCCGCAAGCGCGGTGATCGAGATCGACGACGTGTTGGTCGCGATGATCGCGTCCGGGCGCGCGACGGCCTCGATCTGCTTCAGGATGCGGCCCTTCAGCTCGACGTTCTCGGTCGCGGCCTCGATCACGATGTCGACCGAGGCGAGCGTCGCGTAGTCGGTCGACGTCGTGATGCGCGCGAGCGCCGCATCGCGTGCGTCGGCCGCGAGCTTGTCCTTCGACACGAGCCGCTCGAGGCTGCCCTTCAGCGTCGCGAGGCCCTTGTCGAGCGCGGCGTCGCTGACGTCGATCATCACGACGTTCAGTCCGGCGACGGCAGCGGTTTGCGCAATGCCGTTACCCATGGTTCCGGCGCCCACGACGCCGACGGTTTCGATGGCCATGACGATTCCTGTGTATTCGGATGCTGAGCGGTCGATTATCAGATGTTCTCGAAGATTGCGGCAATCCCCTGGCCGCCGCCGATACACATCGTGACGAGCGCGTAACGCCCGCCGATGCGCTTCAGCTCGTACAGCGCCTTCACCGTGATCAGCGCGCCGGTCGCGCCGATCGGGTGACCGAGCGAGATGCCCGAGCCGTTCGGGTTGACCTTCGCGGGATCGAGGCCGAGCTCTTGCGTGACCGCGCACGCCTGCGCGGCGAACGCCTCGTTCGCTTCGATCACGTCGAGATCGGCGATCTTCAGGCCGGCGCGTTCGAGCGCCTTCTGCGTGGCCGGCACCGGGCCGATGCCCATGTACGCCGGATCGACGCCCGCATGCGCATACGCGACGAGGCGCGCGAGCGGCTTCACGCCCTGCGCGCGTGCGGCGTCCGCGCTCATCATCAGCACGGCGGCAGCGGCATCGTTGATGCCCGATGCGTTGCCGGCCGTCACGGTGCCGTTCTCCTTCGCGAACACGGGCTTGAGCTTCGTGAAATCGTCCGCGCTCGCGTCGTGCCGCACATGCTCGTCGGTGTCGAACGCGACCTCGCCCTTCTTCGTGCGGATCGAGATCGGCAGGATCTGGTCCTTGAAGCGCCCTTCGGCGATCGCGCGCGCCGCGCGGCGATGCGATTCGAGCGCCAGCGCATCCTGCGCGTCACGCGAGATGTCGTATTTCTTCGCGACGTTCTCGGCCGTCACGCCCATGTGGATCGTCTGGAACGGGTCGTGCAGCGCGCCGAGCATCATGTCGACGAGCTTCGCGTCACCCATGCGCTGGCCGAAGCGCGCGGCCGGCACGGTGTACGGCGCACGGCTCATGCTTTCCGACCCGCCGCCGATCGCGACGTCGGCGTCGCCGAGCATGATCGTCTGCGCGGCCGACACGATCGCCTGCAGGCCCGAGCCGCACAGGCGGTTCACGGTCAGCGCCGGCGTGTGCTGCGCGACGCCGCCGTTGATCGCCGCGACGCGCGCGAGGTACATGTCCTTCGGCTCGGTGTTCACGACGTGGCCGAACACGACATGCCCGACCGCATCGCCCGGCACGTTCGCGCGCGACAGCACTTCGGCGACCACCTTCGCGCCGAGGTCGGTCGGCGAGAAATCCTTCAGGCTGCCGCCGAAATCACCGATCGCGGTACGGACACCGCTCACCACCACGACTTCCTTCGCTGCATTGCTCATCGTCTCACTCCGGTTCGTTCGCGCCCGCGGGCGCGGGGATACGTTGCGTTACATGTTCGGGTAATTCGGCCCGCCGCCGCCTTCGGGCGTGACCCACACGATGTTCTGCGTCGGGTCCTTGATGTCGCAGGTCTTGCAGTGCACGCAGTTCTGCGCGTTGATCACGAGGCGATCGCCGCCGTCGTCGTTCTTCACGAACTCGTACACCGCCGCCGGGCAGAAGCGCGCCTCCGGCCCCGCGTACGTGCGCAGGTTCACGTTCACCGGCACGTTCGCATCCTTCAGCGTCAGGTGCGCCGGCTGGTTCTCCTCATGGTTCGTATTCGAGATGAACACCGACGACAACCGGTCGAACGTCAGCTTGCCGTCCGGCTTCGGATACGCGATCGGCTCGCACTGCGACGCCGGCTTCAGCATCTCGTGGTCCGCATGCTGGTGATGCAGCGTCCACGGCACGTTGCCGCCCATCACCTTCTGCTCCAGCCCGACCATCAGCGTGCCCAGGTACAGGCCCTTGGCCATCCACTGCTTGAAGTTGCGCGCGCGGTACAGCTCCGTGTACAGCCACGATTGCTTGAACGCATCGGGGTACGCATTCAGCTCGTCCGACTGGCGGCCGGCCTGCACCGCGTCGAACGCGGCGTCGGCCGCCAGCATGCCGGTCTTGATCGCCGCATGGCTGCCCTTGATCCGCGATGCGTTCAGGAAACCCGCGTCGTCGCCGATCAGCGCGCCGCCCGGGAACACCGTCTTCGGCAGCGACAGCAGGCCGCCGGCCGTGATCGCGCGCGCGCCGTACGACACGCGCTTGCCGCCTTCGAGGAACGCGCGGATCGACGGATGCGTCTTGTAGCGCTGGAACTCCTCGAACGGCGACAGGTACGGGTTCGTGTAGCCCAGGCCCACCACGAAGCCGACCACGACCTGGTTGTTGTCCATGTGATACAGGAACGAGCCGCCGTACGTATCCGGCTTCAGCGGCCAGCCGGCCGTGTGGATCACCAGGCCCGGCTTGTGCTTCGCGGGATCGATTTCCCACAGTTCCTTGATGCCGATCCCGTACGCCTGCGGATCGGCGTTCGCGTCGAGCTTGTACTTCGCGATCAGTTGCCGCCCCAGATGGCCGCGGCAGCCTTCGGCGAACAGCGTGTACTTCGCGTGCAGCTCCATGCCGAGCTGGAAGTTCTCGGTCGGCTCGCCGTCCTTGCCCACGCCCATGTTGCCGGTGGCGACGCCTTTCACGGAGCCGTCGTCGTTGTAGAGAATCTCCGCGGCCGGGAAGCCGGGGAAGATTTCCACGCCGAGCGCCTCGGCCTGCTGGCCAAGCCAGCGGGTCACGTTGCCCAGCGAAATCACGTAGTTGCCGTGATTCTTGAAGTTGTCGGGCAGCGCCCAGTTCGGCGTGGTCACCGCGCTCTTCTCGGACAGGAACAGGAAGCGGTCTTCGCTCACCTCGACGTCGAGCGGCGCGCCGCGCTCCTTCCAGTCGGGAAACAGCTCGGTGATCGCGCGCGGGTCCATCACCGCGCCCGACAGGATGTGCGCGCCGATCTCGGAACCCTTCTCGAGCACGCACACGCCGATCTCGGTGCCTTTCTCGGCGGCCAGCTGTTTGAGCCGGATCGCCGCCGACAGCCCGGCGGGGCCGCCGCCGACGATCACGACGTCGTATTCCATCGATTCGCGCGGGCCGTATTGCGCGAGCAAGTCCTGTGTGGTCAAAATCCTGTCTCCTGCTGCGTCCCGACCGTCAGCGGTCAGAACTGGTCTTCCGTCAACGCGAGCACGCTCTCGTTGCCCTTCGCGCCGACGATCGACGCTTCGAGCGCACTCGCCTGCACCAGCACGTGCTCCGCATAGCATTGGGCGATCGCGATCTTCGCATCGAAGAACGCGACGTCGCTCGCGCGATTCGCGTGCGCGGCCAGCAGCGCGCGCGCCATCTGCCATCCGCACAGCACGACGCCCGCGAGCTTCAGGTACGGCACGCTGCCCGCGAACACCGCGTTCGGGTCCTGCTTCGCGTTCGCCAGCACGTAGTCGACCACCGCCGACAACGCGCGCGCACCCTTCTCCAGTTGCGCCTTCATCGATGCGGCCGCCGCGCCGTCGAGCTTGCCGAGCGCCGCGACCGTGTCGCCGATCTCGGCGATCAGCGCCTTTGCGACCGCGCCGCCGTCGCGCAGCGTCTTGCGGCCGACGAGGTCGTTCGCCTGGATCGCGGTCGTGCCTTCGTAGATCGCGAGGATCCGCGCGTCGCGGTAGTACTGCGCGGCGCCCGTCTCCTCGATGAAGCCCATCCCGCCGTGCACCTGCACGCCGAGGCTCGCCACGTCGTTCACCATCTCGGTGCTCCAGCCCTTCACGACCGGCACCAGATATTCGTAGATGGCCTGATGACGCGCGCGCGTCGCGTCGTCCGCATGGCGGTGGGCAATGTCGCTGTGCGCGGCGGCCACGTAGGCCAGCGCCCGCGCGCCTTCGGTCAACGCACGCATCGTGCCGAGCATCCGGCGCACGTCCGGGTGATGGATGATCGTCACCGACTGCTTCGCCGAGCCGTCCACCGGGCGGCTCTGCACGCGTTCCTTCGCGAATGCGGCGGCCTTCTGGTACGCGCGGTCGGCCACGCCGATCCCCTGCATCCCGACGCCGAAGCGCGCCGCGTTCATCATGATGAACATGTATTCGAGGCCGCGATTCTCTTCGCCGACCAGGTAACCGGTCGCGCCGCCGTGATCGCCGTATTGCAGCACCGCGGTCGGGCTCGCCTTGATCCCGAGCTTGTGCTCGATCGACACGCAGTGCACGTCGTTGCGCGCGCCGAGCGAGCCGTCTTCGTTGACCATGAACTTCGGCACGATGAACAGCGAGATGCCCTTCACGCCTTCCGGTGCGTTCGGCGTGCGCGCCAGCACCAGGTGGACGATGTTGTCCGCCATGTCGTGCTCGCCCCACGTGATGAAGATCTTCGTGCCGAACACCTTGTACGTGCCGTCGCCCTGCGGCTCCGCGCGCGAGCGCACCAGCGCGAGATCCGAACCGGCTTGCGGCTCGGTCAGGTTCATCGTGCCGGTCCACTCGCCCGAGATCAGTTTCGGCACGTAGCGCTGCTTCTGCGCGTCGGTGCCGGCCGTCAGCAGCGCCTCGATCGCGCCGTCGGTCAGCAGCGGACACAGCGCGAACGACAGGTTCGATGCGTTCAGCATCTCGATGCACGGCGTCGCGATCAGCTTCGGCAGGCCCTGGCCGTCGTATTCGGCCGGATGCTGCAGCCCCTGCCAGCCGCCTTCGACGAACTGGCGGAACGCTGCGCCGAAGCCCGGCGTCGCGGTCACGACGCCGTCCTTCCAGCTGCTCGGGTTGCGGTCGCCTTCGACGTTCAGCGGCGCCAGCACCTCGCCGCAGAATTTCGCGGATTCGTCGAGCACGGCCTGCGCCGTGTCGTAACCCGCATCCTCGAAGCCCGGCAACTGCGCAACGGCGTCGATGCCTGCGAGTTCCTTCAGCACGAACAGCATGTCCTTGACGGGGGCGTTATAGCTCATGGTCGATGTTCCATTCAGGCGGTGAATAGGGCGCCACGGGGGCCGGTACGGCAAAACCGGCCAGTGCCGGGCGACGCGATGGGCCATCCTAACGCCGGGGATCCCGATTCCCATTGTCATATCCGGCCCACATGGTGACAAAACCGGCCACGGCGCACGCCGCCCGCGACCCTTGCGCCTGGCGGTGAAGCCCGTCGGGCGGGCGTCGGCGCCCGGTCCGTCCGTCTCGACAATGGCGGCAACGCGCGCCAAAAAAGCGACCGGGCGCACGCGCGGCTCCCCGGCTCGGTGCGGCAAAGGGAGCCGGTTATGGGAGTGTCCTCTGAAAAACCGGCCGTGAACACCGCAAAGGAGCCGGTTATGGGATGCGATCCTCGAACCGGCGAACCCGCGATACCCGGCCCCACTCCGGCGTCACGCGCGGCGCCGATACGTCCCCGGCGTGCTGCCCGTCCAGTGCCTGAACGCGCGATGAAACGCGCTCGGGTCGTCGAAGCCGATATCGGCGCCGATCGCCGCGATCGTGTCGGGCGTATCGGTCAGCCGCTGGATCGCGATATCGCGCCGCAGCTCGTCCTTCAGCACCTGGAACGTCGTCCCTTCGGCGGCGAGATGGCGGCTCAGCGTGCGCACCGAGCAATGCAGGTGCTCGGCCGCCTGATCGATCACGGGCAGATCCGGCAGCGCCGCCGACAGGTACTGCCGCACGCGATGGCACACGAGCTGCTCGCTGAACGATTCGAAGATCCAGTCGCCCGGCGCGCGCGCGAGGAACTTGCGCAGGTTGCGCTTGCTCTGCCGGATCGGCGCGTCGAGGTAATCGGCACTGAAGCGCATCAGCGTGCGCTCGCGGTCGAACTGCACGGCGCCGGTGAAGAAGTACAGGTGGTCGACCGCATGGCGCGGCCGCGGGCACGCGAACTCGATCTGCAGCAGCGGAATTTTCTGGCCGATCAGCCAGGAGCACACGCCGTGCACGAGCTTGAGCATCAACTCCTGGCCGAGCGCGCCGATCGGCCCGATGGCGTCGTTCGGGCGCAGCAGCACCTGCGCGACGAGCTCGTCGCGCTTCGATTCGACGAAGAAGTCGTCGAGCAGGATATGGAAGAATTGCCCGAAACGATGCAGCGCCGTTTCGAGGTTGCGCGCATCGAGCAGGCTCAGGCACAGGTACTTCAGCGTGCCGCCGCGCAACGGGCGCGAGAAGATGCCGGGCATCTCGTCGTCGAGGTCGATCGCGAGCGTGCGATACAGCGTCGAGAACTGCTCCTCCGTCACGCGCGCATGCGGCTCGCCGAGCAGCTCGATCGGAATGCCGGCGCCGCGCAGGTAGCGCTCGACCACGTCGCGCTGCACGCCCGCGCTCGCGAGAAAGCCGTTGACGAGCGAGATCGGCACCGTCGCGCTCGGCGACGGCAGCGCACGCCCGGGCCGGGCGGAAAGTGAATCTGAGCCGGTCATCGCGTCCCCGTCGATCGAACCGACCGCATTGTACTTGAGCGGCCCGCGCGCCACCTTCGGGGCTTTCCGCGCACCGGGCCGCGCAGCCTGGGCCGCGCGGCGCGGCGCCGTCATCAGTCGGCGCGGCTGAGTTCCCGGCGCAGGATCTTGCCGACCGTCGACTTCGGCAGCCGGTCGACGAAGCGCACGAGCTTCGGCACCTTGTACGCGGCCAGGCTCGCGCGGCAATGCGCGACGAGCTGCGCCTCCGTCACGTCGGCGTCCGGCGCGAGCACCACGAACAGCTTGACGGCCTCGCCCGTGCGCGGGTCCGGCACGCCGATGCACGCGCATTCGGCGACGCCCGGCAGCGCGGTCGCGACCGCTTCCACCTCGTTCGGGTACACGTTGAAGCCGGACACGATGATCATGTCCTTCTTGCGGTCGACAATCCGCAGGAAGCCGGCCGCGTCGAACACGCCGACGTCGCCGGTGCGGAAATAGCCGTCCGCGGTGAACGCGGCCGCGTTCGCGTCCGGCTTCTGCCAGTAGCCGCTCATCACCTGCGGCCCCTTCACGCAGATCTCGCCCGCGTCGCCGATCGCCACCTCGCGATCCTGGTCGTCGAGCAGCTTCACGTCGGTCGACGGCAGCGGCACGCCCGTGGTGCCGGTGAACCGGTCGATCGACTGCGGGTTGAACGACACGACCGGCGACGTTTCCGACAGCCCGTAGCCTTCGCGGATGAAATTGCCCGTCACCGCCTTCCAGCGCGACGAGATCACGTCGATCACCGCCGCGCCGCCGCCGGCCGACAGCTTCAGCCGCGACCAGTCGACTTCCTTCAGCCGCGGATGGCCGGCGAGCCCCGCGTACAGCGTGTTCACGCCGACGAACACCGTCGGCCGCGCGGCCTTCAGCACGTCGACGAACCCGTCCATGTCGCGCGGGTTCGCGACGAGCCAGTTCTGCGCGCCGATCGCGAAGTAGGACAGGAAGTTCACCGTCAGCGCGAAGATGTGATACAGCGGGATCGCCGTGACGACGACCTCCTCGCCCGGCTGGCGCGCATCCGGCACGATCGCCGCGAACTGCGCGACGTTCGCGACGAGGTTGCGATGCGACAGCGCCGCGCCCTTCGACAGGCCGGTCGTGCCGCCCGTGTACTGCAGCAGCAACAGGTCCGCGCCGCTCAGCGCAACCGGCTCGCACGCGAGCGATTCGCCGGCGGCGATGGCTTGCGCGAGCGCGATCGAACCGGGCGGCAGTGCGTCGCACGCGCCGGCCGGCGCATCGACGACGCCGAGATCGTCGCGCCCCACGCTCAGCACGGTGCGCACGCGCGTGCCGCCGATCACCTCCGCGAACGTGCCCATCGACCCGCCGCAGACGATCGCCACCTCGACCCCCGCGTCGTTGAGCTGATGCTCGAGCTCGCGCGCGGTGTAGTGCGGATTCACGTTGACCTGGACCGCCCCGATCTTCGCGACGGCGACGAACACGACCGGAAACGCGAGCACGTTGGGCAGCATCACGGCCACGCGGTCGCCCTTGCGCACGCCGACGACCTGCTGCAGATACGCGGCCAGCGCGCTCGACAGGCGTTCGACGTCGGCATAGGCAAGTGTGCGGCCGAACGCATGGAACGCCGGACGGTCGGCGAAGCGGTGCATCGCGTCGTCCAGCAGCGCGCTGACGGAAGGATGGCGATCGGCGTCGATCTCGGCGGGGATCGGGCCATACGACCCGAGCCAGTGTCTGTTCGTCATGTCTCACTCCTCTGGGGACGGCACGCCAGCCTGCGTGCCGTTCGCACGGCAGCCTGCACGCCGGAAGGACGCGGGCCGCCGCCTGATCGGCGACTATCGCGCGCACGACGCGCTTTGCAAATGATCCGGGCGGCCGAAACATGATCGAAACGGACAGGCGAAGCGCGTGCTGCGCAACATCACACGGCGAACACCTGTCCGCCCGGGCAGCTCCGTCGGCGCATCAGGGTGAACCCGGTGGCGAATGGGACCGTTCCCGAGCAGAATTGCGTGCCGTCAACGATATCGATTCGGACGCAGGATTCCGTCATGCCGCGCAGTGCGCTCTTCAAACCGACCGACGCCCGCCCCATCCGGCTGCCGGATGCCGCGGCCGCCCACGCGTTGCGCGAGCAGCGCTTCACGCCGGCCAAGCTGGCCGTGCTCGTCGACGTGGCCGCGCAAGCCGGCCTCGACCCGGCGACGGTGCTCGCCGGCACCGGCCTCGCGCCGGCCGACGTCGCGGACCCGTTCACGCTCACGTCGCCGCTGCAGTTCCTGACGGCCGCACGCAATGCGGTCGGCCGGTACGACGGCACCGACCTTGGCGTGCGCGTCGGCCGCCTGCTGCGTGCGTCGAGCTACGGCATGTACGGCTACGCGATGCTGTGCTCGGAATCGCTCGCGCGCGCGTTCGATTCGGCCGTCAAATATCACCGGCTCGCGAACGGCATGCTGCCGATCCGCTGGGTCGAACAGGGGGACACCGCGTCATGGCTGTTTCCGGACCGGCACGACGTCGCGCTGCCCTGCCTCGACGAGTCGCTGTACCGTTTCCTGATCGACATGCAGTTCGCGCTGCACGTGACGATCATCAAGGACGTGATGGGCGGATGGTGCGTGCCCGCGCGCGCGCAGTTCGCGCAGCCGCGGCCGCCGCACGGGGCGTTGCTGGCCGACGCGCTCGAATGCCCGATCGCATTCGACCAGCCGCATCACGTGCTCAGCTATCCGGCGGCGTGGCTCGCGCGTGCGCCGCAGCTCGCGAATCCGATCACCGCCGCGCAGATGTCGTCGCACTGCGCGCAATTGCTCGACGAATTGCGCAGCCGATCGGGCATCACGCGACGCGTCTACGAGGAGCTCACCCGCACGCCGGGACAATTCCCGGACATCGACGCGATCGCCGAGAGCCTGTGCATGACGTCGCGCACGCTGCGCCGCAAGCTCGAAGCCGAAGGCACGTCGTACAGCGAACTGCTGACGAGCGTGCGCAAGGCGCTCGCGATCGACTATCTCGGCACGACCACGCTCAGCACCGAGGACATCGCGCTGACACTCGGCTTCAGCGATGCAGTGGGATTCCGCCACGCATTCAAGCGCTGGACCGGCACGACGCCGAGCGACGTGCGACGCAAGCGCGGCAAGTAGCGCCTGCCGGGCGCGGTCAGTGCGTGCCGTCGCCCGCCGCCGGCGACGCGACTGCCAGCGCGAACTCGAACACCGCGCCGCGCCCGGGCCGATCGACGAGCCGGATGCCGCTGCCGTTGAGCGCCAGCATCCGGTGCACGATCAACAGGCCGAGCCCGCCGCTCGTCGCCGTGCCGCCGCTCATCGGCCGCTGCGGCCGCTGGAACAGCCCTTCGCGCCGCGCCGCCGGAATCCCTTCCCCGGTATCCGATACGGTCACGATCACGCGGTCGCCCTGCGGCGCCAGCGCGATCTCGACCTCGCCGTGCGAAGGCGTGTGCCGCAGCGCGTTGTCGAGCAGGTTGGTCAGCACGCGCTCGATCATCCCGAGGTCGGCCGACACGACCGGCACGCGCGGCGGAATCCGCGCATGCAGCGCGACCCCACGCGATTGCGCGGCCAGCTCGAATTTCTGGAACACGTCCTGCACGAGATCGATGAGCGAGAACGGCTCGCGCTCGGCCTGCACGCCGCCCGATTCGAGCCGTGCGAGTTCGAACAGCGCCTGCGCAAGCCGCCCGACCTTCGCGCTCTGCGCGAGTGCAATCGACAGGTAGCGCCGCCGCTCGGGCTCGGGCAGCGTGTCGGCCTTCAGCGACAGCGTCTCCAGATAGCCGTGCAGCGACGTGAGCGGCGTGCGCAGGTCGTGCGAGATGTTCGTGATCAGTTCGCGCCGCTGCTGGTCCTGGCGCGTCAGCGCGCGCCACTGGTCGCCGATCCGGTCGGCCATCTGCGCGAACGCGGATTCGAGCACCGCGATATCGTCGCCGCGGCGGCCCGGCGGCAAGCGCAGCACCGGCGGCGGCGTGTCGGGCGTGTCGGGCCCACCCGGCGCGCGGGGCGCACCGTTCGCGTCGAAGTCGCGCATCGCGGCCGTCAGCCGGCGCAGCGGGCGCGTGATGAAGCCGAAGGCAACGAGGCCCGCGAGCAGGCCGAGCAGCGCGACGATCGCCATCGACCACAGCGTCGTGCGCAGCACGTTGCCGGCGTCGACGCGCGCGGCGAGCCGGTCATGCGCCTCGCCGAGCAGCACCACGTAGATGTAGCCCGACGGCGGCTGCCCCGCGCGCTGCAGCGGCGCGGCGCTGAACACCTTGCGCGCGTCCGGGCTGCGCGGATCGTCGCCGAGGATCGGCAGCGGCTGGCCCGCGATGAAGCGCTGCACCGGCGCGAGATCGACGCGGTCGCGCTTCACGTGGCCGGGCGGCGCATCGTCGCCCTTGATGCGCCCCGTGTTGTCGAGCAGGTACACCTCGACGCTCGGGTTCACGCCCATCAACTGTCCGAACAGCGTGCGCACGGCGTCGGGGCGCAGCCCGTTCGCGTCCATCAGCGGCGCGCTGCCGGCGATGTTGGCGGCCAGGTCGCGCGACAGCGCCTGCACGACTTCCTTCTCGCGCATGTCGTTCGCGCGGATCTGCAGCCACGCCGACGCGCCCGAGCACGCGAGCAGCAGGATCGAGAACACGAGCGACAGCCGCCGGGTGAGCGTGAGCTTCATCATGCGTCCCGCTGGCCCGGCGCGGCGAGCTTGTAGCCGCGTCCCCACACGGTCAGGATCCGCACGGGCTCGGCCGGATCGGCCTCGATCTTCGCGCGCAGACGGTTGATGTGGGTATTGACCGTGTGTTCGTAGCCTTCGTGCTGGTAGCCCCACACGGCGTTCAGCAGGTCCATCCGCGAGAACACCTTGCCCGGATGGCGCGCGAAGAAATACAGCAGGTCGAATTCGCGCGGCGTGAGGTCGATGCGTGCGCCGTCGACGCTCGCCTCGCGCGCGATCGGGTCGATCGCGAGCCCCGCGACGTCGAGCGTGCCCGCATCGATCCGCGAATCGCGCGCGAGCGCATCGACGCGCCGCAGCAGCGCCTTCACGCGCGCGACGAGTTCGAGCACCGAGAACGGCTTCGCGAGGTAGTCGTCGGCGCCGAGTTCGAGGCCGAGGATCCGGTGCACCTCGCTCGACCGCGCGCTCGTGATGATGATCGGCGTATAGCGCGTCATCGCCCGCGCGCGCCGGCAGATCTCGAGGCCGTCGACACCCGGCAGCATCAGGTCGAGGATCAGCGCGTCCCAGTTGCCCTGTTCGAGCAGGCGCAGCCCTTCGGCACCGTCCGCGCTGTGCACGACCTCGTAGCGCTCGTCGCGCAGGTGCAGGCTCAGCACGTCGGCGATGTCGGCGTCGTCCTCGACGATCAGGATGCGTTTCGGTTGGTCCATGGCGGTGGGCGGCGGCACGTCGGCGCGGAGCTCAATGACGGTGGTCGGCGGGCGGTCGGCCCGCGTCGAAGCGCGGAGGAAAACCGCGCTGCCGTCATTGTGCAAAATTTTGCGGCGGCGAGGGATCACATTTCGTTTAAGTTTGGATCGTGCTCGCGATGTCAGCCAATATCCGCAAGGCTTCCCGCTCCGGCCCTTCAAACTCGATCCCACGCGCCCGCGCGACCACCCGACAGACACGAAAAAACGGGCGCGAGATGCCCTGTGCCGCCCTTTCCCTCGGCGCGGCGCGCGGCCGGCACCCGCGCGCGCCGGTGTAAAAACGAGCGCGGTGCCGAATACCAGCCTGACCCAGCCGCTAGCGGTCGATGATCGAAAGGCGACCGCCGGCCGCCCTTCCCCGCGTTACGCCGCGGCCGCTTCGGCCCAGGGCGGCCGGAAATCCAGGCCGAGATGCTGGCTGATCGCCGCATCGAGCCGCTCGAGCGCGTCCCGCTCGATCCGCGTGATGCCCGGATGCCAGATATCGACCAGCAGGCAAACCCGCGGCTCGTCGCTGTCGTTCCAGCTCTCATGCTCGAACGTATCGTCGAAAATGATCGCGCGCCGATCCGGCCACTCGCGGGTCTCGTCGCCGACGCGCAGTCGCGAGCCGTGCGGCACGATCAGCGGAAGCTGGCAGGTCAGCTTGAGATTCGTCGTGTCCGAATGCGGCGGAATCCGCGTGCCGCCCTGGATCACCG
Source organism: Burkholderia sp. A2 (assembly GCF_001729305.1). Lineage (NCBI taxonomy): Bacteria > Pseudomonadati > Pseudomonadota > Betaproteobacteria > Burkholderiales > Burkholderiaceae > Burkholderia > Burkholderia sp. A2. The sequence continues at coordinate 36,451 of NZ_LZXX01000100.1, read as the reverse complement.
AAAAGATGAACGCGCCGCTCGGGCTGAGGAAATCCTGCACCTCCCGCATCAGCGCCGCGGTGCGCGGGCAGCGGCGACAATTCTCCTCGACCTCGGGCTCGCCCTTGCGCCTGAAATAGAACGACCCCCAGTCGTTGCGCCGGATCGACTCGAACCGTCCCGCCACCTGCTCTTCGTACGGCAGCAGCATCGGCGTGGTCACCTGCGCGAGAAACTCCTCGCGCAGCACGTCGACCGACGCCTCGAGCGTCGACGTGAACGCCTCGAGTTCCGGATAATCGGACGCCTCGTACCACGGCTTCCCGTCGAGCCCCGGGAAATAAAACAGCAACGGCCGCTGATGTTTCGGCAACACGGGCAACGGAACCCGCCCCGTATTGATGTCGACGAACTCGATCACGCGTTCGAGCTCCGCCATCCCGTACTGGGACACGAGCGCATCCAGCGTGTCGTGAATCGCATTGCGCATCTCCTGTTTCAAAGTCGCTCTCCTTGGCTATCGTGGGGGTGACAAACGAAAAAGATTGCCGCTACCGCATGACGCATCGCACCTGAATCGATCCGGCGCGCCCATCCCTACACGCGCGCCGTCGCCTTCGCCTCTTCCACCGGGTCGGCGGCCCAGCCGCCGATCGTGGCGCCGTATCCGGACGCCGCCGCGACCAGCACGCCGACGCCGCACCACACCGCCTGCACGCCCCACTGGCTGACCAGGTAGCCGAGCAGGACCGACGCGATCATGCTGCCGAGCTGGAACACCAGCGAAAAGAACGAGACGGCGCGCGATCGCAGCGCATCGGGCGTCCGGTGATGCAGCACCGCGTTGACCACCGCGCCGGCGATGCCGAGGCACAGCGCGACCCCGCTCAGCACGACGCCGAACGCGACGACGTGATTCGCCCAGCGCGTCAGCACGAGGCTCACGGCGAGCCCGGCGAACGGCAGCGTCACGGCGAGCGCCGGCCGCGCGGCGCATTGCTTCATCACGCGATACGACACCCATCCGCCCGCGCCCTTCACGACCAGCATCAGCGTGAGGAACAGGCCGAACGCCCAGGTCGCGCCATGCATCGGCACGAGCGTCTTCAACACGACCGGCCAGTAGCTCTCCAGCACCGACACGACGCCGCCGAGCAGCATGCAGAGCAGGATCAGCGGCCGCACCGCGCCGCCGTGCCACGTGAACCGGACCAGTTCGCGAAGATCGTCGAGCATCCTGCCGGCCGGCACCGCCTCGCGCGGCGCCTGCTCCGCCTCGGCGAAAAACCACGACGTGAGGCCCAGCAGCACGACGAACAGGCCGCATGCGAGAGCCAGGCCGATCTTGTACGGGTTGTCGAACAGCCGGCTGCCGATCAGGTCCGGGAGCACGCCGCCGACCAGCGACATGCTTGCCAGCCCGAGCGCGGAGGCCAGTTCCGCGCGGCCGAGAAAATACGGAATCCGCTTCGTTTCGCCGTGCTCGCGCAGCAGGCCGACATACCACGCGTCGACGGTCCCGGAACTCATCGCGCGCGCGATGCCGAAGCTCGCCGCCGCGAGGTACAGCATCGGCTTCTGGCTGAAGCACAGCATCAGCGCGCAGCCGACGCTGTTCATCAGCAGCGATACGCGATAGGTCCGGATACGGCCGACGCGGTCGGCCATCGCGCCGAACGGCAGCTCCAGCGCGATGGTCGACAGGCTGAACAGCGCCGCGTAAAGCCCGATCTCGAACAGCGTGAAATGGTTGTGCAGCAGGAACAGCGTGACGACCGGCAGCACGAGGCCGAAGGTGCCCCACAACGCCGCCTGCTGCAGGCAGTACCGCAGGTGAACGGTCATCGGCGGTCCTTGTCGCCGGACTCGAGCAGCAGGTACTCGCCGTCTTCCGCGCTGCCGGCGCCGATCTCGACGAAGCCGCACGCCGCATAGAACGCCAGCGCCGGCGCGTTGGCGCGCAGGCACTTGAGCCGATAGCGGGTGGCCGGCCAGCCCGGCAGCGCACGCAGCAGCGCACGGCCGACGCCGCTCCGGTGGTGCGGCCGGGACACGTGCAGGTGATGGATGAAATGGTCGGGCTCCCAGACCGACACGAAGCCGGCGAGTCGCCCGCTTCCGTCCTCGGCGACCCTCAGCCGCTCGCCTTCCGTCTGGGCGTCGAAATCGGCCGGCTCGAACGCGCCGGCCGGCTGCCAGACGAAGGTCTCGCGGCGCGAGTACAGGAACAGCTCGCGCAGGGCCGGCATATCGGCGGCCACGGCGTCACGCACGGTGATCTTCATGATTCGCTTCCCTTGCAGCGGTCGTGGTTGCCGGATCGGCGCAGCCTGGCAGGCTCGCCATCACGTCGGCGACGAAGCGTTCGGTGTCCCAGCTGTGGTCCACCGTCGCGCCCAGCCGCGTGATGACCGCGCGGCACGACGGCACGATCACCACCAGCTGGTGATTGAAGCCGTCCATCATCATCAGGTCCTCCGGCAGCGACGGAAACCGGCGCGCGCCGCCGGCGCCGGCATTCAGCCACAGATGCGCGCCGAGCCGGCCGTCGTGCCGGGTCGCCTCGGGCGTCGCCATGAAACGCACCCAGTCCTCATCGACGATGCGCGCGCCGCGCCACACGCCGTGCTGCAGGATCAGCTGGCCGAGCTTCGACCAGTCCCGCGCCGATGCCAGCATGTAGCTGCTGCCGACCAGCGTGCCCGACGCGTCGGGCTCCATCATCGCGGTGCGGATGCCGAGCGGCTCGAACAGCCGCGCCCGTGCAAACGGCACGATGTCGAGCGGCCGCGGCGAGACCGCGCGCGCGATGATCTTCGCGATCAGCACGCTCCCGCCGCTCTGGTAGTCCACCTCGCGGCCGGGCGCGACCTTCAGCGGCCGGCTCGCGACGAAGCGCGCCATGTCGGTCGACTGGTAGAGCATCTTCGTCGTGTCCGAGCCGGGCAGATAGCCTTCCTGGTAGTCCAGTCCGCTCGTCCATTGCAGCAGGTCGCGCAACCGGATCGCCTGGCGCGGGTCGCCGGACGACGCCCAGTCGTCCAGCAGGCGATCCTGCGCGAGCGTCAGTTTGCCGTCGCGGGCCAATATGCCCGCCAGCAATGCGGTGACGGTCTTCGTCATCGACCAGCCGAGCAACGGGGTGTCGGCCGTGACGCCCGGCGCGTACCGCTCGCCGACGAGCTTGCCGTCCTGCCGCACGACCACCGCCAGCGTGTTGCGCAGCGATCCGGGCGCCGGCTCCGCCACCGCGCGATCCAGCACGGCGCCCAGCGCCGGCGGCGGATCGGACGGTGCGGCATCGTCGAGGTGGTCGGTCTCGGCCGCCGCGCCCGGCAACGCGAGGCCATCGCCCTCCACGCGCAACGCGTCGAGCGCGTCGGCCGGCGCGATCGTGCAGCCGAGGCCCGGCCGGTACAACGCGACCGTCGCGCGCAGCACGCCGAGCCCGGCGGCCTCGACGGTCTGTCGCGCACGGTCGATCCGGTACGTGACGAAGTCGAACAACGGATTGATCGGCTGCACCTCGCGCGCGAACACGGCGCGCGCACCGTCGTCGCGACCGTCGCCGCCGGCGAGCACGCGCACGCACAGGTAATGCGACGCATAGCCGGTCGCGGCGGGCAGCGCCCAATACAGCAGGCCCACCGCAACGGCCAGCAACAGCATGACGGTGACGGCGAGAATCCTGACGGCGGTAGCGACACGGGACGAAGGACGATCCGGCATGGGCGATGTTTTCCTGGTTCGACGATTCGACGAGACGATGCGGGCGGCCCCGCGGTCGCGCGCGCTCAAAGGACGATTTCCTTCTTCAGGTACAGCCGCTCGGACTGGATGTCGTGTGCGTGGCAGCGGGCGATCAGCTTGTCCGATTCGACGATCGGCAGCGAGGTCGGCGCGTATTCGATGCTGGAGATGAACTTGAGCCACGGCTCCGCGCCCATCGCATAGACGAACACCTGGCGCGGCGCGAAGCACTCGACCAGCGGCCACGCGCGCTCGCAGTCGGAGCCGTTCAGGCGGCGGTTCTGGTCGAACTGGCGCCCGAGCGGCTCGTTCAGGAGCGCGCCGTACAGCCAGGACATCGGCGCGCCTTCGCATTCCATGCCGATGAACAGCGTGCCGATCCGGCCGATGCGCTGCGCGATGCGCTGGTACAGCTCCGGCTGCAGGTTGTTCGAGTCGGCCGCGAACAGCAGGCTCTTGCCGTCCACCTTCAGCGCGAACGCCATCTTCGCGGCGATATGCAGATCGCCGTGCTCGCCGAGGAACGGCAGCGCGACGATCTCGCCGCCCGGCACGGGCACGCTGTCCAGCTCGCCGACCTCGATCACCCGCTCGAACCCGCACGCTTCGAGCGCGAGCCGGATCGACGGGTCCTGCAGGAACCCGCCGTGGCTGCGCGGCACCACCAGCGTGCCGATCCGGTGCCGTAGCTGGAGCAGGCTCTCGAGCACGATGTGATCCTGGTGGTTGTGGGTCAGCAGCACGTAATCGATGCGCTCGGGCAGATCCGCGAACGTGAACGGATCGTCGCCCTGGCCGAGCGGATAGCCGACGATCGGATCGGTCAGCAACGAGAATTCCGCGGTTTCGACCAGGACCGTCGCATGGTTGAAGTAGCGCACCCGCACCGGCTGCCCCGCGCGCGCCGGCGCCGACGGTGGGCGCGGCGGCGGTGCGTCGGTGAACCAGGTTTCGAGGGCCGTGCGCCGCGCGGCGCCGCCCTCCGCGTGCGCGAGCAGGCGGTCGATCAGGTCCGGCGCGGCGCCCGTGTGGCGGGCCGCGAACAGCTCGTCGTACAGCGCGTCGCGGAACGGCAGGCGGATCTGCACCATGTGCTCGTCCGGAAAGCGCGGCGTGCTCAGCATGAAGCTCCGGTCGTCGCTGGTCGCGAGGAAGCCGTTCACGCTCTGCAGCGCGTCGAGATAGCCGGCGCTGTCGTACAGCAGCCGCTCGAACAGCCGGTACGACGCGTGGCCGCGCAGGTCGTAGCCCAGCTCGACGAATCCCTTCAACGGCTCGGGCACCCGCGCATACAGCGGCGACAGCGTATCGCCGCCCCCTTCCCGCGCGAGCAGTTCGTCGAGCTCGCGCAGCGCGTCCGCCAGCGCCAGCAGCGGCGCGGCGCGCGTGCGGGTCTCGCGGATCAGCGCGTCGACCGCCGGCACGAGCTCACGGCCGCCATTGAGAAACGGGCCGCCGGCCATCTTCGCGGCGGAGCGCCGATGCAGCTCCGGCGCGCGGATGAAGGATTCCATGATGCGCAGATGCACCTGCTTCATCACCAGCGCGCAGGTCGCGGGCTGCAGCAGGAAAGTCCACGCATACCATTGATTGATCAGCGGTTCGAAGACGACGTTGGGTTTCAGGTAGATCTGGGTCATGTCAGGAATGATCGTGTTCGACTACGGGAACGGCTGCGTCGGCGACATGCGCGAGCGCGGCCTCCATGTGTTCGCGCCACCGACGCAGCAACTGTTCGGCGGTGGCGCGCGTGTGGACGGCGTCGCTGTAGCGGCACTCGAACGCGAGTTCGCCGTCGCCCGCGACGCAGACGAGGTTCAGCAGATGGGAACGTTCGTCGCTCGCCGCGCGGTCCGCGCCCACCGCCTCGGTGGCGGCGGAGAACCACGCGGACGGACGCGCGGCGGCCGCCGACACGAAATCGACGCTGACCTGCGGCTGCACGCAGCGCCGCCACGCGTCGGGATCGACGCCGGCGGGCGGCGGCAGGTCTGCACCGCCCAGCGCCGCCAGCGGCAGCGCGGCGAGCGTCGTCTCCCATTCGCGCAGCGCGGCGACGCCCGGCACGCCGGCGTGATGCGGCAACAGCAGCGGCACGTCGCAGACGAAGCAGCCGACCGCGCGCTCGACCGCCGGCCCGTCGTCGAGCCAGTCGCGGCCGTGCCGGCCAAGATCGGCGACGATCGCGCCGCCCGCCCAGTCGGTGAGCGCGCGCGCCGCCGCCGCGATCGCGACGGTGGCGGCTTTCACGCGCAGGCGCTGCGGCACGACGGCCAGCAACCGTCGCGCCGCCTCGCCCGTCAGCCGGTCGCGCACGACCTGCTGGCTTGCCTCGGCGTTCGCGCCGGCTTCCGCGTGCCGATCCCGCGGCAGCGCGACGTTGGCCGCCATCGGCGCAAAGTACGCGGCGGTTTCGCCCGCCTGCCGCGCGGCCGCCATGCGTGCGTCGAGCGCGCGCAGATAGGCCGGGTACGCCAGCGTCGGCGCGGCCACTGCCGGCGTCCGGCCGTTCGCATGCGCCGCATACGCATTGGCCAGGTCGTCCAGCAGCACCGCCCAGCCATGGCTGTCCGCGACGAGACCGTGCACGACGAGCAGCAGCCGGTCGCCGGCCGCGCCGCATCGGTAGTGCGCGATCCGCACCAGCGGCCCTTGCGCGAGATCGAAGCCCTGCTGCAGCGTCGTGCTGTGCGCGACGATGAAGCGCGCCGCATCGTCCGCCGCGAGGTCGTGGCTGCTGAAGCAGCGCTGCACGGCGTCCGTGTCCGCGGGCGCGACGCGGCCCGCCAGCGCGCCGCGATCGAATACGCAGCGCAGCCCCGGATGCGCGTCGAGCAGCGAGCGGAGCGCGGCCCGCAGCGCGTCGGCGTCGAGCGGCTGCGCCGCCTGAACGAGCAACGCGCGGTTCCAGTGGTGCGCATGCGGGCGTTGCAGCACGCGCCTTTGATACGGCGTCAGCGGGAACGCGGACACATCGTGCGCGTCCGGTCGCGCCGCCAGCGGCCGCAGGCAATCGGCCAGGTCCGCGAGGGTCGGGCTCGCGAAGAAATCCTGCGGGTCGACCGTCCAGCCGGCCCGGTTCAGCTGCGCGACGGCCCGCAGCACCAGGATGGAATCGCCGCCCAGCCCGAAGTAGTTGTCGTCGCGGCCGATCCGATCCAGCCGCAGCACGTCGCGCAGCACCGTCAGCAGCGCGCGCAGCGGCGGCGTGTCGTCGCCGTCCGCGGCCGCGTCCGGCAGCACCGCCGTCGATACCCACTGGCGATCGATCTTGTCGCCGGACGTCTTGGGCAGCGACGGCACGATTGCCAGCGCATGCGGCACCAGATGCGCGGGCGCGACGCGGCGCAACGCGCGCAGCCGCTCGCGCGCCGCCTCGCGCGACGTGTCCGCCGCGCCCGATGCGTCTGAGCCGACCACGATGAACGCCTCCAGCCGCGGCGCCGGCGCGTCGGGTCCGCCCGACAGCCGCACCGCGGCCTCGCGCACGCCGTCCTGTTCGAGCAGCAGCGCTTCCACTTCGGCCAGATCGACACGAACGCCGCGCACCTTGATCTGGCGATCGCTGCGGCCAAGGTAGATCAGCGCGCCCTCGCCGTCGCAACGCACGAGGTCGCCGGTGCGATACATGCGCGCGCCCGGTTGCCCGGCGAACGGATCGGGCAGGAACGCGGCGGCCGTCTGGCCGGGCCGGCCCGGGTAGCCGCTCGCAAGTGCGCTGCCGCCGAGGTAGAGTTCGCCGCGGCACAGCGGCGGCACCGGTTGCAGGTGCGCGTCGAGCACATAGGCCGTGGTGCCGGGCAGCGGCGCGCCGATCGGCACGTCGCGTTCATCCGGGCGCGCGTCGGCCGGCACGTCGTGCACGACGGACGTGATCACGCTTTCCGTCAGCCCGTACGCGTTCATCAGCGCCACACGGCCGCCCGTCACGGCGCGCCATGTCTGCACGGCCGCGAGCGGCACCGTCTCGCTGCCCGTCACGACCAGCCGCAGCCGCGCAGGCAGCGCGGCCTCGCCGAGCCCGATCGCACGCACCCATTCGCGCCAGAACGACGCGGGCAGGTTGAGCACGGTCGCGCGCTGCAGGTCGAGCAGGCCGCTGAACGCGCCGAGCGTCGGCCACGCCGCGCGCTCGAGCAGCAGCAGGCAGGCGCCGGCGGACAGCGTCGTGAAGATTTCCTCGATCGACACGTCGAACGCGAGCGACGAGAACTGCACCACCCGGTCGTCGGCCGTCATGCGATACGCGGCGCACAGCGCCTGGATCTTGTGCGCGACCGCCCGATGGCTGACGTCGACGCCCTTCGGCACGCCGGTCGAACCGGACGTGAACAGCGTATACGCGGCCTGTTGCGGATCGATACGTGCGGGCGGCGCGCCGGCGGACGCGTCGCCAAGCGCGGCGAACGCGATCGTCGCGCAGCCGGGCCACGTCGGCGGCGCCGCCGTCGCGTCGTGCACGAGCAGCACCGGCGCCGCTTGCGACAGGATCGCGTGCTGCCGCGCGGCCGGCGCGGCAGGATCGAGCGGCAGGTAGGTCGCCCCGATGCGCAGCACGCCGAGCAGCGCCACCAGTGCGTCGAGCCCCATCGGCAAGCACAGCGCGACGCGATCGCCGGCGCGGACACCGCGCGCGTGCAGCGCGCCCGCGACCTGCTCAACCCGCGCCCGCAGCGCCGCGTAACTGAGTGTTTCGTGCGCGGTGGCGACCGCCGGCGCGGCGTTGCCGTCCGTCAGCGTGCCCGACAGCAGCGACACGAGGTCGGACGCCGCCCACGACGACACGTCGGCCACCCCGGACGCCGCCTGCCAGGCCTGCCGCTGCGCGGCCGACAGCACGCCCGCGTCGCCGAGCGGCGCATCGTCCGGCAGCGTCAGCAGCAGGTCCAGCGCGGCCTGGAACTGTTCGATCACCTCGTCGGCCTCGCCACGCTCCAGCGCGCCGTCGCGCGTCAGCAGCACGCCGCCGTAGCCCGCGCCGTCGCGATGCAGGTTCATCGTCAGGTCGTATTCGGTTTCCGTTTCCGGCGTGTCCTCGAACGCGACGTCCAGCCCGCCGATCCGCACATGGCGAACCGGCGCCTCCTGCATCGAGAACACCACCTGGAACAGCGGCGTCAGCGACGTGTCGCGCGGGCCCGCGAAGCGCTCGACCAGCTTTTCGAACGGATAGTCCTGGTGCGCGTGCGCGGCCATCACGCAGTCGCGCACCCGCTCGATCCACGCCCGCGCGCAGCTGGCTGCCGGAAACGCCACGCGCAGCGCGAGCAGGTTGACGAAAAAGCCGACGAGCCCTTCGGTGCGGCTCGACGCGCGGTTGGCGACCGGCGAGCCGACCACCAGGTCGCGCTGCCCGGTGCGCCGCGACAGCATCAGCAGGAACGCGGACAGGAACACGACGTACGGCGTCGTCCGCAAGCGCCGCGCCAGCGCGTCGACCTGCCGCGCACGCTCGGCATCCACCGCGACGCGGCCGCTGTGCGCGAGACGCCCCGGCGTGCGCGCGCGACGTCGATCGCCGCCGAGGTCGAGCACCGGCGTGCCGTCCAGGTGCGCCCAGAACGCCTCGTGCGCCGCGTAGTGTCCGGCGGCGAACCGCGTCGCCTGCTCCTCGCTGTAGTCCGCGTAATCCCATGCGGGCGGTTCGGTATCCGGCGCGCCGCCCTGGCTCGCCGCGCCGTACAGCGACGCGAGATCCTGCGCGATCAGCCGGAACGACCAGCCATCGACGACGATGTGATGGAACGACATCAGCAGGCACGCGCGGCGCGGCCCGAGTTCGAGCAGCCGCGCGCGAAACAGCGGCGGCCGCGCGAGATCGAACGGCTCCGCCCGCAGCGCGTCGCGATGCTGCGCGATGAACGCGCGCAGTGCGTCCTCCGTGCCGCCGGCGTACGCATGGATCGACAGCGCGACCGTCGCGTCGGCATGCACGTGCTGCTCGCCGTCACCGTCCGGTCCTTCGTGGAACGACGTGCGCAGCGCCGGATGGCGCGCGACCAGCCCCTCGAGCGCCGCGTGCAGCGCGGCGCGGTCGAGCTCGCCGTGCAGGTGCAGGCATTGCGGCAGATGGAAGACCGAACCGCCCATGCCGAGCCGTTCGAGCGTCCACAGCCGGCGCTGCTGGAACGACATCGGCGCGCGGCGCGGCCCCGCGCCCGGCAGGCCGTCCGGTGTCGTTGCCGCCTGCATGGCAGGCGGCGTCGGTTCGGACTGCACGCGAATCGCGCGAGCCAGCCCGTCGATCGTCGGCGCACCGAAGAACGCGTCGAGCGTCAGCTCCGCCTTCAGGCGCTCGTGAATTCGCGTGAGCACGCGCCCGGCCAGCAGCGAATCGCCGCCCAACTCGAAGAAATCGTCGGTCGGCGCGATCCGCTCATGGCCGAGGCACTCGGTCCAGATACGCGTCAATGCATGCCGCACGTCGTCGGTTTCGGCCGACGCAGCGGGCGCGGTGTCGACCGCGGCCGGCGCAGCAACCGCTGCGATCGACGGGGGCAACGCCTCCGGCTGCACGCGCGCGATGTGCTGTGCCGGCAGCCAGTGACGCGTCCGCTCGAACGGATAGCCCGGCAACGGCAGGCGCTTGCGGCGCTCGCCCGCGTAGGCGTCGCGCCGTGTCAGCCGCGCGCCCTTCGCCCACAGCCGCCCGTAGCCGGCGAGCAACGTAACCATCGTGCGCGGCGTGCGTTCCGTGAAGGTCGCCAGCACCGCGTCGGCCGGCGCGCAGCGATGCGCGCGCACCAGCGCCGCCAGCACGTCGCGCGGGCCGATCTCGACCCACAGCGCATCGCCCAGCGCCGCCAGCGTTCGCACGCCTGCCGAGAAGCGCACCGTGCCGAGCACGTGCGCGGCCCAGTACGCCGGATCGGTGGCGCGCGGCGCGTCCAGCAACGTGCCGTCGAGGTTGGAGATCAACGGGATGCGCGGCGCATGCAGCGTCATCGTCGCGGCATGCGCGTGCACGCGCGCCGCCGCGTCCGTCATCATCGGCGAGTGGAACGCATGCGACGACGCGAGCCGCGCATGCGCGACACCCACGTCGCGCAGGTGCGCCGCGAACGCGTCGACCGCATCCACCGGGCCGGACACCACGCATTGCAGCGGCCCATTGACCGCCGCGATGGCGAGCGTCGGCGGCAATTGCGCGGCCAGCTCGTCTTCCGCGATCGATATCGACAGCATCGCGCCGGCCGGTTGCGCCTGCATCGCCGCCGCGCGCGCCGCCACGAAGCCGACCGCGTCGTCGAGCGAGAACACGCCCGCGCAGCACGCGGCGACCAATTCGCCGAGGCTGTGGCCGATCAGGTAATCCGGCGTCACGCCCAGCGCTGCCCACGCCTGATACAGCGCGTACTCGTACGCGAACAGCAGCGGCTGCACCAGCGCGGTGTCGGTGGTGCTCGCGTCGCCCAGCAGGTAAGGTTCGAGCGCGAGCCCGGCCGTGCTCGCGAACCGCCCGCACACCTGATCGAGCGCCGCGCGGAACACCGGATTCTCGCGATGCAGGTCGCGCGCCATCCCGGCGGCCTGCGCGCCCTGCCCGGTGAACAGGAAGATCACCGGACGCGCGGACGGCGCGTCGTCGGCGGCCGGCGACACGCCCGCCGCCAGCGCGTCGAGCGCCGTGTCGCGCGACTCGGCGACCACGAACGCGCGGCATGCGTGGTCCTGCCGGGCGGCCTGCAACGTGTACGCGACGTCGGCCAGCGCCCATTCCGGGTGGCGGCGCAGCGCGGCGGCGAGGCCGTCCGCCGCGCGCCGCAGTCCGTCCGGCGTGGCGGCCGACAGCCGCAGGCAATGCGCGGCGGCGGCCGTCGGCGCGTCCGCCTCGGGCGGCGCGGCTTCCAGGATCACGTGCGCGTTGGTCCCGCCGATGCCGAACGAACTGACGGCCGCGCGGCGCGGCGCGCCGCCGTCCGGCCAGTCGGTCGCTTGCGCGGTGATGCGGAAGGACGCGTCATCGAGTTCGAGCAGCGGGTTGGGCGTATCGAAGTGCAGCGTGCCCGGCACCTTGCCGCGCTCGAGCGCGAGCGCCGCCTTGATCACGCCCGCGAGCCCCGCCGCGCTGTCCAGATGCCCGACGCTCGTCTTGACCGCGCCGAGCACGCGCGGCGCACGTGCCGGATGCTGGCCGTAGGTCGCCTTCAGCGCGGCCATTTCGATCGGGTCGCCGAGCAGCGTGCCGGTGCCGTGCGTCTCGACATAGCCGACCGACGCGGCATCCACGCCCGCGTCCGCCAGCGCGGCGCGAATCACCCGTGCCTGGCCAGCAGGGCTCGGCGCGGTGTAGCCGGCCTTGTCGTGACCGTCGTTGTTGATCGCGGAGCCCTTGACGATCGCATACACGTGATCGCCGTCGCGGCGCGCGAGATCGAGCCGCTTCAGCACGACCGCCCCCGCGCCGCTGCCCTCCACGGTGCCGCTCGCGGCCGCGTCGAACGCGCGGCAATAGCCGTCCGCGGAAAAGATCCCGCCGGTACGGTGCAGATAGCCCGGCACGCCGTCGACGCCGATCGACGCCGCGCCCGCGAGCGCGAGTTCGCAGTCGCCCTGCGCGACTGCGCGCGCGGCCATGTGCAGCGCGACCAGCGACGTCGAGCACGCGGTGTTCAGCGTGACCGCGGGGCCGGTGAGATTCAGCCGGTAGGCGATCTGCGTCGCGGCCTGGTTCAGCACGTTGATCTGGTACAACCCGAGCGCGTCGACCGCGTCGCGGTTGCCAAGCACGTGGTTCGCGAGGTACTGGCTCGCGCCGACGCCGACGTAGACGCCCACGTCGCGCGCGGGGCCGGGCCCGGCGTAACCGGCGTCCTCGAGCGCGCGATAGCTTTCCTCCATCAGCTTGCGCTGCTGCGGATCCATGATTTCGGCTTCGCGCGGCGTATAGCCGAAGAACGCGGCGTCGAAACAGTCCGGATCGCGAATCAACCCGCGCGCGGCGACGAAGCGCGGATTGCCGAGCAGCTCGTCCGGCACGCCGAGCGCGCGCAGCCGCGCGTCGTCGAGCCGGGTGATGCCGTCCTCGCCCGCGAGCAACATGCGCCAGAACTGCTCGACGTCGTCCGCGCCCGAGACGGTCGCGCTCATCCCGATGATCGCGACGTCGCGGCTGTCGACCTGCGACGCGCGTGCGGCCTCGGCCGTGCCGCCGGCATCGGCCGCCGGCTCGCCGGACGCGGACAGCCAACCGGCCAGCGTGCGAATCGTCGTGTAGCGGAACAGGTGATCGATGTCGACGTCGCGGCCGAATTCGCCGCGCAGCCGCGCCTGGCACTGGATCAGCGCGAGCGAGTGGCCGCCGGCGTCGAAGAAGTTGGTGTCCGGATCGATCTCGGCGAGGCCGAGCACGTCGCGCCAGATCGCCGCGACCGCGGCCTGCGCATCGCCGGGTGCGCGGCGCGCGGCGTTGGCGGGGACGGCACGATCGGCGACGCTCGCCGCATCGAGCGGCCAGTCGGCCAGCCTGAGGCGATCGATCTTGCCGCTGCCGGTCATCGGCATCGCGTCGAGCACGACGATCCGGTCGGGCACCATGTACGGCGGCAGCGCCTGTTGCGCATGCGCCTTCAGCGCGCCGTCCGGCAGCGTGCCCGCCGCCTGCACGAACGCACAGAGCACGGCGCCCGCGCTACCCGAACGCGCCAGCACCGCGACCTTGGCGACGCCGGGATGGCGGCCCAGCACCGATTCGACTTCGCCCGTCTCGATGCGGAAGCCGCGCACCTTGACCTGCTGGTCGTCGCGGCCCACGAATTCGATGTCGCCGTGGCGATCGAAGCGGGCCAGGTCGCCGGTGCGATACAGCACGCGATCCGCGTCGCCCGTCGCATACGGGTTCGGCACGAAACGCTCCGCGCTCAGTTCGGGCCGGTTCAGGTAGCCCGACGCCAGCGCGCGCCCGGAGAGGTACAGCTCGCCCGTCACGCCGATCGGCAACCGGGCGAGCTCGGGCGACAGGATATGCGTGCCGACGTCGCCCACCGCGCGACCGATCAGCACCGGGCCGCTCGTGCAACGCCACACGGTTGCGTAGATGCTGGCCTCGGTCGGGCCGTATGCGTTGAACAGCGGTGCGTGCGGCAGCACGCGCGCCGCCAGCTCGACGGTCGCGGGCAGCAGCGGCTCGCCGGCGGCGAACACCGCGCGCAGCGGGTTCGCCGCGCCGGCGTCGAGCGATTGCAGGAACAGGTGCAGCATCGACGGCACGAAATTGACCACCGTCACGCGATGCTGCTCGATCGCGCGCTGCAGGTAGCGCGGATCGTACTGGCCGTCCGGCCGCGCGATCACGATCGCGGCGCCCTTCATCAACGGCCACAGCATTTCGGTGAGCGACACGTCGAACGATTGCGCGGTCTTCCACAGCACGCGGTCGCCCGCGGCGAGCGGATAGGTGTCGGCAAGCGCATCGAACAACGCGAGGATGCCTTCCTGGCGGCACAGCACGCCCTTCGGCGTGCCGGTCGAGCCGGACGTATAGAGGATGTAGGCGGGCTCGCCGGGGCTAACGCGCGGCGCGGCGGCCAAGGTGGCGTGGCTCGCTTGCGCCAGCGCCGCCAGCTCGACGAAACGCACGCCGCACGCACGCAGGCAGGCGGGCGCGGCGGCATCGCCGACGATCGCCGCCGGGCGCGCGTCGTCCACCATGAAGCGATGGCGCGCTTCCGGCAACGCGGGATCGAGCGGCAGATACACGGCGCCGATCCGGAACAGCGCGAGCACCGTCTGCAGCGTCGCCGCCGAGCGGCCCGCGCAGACCGCCACGACGTCGCCCTGCCGCACGCCCAGCGCGGCGAGCGCCGCCGCGCGCCCGTCGCACTGCTCGAGCAGCGCCGCATAGGTCGTCTCGCCCGCGTCGTCGATCAGCGCGACGGCGTCCGGCGCGGCAGCCGCGCACGCGGCGAGACGCTCGCCGACGCTCGCGCCCACCGGCAGCCCCGGCTTCGGCGTCGCCCACTCGTCCAGCCGCGCGAGCGTGGCCGGCGGCAGCCAGGTCGCCGCGGGCGCACCGGCGAGCCGCCGCAGCGCCTCGTGCTCGGCGTGCACGATGTCTTGCGCGTCGGCACGCCGCAGGCTGTCAGCCCGATAGCCGACGATGCAGCGCAGCCGCTGGTCGCTCGCGGAGACGGAGAAATCGACCTGCACCGGAAAGCTGTTGACCGCGTGGCCGTCGCGGCCCGCCAGCATCCGCACGTCCGCGTCGTCCAGCTCGCGCAGCACGTGGAAGCTCGTGAAATTGAACAGCACCTCGCCGAGTTCGATCCCGCTGTTGTCCTGCCGGATCTGCTGCGACGGATAAAAACGATGCCGGAAAATGCCCGACTCGATCTCGAATACCTGCCGCACCTGCGCGACCGGCGATGCGTCGCCGTCGAGCGCCGCGCGCACCGGCACCGAATTCAGGAACAGCCCGACCGCGCGCTCCGCATGCTCGGTCTCGGGCCGCACGTGCGTCACCATCGACGTCAGCACGTCGCGCCGCCCGCTAAGCGCCTGCAGCGCGCGCAGATGGGCGGCGAGCAGCACGCTCTTGAGCGGCACGTTCGCGTCGCGCGCAAGCGCACGCAGCGCCGCCTCCAGTTCGACGGGGATCTCGACCTCCAGATAATCCACACGCTCGTCTGCCGCGTCGGCCGCCAGAGGCGCGCGGCGCAGCGACAGCGCCTGTGCGCCGTCGAGCTGGCCGCGCCAGAAATCGCGCTCGGCCGGATCGGCGAGCGCGGCTTGTTCGCGCTCGATGAAATCGCGGTAACCGGCCTGCACCGGCTCGTCGCTCTGCCCGTCTTGCCCGTTCTGCGCGCCCGCCAGGCCCGCCGTGTAGAGCCGGATGAATTCGGCGGTCAGCGCGGCCTCGCTCCAGCCGTCGAGTATCGCGTGATGGAAGCTCCATACCAGCTTGAAGCGCTGCGCCGCCAGCTTGAACACGAAGCAGCGGAATAGCGGCGCGGCGGCGACGTCGAACGCGGCGAACCGCTCGCCGTCCATGAACGCGGCGATCCGGGCGGCCTGCGCCGCCGCATCGAGCGCAGTCAGGTCGGTGATCGCCAGCGGAATGCGCGCCGCGTCGAACACGAGTTGCAGCGGCACGCTGAACCCTTCCATCCGCAGCGCGGTGCGCAACGCCGGATGACGCGCCGACAGCCGGTCGAGCGCATGCGCGACGCAGGCTTCGTCGCACGCATACGCGACCTCGTAGCCGATCACGTCGTGGTACAGGCTCGAGCGCTCGTGCCGCAGGCTGTGATACAGCATCCCCAGTTGCAGGCGGCTGAGCGGATACGCGTCGACGACGCCGGCCGGCAGCCGCGCGCGGTCCGCGTCGCTCGTCAGCGGCGCCCGCGGTGCGGCGGCCTCGGCCGGCGCGCCCGCGCTAGCATCCGCACCTGCACCCGCGCCGGCGCGGCGCTGCCGCTCGATGTGCTCGCCCAGCGTACGCACGCTCTGGTGGACGAACAGGTCCTGGATCTCGAATTCGAGCCCGTGGCGCTGCGCCTGCGCCTTCAGCCGGATCGCCAGCAGCGAATCGCCGCCGAGATCGAAGAAACCGTCGTCGAGGCCGAACCCGCTGCGGCCCAGCACGTCTTCCCACAACGCGCGCAGGATGCGCTGCGTGTCGGTCAGCGTCTCGGGCGCCGTTTCCGCGGCCGCCTCCTGCGCAGGCGCGAGCCGCGCGAGCGCAGCCCGGTCCACCTTGCCGTTCGCCGTCAGCGGAATGTGCGGCACCGCGTGGAAACGCGCCGGCACCAGGTGATCCGGCAGCGATGCCCGCAACTGCGCGCGCAGGCCGGCTTCGTCCGGCACGTCCGCGCCCGCGCCGGGGCTGGCGGTCCAGTACGCGACGAGTTGCTTGTCGCCCTGCGGCGTCGCGTCGACCGTCACGACGGCGGCCTGCACGCCGCGGCATGCGGCCAGCGCCGCCTCGATTTCCGCAGGCTCGATCCGGTAGCCGCGCAGCTTCACCTGGCGGTCGCGCCGGCCGAGGTAATGCAACGCGCCGTCATGCGCCCAGTAGCCGACGTCGCCGCTGCGGTACATGCGGGCGCCCGGCTCGCCGCCGTAAGGATCGGGCACGAACGCGGCCGCGGTCAGGTCCGGCCGGTTCGCGTAGCCGTGCGCGACGCCGAGCCCCCCGATGTAGATGTCGCCCGCCGCGCCGGGAGGCAGCGGATTCAGCGCGGCGTCGAGCACGTACACCGACGTGCCCTGGATCGGCATGCCGATCGGCACCGTGCGCCCCGCCGCCGGCGCGCCGCGCACCGGGTACGCTGTCGCGAACGTCGTGGTCTCGGTCGGCCCGTAGCCGTTGACGACCTGCCCGTGTTCGAGCAGCGCGCGGGCGCGCTCCACATGCGGCAGCGACAGCACGTCGCCGCCGCAGACGAGGTAGCGCAGCCGCCGCAGCGCGTCCGGCGCGTGATCGACCATCGCCGCGAACAGGCCGCTCGTCAGCCACAGAATCGTCACGCGCGCGTCGACCAGCAACGGCCCGAGCTGGTCCAGCGACGCGTCGCGTCCGGCCGGCACCACGAGCGACGCACCGTTCAGCAGCGCGGTCCAGATCTCGAAGGTCGACGCGTCGAACGCGGTCGGCGCGAACTGCAGGAACACGTCGTCCGGCGTCACGTCGAGATAGGTCGGGCGGTACGCGAGCCGCAGGATCGCCCGTTGCGGCACGATCACGCCCTTCGGACGGTCGGTGGTGCCCGACGTGTACATCAGGTACGCCGGCATCTGCGCCGGCAGCCCGCTCGCGACGAACGCGCCGTCGCGCGCGGCGATCTCGTCGTCGTGGTCCTCGAGGACGATCAGGTTCAGATAACCGTCACGCAGCGCATCGGTGCGCGCCACCACGTCCTCGCGCGTGACGATCACGCTCGCCTGGCTGTCGTCGAGCAGGAATCGCAGCCGGTCCGCCGGATAGCGGCTGTCGAGCGGCACATACGCGCAGCCCGCGTTGAGCACCGCCAGCATCGCGACGATCAGTTCCGCGCCCGGCTCGAGACACAGGCCGACGGTCGAGCCCGGCGACACGCCGAGATCGCGCAGGTGATCCGCCAGCCGGTTCGCGCGGGTGTTCAGCGCGTGGTAGTCGAGCGTCGCGTCGTCGTGGCTAATCGCCGGGCGCCCCGGATGCTGCCGCGCAAGCGCGTCGATCACCGCGCCGATCGAGTCGGGCAGCGGCTGCCCGAGCGGCCGGCTCTGCCAGCCGCGCAGCGCGTCGAGCGTCGCCGCGTCGCCGCGCGCGAGCGTGCCGAACGGCACGTCCGGCTGCGCGGTCAGCGCGTCGAGGTACTGCACGTAGGTGCGCGACAGCCGCTCGATATCGGCGGCCTCGAACAGGTCGGTGCGGAACACCGTGCAGCAGCGTACGCCATCGGACGTCAGTTCGGCGAACAGCGTCAGGTCGAACTGGGCGTAGCGGTACAGGTCGTCGCGCACCGTCATCGCCGGCATCCCGGCCGCCATCGCCGGCTCGACGGCGCCGGGCACCGCGCCTTTCGTGTCCTGCAGCACGAAGTTGACCTGGAACAGCGGGCTGCGCGCGGAATCGCGCGCGACGCCGACCTGCTCGACCACCTGGTCGAACGACACCGCCTGATGCCGCAGCGCGTCGGCGACGGTGTCGCGCTCGCGCTCGACCAGCGCGGCGAACGTCGCGCAACCTTGCCGCGCGGTGCGCAACGCGAGCAGGTTCGCGAAGAAGCCGACGATACGCTCGCTGCCCGGATGCACGCGGTTCGATGCGGTCGTGCCGATGCAGAAGTCGTCCTGGCCGGCGTAGTCGCCGAGCAGGCAGCGCCACGCGGCCAGCATCACCGTGAACAGCGTGCCGCCCTGCCGCCGCGCCAGCGCCTCGGCCCGCGCGCGCACGGCGGCGGGAATCGCAAAGAACACCAGTTCGCCGTCGTGCGCACGCCGTGCCGGGCGCGGCAGCGCGAACGGCAATTCGAGCGTCGTCGCGCCCGTCAGCCGGCCCTGCCAGTAGGCGAGGCTCGGCGCGCTGTCCGCGGCGCTGCGCGCCTGCTGCCACAGCGCATAGTCCGCATACTGCGGCGCGTCGCTGGCGGGCGGCTCAGGCGCGCGGCCCGCCAGCCGCGCCGCATAGGCCGACCACCAGTCGGCCAGCATCAGTTCCAGCGACCATCCGTCGACGATCAGGTGATGGGCGGTCAGCACGAGAATCTGCCGGGCGTCGCCGGGACGATGCAGCGACACGCGCAGCAGCGGCCCGTGCGCGAGGTCGAACGGCTGCGCGATTTCGGCCGTGATCGCGCGGGCGATCTCAGCGTCGGTCACATCCGCCGCGTGCCGATGCACCGGCAGCGACGGGGCCAGCTCGGAATGCACGCGCTGGTACAGGCGGCCGTCGCGCTCGTCGAACGTCGTGCGCAGCGCCTCGTGCCGCGCCACCACGTCGCGCAGCGCCGCGTGCAACGCCGTTTCGTCGAGCGTGCCCGCGATCTCCAGCACGTGCGGCACGTGGAAATGGCCGGCGCCGCCGCTGATCGCCATCTGCACCCACATCCGCAACTGCTCCGCCGACGCGGGCAGGTCGGCCGGCCGTGCCTGGCGGGTGATCGCGTCGCGGCTGCCCGCGCCACGTTGCCTGCCGAATGCTTCGAGCAATTGGCGACGCTTGTTTTCGGTGGAATCGTTATGCGACATCAAACCAGCTCTCCCGACGATGAAAACACTGTAAGTAGTTCGTCCATGTCGTCCGGCGCGAGACGATCGAGCAGCGCGTCGAGGCGGTCCTCCTGCTGGGCCTTCTGGCCGAGCGCCACCAGCACTTGCGCGCTGAACCGGTCGAGCTGCGGCGCGCCGAACAGCAGCGGCGGCGACAGCAGCAACCCGTAGCGGCCATTGAGGCGCCCGATCAACTGGATCGCTTGCACGGAACTGCCGCCGAGCATGAAAAAATGGTCGTCCGGTCCGATATCGGCGATGTCCAGCACGGCCGACCACTCCGCGGCGACCTCGGCCTGGAACGGCGTCTTCGTGCGCACGTCGGCGCCGTGCGCGCGCGTCTCGAGCGCCGCGTCGGCGAGCTGGGCCAGGCGCTTGCGGTCGATCTTGCCGGCCGGCAGCAGCGCGATGCGCTCCACCACGTCGATGCGCGCCGGACGCATCGCGTCGGGCAGCCGTGCGGCCAGCTCCGCGTGCAACGCGTCGACCGGCCAGTTGTCCCACCCCGCGGCCGGCTCGACGAATGCGTGCAGCAGCCGCACGCGCCCCTGCACCCGCACCGGCACCACCGCGCACTGCGCGATGCCCGGCAGCGCCAGCAGGCACGCCTCGATCTCGCGCAACTCGATCCGGTTACCGTTGAGCTTGACCTGCTCGTCGCGCCGGCCGAGGTAATGCAGCTCGCCGTGCTCGCCGAACATCGCGATGTCGCCGGTGCGGTACATGCGTGCACCCGGACGGCCCGCGTACGGATCGGGCACGAAGCTCGCCGCGGTGAGATCCGGGCGGCCGACGTACCCTTGCGCGAGGCCCGCGCCGCCGATGTACAGCTCGCCCGCGCTGCCGGGCGCGCACGGCTCGAGGCCCGCGTCCAGCACGTACAGCGACACGTTGTCGATGGGCCGGCCGATCGGCACGCCGGCGCGCGCATGAGCGTCGCCCGGCGTGCAATGCCACACGGTCACGTCGATCGCGGCCTCGGTCGGCCCGTACAGGTTGACGAGTCGTACCCCCGGCAGCAGCCGGTGGAAGCGCTCGGCCTGCTCGGCGAACAATGCCTCACCACTGCAGACGACCAGTGCGAGATCCGGGAAGACCTGCCCGGGCGCCGTATCCAGGAACGCGTTCAGCATCGACGGCACGAAGTGGGCGACCGCGATGCGCGCATCGCGCAGCAGCACCGCGAGCCCGGCCGGGTCCTTGTGCAGCCCGGGCGGTGCGATCACCAGCGCATGGCCGCGCTGCAACGTCCACAGGAATTCCCAGACCGACACGTCGAAAAAGTACGGCGTCTTCTGCAGCACGCGCACCGGCGCGGTGTCGGGCAGCAGCGAACCGTGCCAGTCGAGCCGGTTGACCAGCGCGCGATGGGTGTTGGCGACGCCCTTCGGCGTGCCGGTGGAGCCGGACGTGTAGATCACGTACGCGATCCCGTCGGGGTGAATGCGTTGCGGCGGCAGCGGTTCGGCGGCGAGCCAGATCGCGCGCTCGTCGAGCGCATGCCGTGCGACCGGCCCGGCGGGCAGGTTCGTCAGCAGGTGCCGCTGCGTGAGCAGCAGCGCGAGGCCCGCATCATCGACGATGCGCCGCAACCGGTCCGGTGGCGCGGCGGGATCGAGCGGCACGTAGGCAGCGCCCGCGCGCATCACCGCAAGGATCGCCAGCACCATCTCCGTCGAGCGCTCGCAGCACAGCCCGACGAGTGCTCCCGGCGTCACGCCGCGCGCCGCGAGAAAGCCCGCGAGCCGGGCCGACATCGCATCGAGTTCGCGATAGGTCAGTTGCTCCGCGCCGAACCGCACGGCCGGCGCATCCGGCGTCGCGGCGCACTGCGCGGCGAAGCGGGCCGGCCAGTCCGTCGCGTCGATCGGGCGCGCGGGCCCGTGCCAGTATTGCGCGAGCCGTGCGCGCTGCTCGGGCGCCAGCAGGTCGACCGCGAGCGCCGGCTGCGCCTCGTCGTCCAGATACGCGCGCAGCAGCCGGCCGAAGCGCGCGGCGAATTCGCCGGCCCGCGCCGGTGGCAGGCAGCCGGTGTCGTATTCGAGATTCACGTGCAGGCCGTCGTGCGTCAGCTGATACGCGAAGTTCAGGTCGAACGGCCGCTCGGCAGCGACCACCGGCAGCAATTCCGCGTGCACGCCGTGGAAGGCGAGCGGCGCATCCTGCACGAAGAATGCTTCCGTCACGCCGACGTTGAAGACGGGCGTGTCGGCCAGCGAACGCGAGCGCCGCAGCGCCGTCACGAGGTCGGTCAGCGACAGCTGCTGATGGCGCTTGGTTTCCGCGCGCCGGGCGGTAGTCCGCGCGACGATGTCGCGGAACGTGTCGCCCGGCCGTAGAGAAAAGCGCATCGGCAGGTTGTTGACGAAGCATCCGCTGGCGTCGTGAAACCCCGGCGAGCGCATGTTGACGGGATAGGTCACGACCAGTTCGCGCACGTCCTGCCAACGGGCCAGCGCGATCGCGAACAGGCTCGACAGCACGAGAAACGGCGTCGAGCGGCTCGCGCGGGCCCGTGCGCGCAGTCGGCGAGTCGTGTCCGCGTCGAAACGCATCGGGTGGATGCGCGCGTCGCGCGGCCCCGCCGATGCCGCCGTGTCGAACTCGACCCCGAGCGGCGCATGCGCGAGCGCGCCGAGCCAATAGGCCAGATCTTCGTCGTAGCGCGGCGACGCGCGGTACGCGGCTTCGAACGCGAGCTGCTCGCCGAGATCCCGCAACGTGCACGCGGGCGCCGGACCCGCGCCGAGCGCGTGGTTGTACAGCGCCGTCAGCCGCTTGTTGATGTACACCGCCGAAAACGCATCGGAGATGATGTGCGGAAAGCTGAGCACGAGCCGGTGCGCATCGGCATCCTCGCGCAGCAGGCCGAAGCGGAACAGCGGCGCGTCGTCGAGCGCGAACACGTGCGCCGCGCGCGCGGCGATCCATGCGTCGGCCTCGGCGGCGTCCAGCGACGGCGCCGCCCGCGCGTCGCGATAGTCGAGCGCGACCGTCACCCGGTCGTGCACGTCCCGCACCACGCGAGTGCCGTCCATCCGGAACGTGCTGCGGCATCCTTCGTCGTGCTCATGGACGAACGCGTCCAGTGCGCGCCGCAGCGCATCGCGATCCAGCGGCCCCGACAGGCGGTAGACGAGCGCGGTCGTGTAGGCCGACGAGTGCGGATTGAGCTGCCACTCGAGCCAGAAGCGGTACTGATAGGCTGAAAGCGAAGTGGTACGCATGGTAGCCCCTGTCTGGATACGTGAAGGACGTGAAGGACGGCGCGGCGAGTCGATCCCGGCGCACCGCGCGTCAACGGGCCGCGTGGTGCGCGACGTCCGTTTCCGCGAAGTGTTCGGCGATGCAATGGCGCAGCCGCGGGCCGAACACGGCGGCGATGTCGTCGGCCGAGTACGGCGCAACGACGTCGTCGATGCCGAGCGCGCGGTCCACTTCCTGCTGGAGTCGCGTGAAGATTCGCTGCGCGGCGCGCTCGTCGTGCAGGTACGTATTGAGCGCGGCCGCCGTCGCCTGCGCCGCCGCCGCGTCGAGCCCGTGCGCCGCGAACGCGTCGGCCGACCATTCGTCCGCGTCGCGCGGCGCGTCGCGCATCGCGTCGATTTCGGCCAGCAGGGCGGGCCCGTCGGCGCCGAGCGTCGCCACGCACATCCGGTCCGCCGCGGCGACGAGCTGATTCAGGCCGGCCGTCATCCGGCGCAGCACCGTGCCCGCCGGGCATTGGCGCGCCCGCGCGATCTCGGCCTCGTCCCCCTGCAGCAGCATCGCGAGATCCTCGCGCGCAATCTCGTGCGCAAGCGGGCTCGTGTGTTCGGTGGACCAATCCTCGAAACGCGCCAGCGCGTCGCGAAACGCTTGCGTGCGCGCCTGACCGGGCACCGCGTCGAGCGCGACGATCAGCGCGCGCAACTGCTGCGCCGCACGCACCGCGAACAGGTATTTTTCCGCTTCGAGCTTCAGGAACGCCGCCGCGTAGCGGTAGAAGCCGGGCTCGGCCGCGCTCGCGTCGGCGCCCGCCGGCGACGCCGGCTCGATCATCGCGCGGTAGGCCTGCTCGACCATCGTCTGCGGCCCCGCGCACACCGAGTTGCGGCCGACGAGCAGGCCCGCCGCCTCGGCGATCACGTAATACGCGTCGCTGGCAAGGCACGGCGCGGCCGGATCGCCGCCCGATGCCATCCGCTTGATCAGCGCGATATGCACGATCCGGTGCATGCCGAGCGAGATCCGGTAGATGATCGACGGCACGACGGGAATGCTGTCCGGGTCGGCCGGCTGCTCGCGCCGACGGATCAGGTAGGCGGGCAGCAATTGGCACAGCTTGCTGATGAACCACAGGTCGAGCATCGACACCGCGCCGGCGTGGCTGCGCAGACGGCAATACCCGTCGCGCAGCGTCGAGATGGTCGGCAGCACCAGGTGCCAGTGGTTTCCGAACTGACGCAGCGACGAGATGTTCATCGGCAGCGCGTGATGAAACCGGCTGCCCTCGTACTCGCAGCGCGCGGCCTCGATCTCGATGCCGTCGCGCGATTCGGCCGGCGCGATCTCCTCGCCGAGCGGACGAAAGAAGCTGTCGCGATAGGCGACCATCGAGCCCAGCATCGAGCGCCAGTAGAACTCCGGTTTGTCGAGCGCGCGCGGCCCGTGATAGCCGGTCGCGTACAGCGCATCGATGACGGTGAAATCAAACTCGTTCTGCATCATGGCTTCCTGAAGAGACACGGCCGCCGGCACGGCGGCCCGATAGAACGAACGGCGTGGGAACGGCGCGTCAGCGCGGCATCGACATCGGCTTGCCGGCCGTGTCGGCCGCGCGGCGCCACCGGCGCGCGAGCGCCTGCCACAGGCTCGCGAGCTCGACCCGGCAGAAGGTCCGCACGGCGCGGGGCGACCACCACCAGTAGTTCACGTTGATCGAATCGCTCAGCGATTCCACGTAGTGCCACCAGCCGGGCGGCAGGTACAGCACGTCGCCCGCCTCCAGCACGAAGTCGTGGCGCGGCGCCGACTGCACGCGCGGAAACAGCACCGGGTCCGGGTCGCTCATGTCCACCGGGCTGAAGATCACCGGCAGATCGCGGCGCTGCCGGTAATACACGTTGGCGGACTGCTCGGGCGCGAACAGCACCCAGCGTTTGCGGCCGTACACCTGCACGTTCAGGTTCTCGTGCCGGTCGAAATGCATCGGCGACGAAATCCCTTCGGGGCCGAGCCAGAAGCCCGGCCGCAACACCAGCCTGCGCCTCAGCCACCGCGGCATCCAGCCGGGAAAGCCGTGCTGCTCGTGCAGCGGCACAATGTCGTCCTTCAGCTCCGGCGCCGTCGAATAGATCGCCGCGTAGGTGATGTACGCGGTGCGGGCGCTGCCCTGC
Organism: Burkholderia sp. A2; assembly: GCF_001729305.1. Lineage (NCBI taxonomy): Bacteria > Pseudomonadati > Pseudomonadota > Betaproteobacteria > Burkholderiales > Burkholderiaceae > Burkholderia > Burkholderia sp. A2. The sequence continues at coordinate 11,654 of NZ_LZXX01000100.1, read as the reverse complement.
GCCTGCATCGCGCGGATCGTCGCGCCGAGGCGCGCGGTTTCGTAGCGGCGCGCGCCCAGGTAGAGGTCCGGCCGGGTCGGCGTCGGCGACAGCTGCGACGTCTCCACCGTGATCTCGTGTTCGCCGTAGCGCTCGACGAAGAAATCCGGCGTCCAGCGCGTGCGCGCGGGCCACGCGTCGATGAATCCTTCCAGCACGGCCGGATGCTTCAGTCCGGCCAGAACGTCGCGCATGCTCCGGCTGCCGTCGTAGCGAATCCGCGGCATCGGCACAATCTTGCTGCCAGTCATCGTGGGGCTCCTGTCGACAGGAAAATCAGGACACCTGCCAATCGCCGTTATGCCGAAGCACGTCGCCTGGCAGCCAGCGGATCACGCGGGTGGTCGCGCCGAGCGTGTCGAGGCGCGCGTCGATCTGGTCGAGCGTGTCGGCTTCCGCCGGCTCGCCGTTGATCCAGCCGATGTCGTCGATCTCGGTGGCGATGCCGCAGAACCCGTTCGCATACGGCGCGAACGCATGGGCGCCGGCGCGCGCGCAGAGCTCGCCGATACCGGACGGCCCGAGCGTGATGGACGGGCCGTCGCCCGCTTCCGCGATGCGCGGCAGGCGCTGCAGGTCGGTCATCGGCAGCACCATCCAGAACGTGAACAGGCCCTGCCAGAACGGCGCCTTGCGCATCTCGCGGCAGCAGCTCAGGACCAGGTCGGGCCGGCCGCGCCGGGCGACGGACCGGTCGATCACGTCCATCACCGAGCCCTTCGCGTCCTCGCCGCTGTCGACGAGCAGAATCACCGAGAACTGCGGCGTCGTGACCCGGTAGCAATTGCCCCAGTTGCGCACGTCGTGCGGCGGCACGGCCGCGCCGATGGTCGGTTGCTCGCCGTAGAACGGCAGGATGTCGATCTCGATGTCGCCGATCCGCACCGTCTCGCCCCAGCCGGGCGCGAGCACCGTCTGCCCGACGTCGCGCAGCGACTGCTGCATGTCGTCCTGCGCCAGCAGCGATGCGACCGGGATGTGCGGCACGATGACCGGCACCGATCCGTCGCCGCCGTGCCGCAGGATGGTCGGGATGTGCCAATGGTCGAGATGCCCGTGCGTCACGAGCATGCCGTCGATCTGCTGGCCCAGGTTGGACGGCGCGCGATCGAGATCGGGCAGGCCGACGTTGCCGCCGATCGCGAGGCTGATCGGGTCGGTCAGCAGACGGGTGGTTTCGGATGCGATCAGCAGCGACGCGTGTTCGAGCCGCTGGATGCCGGGGCCGTCGAACGCCGGCCATGCCAGCGCCGCGTCGCCCTTCGGCCGTTCACAGCCGAGCAGGCGCGGGTCCGCGTACAGATCGGACAGCGGCTGCCAGCGGTTGCGCTGCAGCGCGTCGCGCAGCGCATTCGCGAGCTGCGGCACGTCGCCGGCGGCGGTGTCGAGCACGATCGGCTCGCCGCCCCGCGGCGCCAGCGCGAGCGTCCAGCGGTCGCGGCGCTGATGCAGATCGTAGAGCAGCGCGCGGCTCGCGATGCAGCCGCCGGCCGCCACCGAATCCGGATCGAACAGTTCGGCCAGAAACGGATAGCGCGCAATCGCATCGCGCAACAGTGCGGCGCAGGCGGCCGGTTCGAATTTCGCTTCCATGAATTGCTGCATGAGCGCGTCCTGCCGCTCGATCAACAAGCCCAGATCATGCGCGCGCGAAGCCAGAATGCCTGTATTGAGGAAGACCCCCAGGCGATCATCGACTGACATGGTGTGTTTTACCCTCGGATTCTCTCGGCGAAACGCAAACGTGCTCCCGCGCGCCGTCACCGGACCGCGAAATGCCGCATCGCTCCTTTATCTTTTATTGCGTGCTCGTGATGCGAAGCGTCGATAATTATCTCGACAGCGCGGCCCGCACGCTCAATGGACGCATGTCGGTCCAGTTGGCGCCGATCCATTCGAGACAGGCTTCCCGGTTTCCCGACGGGCCCGCCGCCCGCCAGCCTTCCGGCACAAGCTTGTCGTCCGGCCAGATCGCATATTGTTCCTCGTGATTGACGACCACTTTGAAAACGGTATCGTTTTGCGGCGTTTCGGCTTCCATGTCTCTCTCGTTTCAATAATCGATCACGCGTGTCACACGCATCACATAATTCGATATTTCGATAAGAACAGCACGCCCGACAGCATCGAGTGACGATGCAAGCACGCTAAAAATCGAAGCGAACAGACTTTACCATAACCCATCTTAAATCAATTACATTTCTATTGCATGAAAACAGGATAAATCATAATCTTCTGCAACCAATAATCCAGCCCATTGTTTCATAAATATGCGAATAGATACGCAAAATATGCCTTTGCAAATAAATCGATAATCGATCCAATTGTTTTGGATTTTGTTTGGTTCGTTTTTAACCGGAGTTCAGAAGCATGGTCTTGCTGGCCAGTACTGTCACCATTCCGCTCGAGCGCCCGACGGCGCGGCATCGGCTGCTGGTGTTCCATCACGCGTGCGGCGCGGCGGCCAATTACTATCGATGGGGGGCGTCGTTCCCGGACGACGTCGAGGTGTGGCTGATCGAACTGCCCGGCCGCGGCCGGAGTCTGGGCGCTCGCGCGATCGATACGTTGCCCGAACTGATCGACTTCCTGCGCGCGCTGCGTCCGCTGTTGCCGCGCACCTATTCGGTGTTCGGCCACAGCATGGGGGCCTTGATCGCATACTGTTTCGCGTGCGACATGGCGCAACAGGGGCATCCGCCCGTCTGGCTCGGCGCCTCCGGCGCCGATGCGCCGTTCTACCCGCATCGCCACGCGCACCGCGATGGCATGCCGGTCCATTCGCGCACCGACGCCCAGATCGTCGACTATGTCGTGTCGCTCGGCGGGACGCCGCGCGAAGTGGTGGAACACGACGCGCTACGGGCCATGCTGCTGAAGCTGGCCAAGGCGGATTTCCGCGTCGTCGAGCGGTTCTTCCCGCTGCCGTCCGCGACCGCGCTACCCTGCCCCGTCACGGTTTTCTCGGGCCGCGACGACACGTTGCTGAGCCCGGCCGGGCAACGTGACTGGTTGCGTGCGTCGCACCACACGGTCGATTTCCGCGAATTCGATGGCGGGCACTTCTTTCTTTTGGACAATCCGGCCGCGGTTCAGCACGCAATCGGCCAGGCGTTGGCGCAGGCGGGGCAGCGCGACACCGATGATTGCGCGATACCGTAGCCGATCGCGTGGGCGACCCGCTGTCGTCATCGACCGCTGCGGAGATGCGCCGGGCGATCGCGCTTGGGCGGCCACGACGCGCGCCGGATCGCGATCACGTATTCTTGATCGCCGTGCGTTGCGCGGTCACTTCGACGAAGTGATCCGCCGGCATCGGACGCCCGAGCAAGAAGCCCTGCAGCGAATTGCAGCCGAGCCGGGTCAGGAACTGCTGCTGCGCGGTCGTTTCCACGCCCTCCGCGACGATCTTCAGGTCGAGTGCCCGGCCGAGCGCGACGATCGCGGAAATGATCGCGGCATCTTCGGTATCGTGTTCGAGATCCCGGATGAATCCCCGATCGATCTTGAGCTCGCTGGCCGGCAAGCGCTTGAGATACAGCAAGCTCGAATAACCCGTTCCGAAGTCGTCGATCGAAATTCGCACCCCCATGTCGTGAAGCTGCTGGAGGATTCTCAGGCTGGCGTCGGCATCGCGCATCGCGGTCGATTCGGTGATCTCCAGCGTCAGGCAGTGCGGCTCCAGCGCATGCCGCTGCAATGCGGCCTCCACGACCCGGATCAGGCTCGCGTGACCGAACTGCAACGGTGAAAGGTTCACTGCCATCGTCCAGTCGGTTCGACCCGCATCCCGCCACGCGCGCATCTGCCGGCAGGCCTCGTCCAGTACCCATTCGCCGATCGGCACGATCAATCCGGTCTTTTCCGCAATCGAGATGAACTGATCGGGCGACATGAGGCCGCGCGTCGGGTGCTGCCATCGCAACAGCGCCTCGACGCCCATGATCGGTCCATCAGGGACTTCGAACTTCGGCTGGTAATGCAGGACCAGTTCGCGCCGCTCCAGCGCCAGACGGAGTTCCTGCACGATTTTCAAGTGCTCGCGGACATTCGCGTTCATCGATGCCTCGAAGAAGCAGTACGCGTCTCGGCCGAGCGCCTTGGCGTGATACATGGCTGCATCGGCATTGGCCATCAGCTCCCGGAAATCGCTGCCGTTGCCGGGATAGAGCGCGATACCGATGCTGGCCGACACGCGCAATTCGTGTTCGGACACGTGGAACGGCGCCCGAATCACCGCCAATACCTTGTCCGCCACGTCGGCCGCGTCGGCGGGCTCGTTCACGGCCACGACCAGCACGAACTCGTCGCCGCCCAGACGGGCAATCGTGTCCTGCGAGCGCAGGTTCGCGCCGATGCGCCGGGCCACGTCAACCAGCAACAGATCGCCGACATGATGACCATAGGCGTCGTTGACGGCCTTGAATCCGTCGAGGTCCATGAACATCAGCGCGAAACATCCGTGCTCGCGATCGGTGCTCTGGATCGCCTGGTCGATCCGGTCTTCGAGGAGCACGCGGTTGGGGAGCTTGGTGAGGGTGTCGTGCAGCGCCAGATACGTCAGCTCCTGGTTCGCTTCGGCCAGCGACGTCGCCAGCACCGCCGTGCGGGATTCCAGACGCAGGTCGAGGACCGAAACGATCAGCGCGATGGCGAGTATCGCCAGCGTGGCCACGACGATGACGAGCGCAAGCCCGCCGGGGTCCATGCTGGAGCGGGCGGCCCCGCAGATGCTGCCCAGCGGGAACCGGGCGGCCGCCATCCCCGTATAGTGCATGCCGGCGATGGCGGCCCCCATCAGGACCGCTGCCCCCAGGTTGAGCAGGCGCACGCGAGACGAACCGGTTCGCCGAATGAATACGATCCATAGCACGGCGCCCGATGCGACGACGGCAATCGCGACCGACAGGCAGACGAGCAACGGGTCGTACTGGATGCCCGGCGACATGTGCATCGAAGCCATGCCCGTGTAATGCATGCCCGCGACGCCAGCCCCCATCAACATCGCTCCGCCGCCAAGCCGGTGCCACCTGAGCGTGCCCCGACAGACGAGCCACAGCGCAACCGTGGAGCAGCCAATGGCGATCAGCAACGAAAGCACGGTCATGGCCGGATCGTATCCCAGCGGAATCGGCAACGCGAAGGCAAGCATGCCGACGAAATGCATCGACCAGATGCCCGCTCCCATCACGCTGGCCGCGCCTACGAGCCACCCATGTGCGGCGCGCCCGTTGGCCGTCTTGATACGCCCGGCCATGTCCAGCACGGTGTAGGACGCCAAGATGGCGATCAGGAGCGAAAGAAGAACGAGCAACGCGTTATAACTTGTCGGCAGCATTGTTATTTACAGATCGCTTTCGATTTGGCGGTAACGAGCCCCCCGGATAGCCGGGGGCTTCGCGGATTCGCGTGAAAGTTGGGCACAAACGGAAAGCGGTGTCCGAAGGAATGGACCGGTGGTGTGACGCGTCAGGCGATTCCGACGACGACCGCTTGCAGCGGCGGATCATAAACGCGCGCTCCCGTTCAGGAAAGGATTTACCGCAGCGGGGGCGGGGGAGGACGCTGGAAGGAATCAGAACGTGTGGCGAATGCCCGCCGCGAACGTATTGCCGGTGGGGTGAGCGCTCAGCTTGTCGTAAGAGTAAATCGCGTAGAGGTCCGTGCGTTTCGACAGCAGGTGGTTGTAGCCGACAGACGCGGTATTCCGCAGGCTGCGGGCCGCTTCGGTCGGGCCGGACCGCTTCGTGCGCGCCCACTCTGCAAGCAGGAAGTCGGCCGGCGACAACGGGATCGACACACCCGCCTCGTAAGTATGGCTGCCGGTCGGCGTACGCGCGTCGCTCGTCATCGCCCAGGCGCCGTAGAGCGTGACGATCCTGAAGTCGTATGCCGCGCCCGCCAGATAGGCGTACTGCGCGCCGACCGGCCCTGCCGCGGTATAGCGCACGCGCTGGCCCGACAACACGGCCGTGAGACCGTGCGCTCGATAGTTCAAGTGAACGCCGAGGTTACCGACGCCAGGCGAACCCGCAACGCCGCCAAGACCATAGATGACGGTGGCGCCGAACCCGTTGAAGTCCGGCGTCGTGTACTTGACGGTGTTGTTCCACACCGTATCGCCGAGGATCGTCCCGCCATAGTTCGTCACGAACGTCTGCAGGACGAGTGGAGAGAAGACTGTCGAGGATCCGAACGGATTGACGATGGATTCGGCCGTATAGGCCGGGTTTCTCTGGCGGCCGAAGGTCAACTGGCCGAAGCCACCTTGAAAGCCCACGTACGCATTGCGTGACCAGAACGGGTCCGCCGCACTGCGCCCCAGCGCGCCGTTGGCGGGTTGAAAGAAGCTTTCGAGGACGAAAATGGCGCCGACGCCGCCGCCAAGGTCTTCCTTGCCGCGGATTCCCCAGAACGACGTGGTGAGCCCGCCGCTTCCCATCAGCACCGTGGACCGCGGCATGTCAGTGCGTTTGATACTCCCGACGTAGGTGCCGATGAGGCCATAAAGCTGAACCTGGGAGCCGCTATCTGCGCGTGCGCCGTCGGAAGTCCATACCAGACCGGCGCTGAATATCGCCGTCGCGCCGAGCGTACCGACAACGCGCCGGGTGACCACGCGCACCACGACCTGTCGTGTCTTTTTCATTTCGGTTGTCTCCATTCATATTTTTGTGAGCGTCCTTTTCCGCGGCAATCCTTTCAGCAGTACTGATGGATTACTCTATGACGAGGAGCTTGTCGCGAGCATGTCGCTGAAGCCACTGGCGTGACGAGCGACGAAACGCCTCCCCCCTCGGGGCTTCTCAGGGAAAGGCGCCGTCAGGAACGCGCGTGACTACGGGGAAATCTCTTCGAGCGAACGATTGGTCGTCTCCACCATTCGCGCGGCGACGAAGAAGCCCACCGCACTGACCACGGCAAACATGACGAATACCGCGGCGATGCCTCTCCCGGTCAATACGACGCCGACGATCGCCGGCGCGGCGGCAGACGCCGCGCGTAGCCACGAAGTCGCGAGACCGGTGCCGATCGCGCGCATCCGGGTGGGGTAGATTTCAGGGGTGTACAGGTACAGAAGAACCGTGGTCGTCGCCATCACCGCGTAGGCCGACGATCCGAGCAGCATCACGGACCACGCGCTGCCTGCGCCATGAATGCCCAGTGCGGCGAGCAGGGCCGCGCTGATGATGAAACAGGCCATTGCCCACCGGCGGCGTCCGACCCGATCGATCAGCAGCGCACAGGCAAGCACGCCGCACGTACTCAGGACGTTCGAGATCGACGCCATCTGAAGCGACGCTTGCAGCGGCAGGTGGTAAACCGTCTTGTAGAGGCTCGGCAGCCAGTTGTTGATGCCATTGGCCACGAAATAAGCGCTCGCCCAAAGCAGCCACACGACGACGGTGCGGCCCCGGTAGAACGGCGAGAACAGTTCCTTCCACGTTCCCTTCTGCTTCGACTGTCGTCCGATCAGAAGGCCCGCCACGCGCGCGTCCACTTCGGCCCGTTGCGCATGCGTGTCGAGGTTGCGCTTCATCGTGCTTGCCTCCAGCCGCTCGATGATGCGTTCGGCCTTATCGAAACGCCCGCGTGATACGAGCCAGCGCGGCGATTCCGGCAGGCGTGCGATCAGGATCGCGACGACGATGCCGGGAATCCCGCCGATCAGGAACATATATTCCCAACCGAAGCGCGGGACGACGAACGCACCGAGCTGCGCGGCCGCGAGCAGGCCCAACGGGAAAATGAGCTCGTACAGGATGAAGAAGCGTCCGCGGCCGTGCGCTTGAGATAGCTCGTTGATGTACGTGGCAGCCACGGGCACTTCTCCGCCCACACCGATGCCTTGCAGGAAACGCATCAGAAACAGCATGTGAAAGCTGCCGGTGAACGCGCATACGACGCTCATGGCCGACATGACGCCCACCGCGACGGTGGCGCTCGGCACGCGCCCCAGGCGCTCCGCCAGCCAGCCGAACACCAACGCGCCGACGACCTGCCCAAGATAGCCGGCAGCGATCAGCACGCCGATCTGGCCGGGAGAAAGATGCCAGAGCCCCACCAGTACGGGCAGCACGAAAGCAAGCGACAGTGCGTCGAACGCATCGAACAGGGTCGCGCTGCCCATGACGATCCGTGCCTGGGTGTGCCACTTGCAAAACGGCACGTTCTCGATGCGGAAGAGCAGGTTCGCCGCCCGCAGTTGCTCGCTCATGGGACGCGTTTCGCTCGCGGATCGACCAAGGTCGACGCCGCAGGCGGTCGAAGGGGTGTTCATGCTGTCTCCTGAAAAGCTGCATTTTATGAACCTTCGGCTTGCTTCTTGTTGTGCGGCACCGGTCGCGTTTCTTGATGGTTTTCCGCGATATCGGCGCCCTTTTTATCGTTTGCCGAGCCTGTCGGCGGCGGTGCGTGCGATGCGGTGTCGCGCGCCGCCCCGACGCTCGACGCCGACGGCACGCGAGTGGCGCTGCGCCGTCGTCATCCGACTATGGACGTGCCGCGCCCGAGTCAGTCGACGAGGCCGGCCGAACGAAGCGCGTGCGCGATTTCGACGTCCGCGCCTGGCGCGAGCGGCAACAGCGGCGAGCGCACAGTGGCGTGCTCGAGGATGCCGCGGGCCACCAGACCGTGCTTGAGCGCGACGGTGCCTTCCATGTGCGACCCGCGGTGATACACGTTACGCGTCACCGGCAGCAGGCGATCGTGAATCGCGCGGGCGGCCGCGTAGTCTTTCGCCTTGCCCGCCTTGATCAGCTCGATGAGCGGCTCGGGAGCCAGACTGCCGTAGCCGACGAGCGCCCCGTCGACGTCGAACATCGTGTGGAGCAGATACTCGTCGTGGCAGGTGAGGATTTGCAGTTCCGGACGCTCGCGTCGGATGATCGGAATCTCGACGTCCCAGCGACGCATGTTGCGCACGCCGTTTTTCATCGCGAAGACGCCCGGTTGCGCGGCGATCTCCAGTTGCGTGTCGAGGTTGTAGGTCGCCTTGGTGGCGTCCGGGTATTGGAACAGGATGAGCGGCAAGCCGCTGCCCTCGTGGATGGCGCGGTAGCGATCCTGCGGCGCACCGTTCTGATAGCCGAAGCGCAGCCAGCCGTGCGACGGATACACCAGGCCGGCCGACGCGCCGGCGTCGACCGCGCGCTTCGCTTCTTCCACCGCCACTTCCGTGCCTTCGAGCGTGATACCGGCAATTACCGGAATCTTGCCGTCGACGGACTTCACGAAGCTTTCGATGACTTGAGCCTGTTCTTTCTGCGAGAGGAACGTGCCTTCGCCGGCATGTCCGAGCACCGTCAGACCTTTGACGCCTTCGATGCCGCCAAGCCACGCGCCCAGCCGTTGAATTGCCGCATGGTCCACCGCGCCCTCGCGGGTGAAAGGGGTGACGGGTGCCGGGACCAAACCGCGCAGATCGATCGCTTTCATGACGTCTCCAAATGTGAGCTTTTCCGCTCCTCTTTCCGGGAGGAGAGCCCGCCGCCCGTTTCGCATCGAACCGGAACGACGGTGCATGCGTTGCAGTGTAGGGACGCACGACCCATGCGAGAACGGCCAAATTTCGCATTTCAGCTATACTGATTTGACATATCTGCGGGAGGCTTCGCGGTGGACTATGCGGCCTGGAAGCTATTCATCGACGCGGCGGAACTTGGGAGCCTGAGCAAGACGGCCGTTGCTTACGGGACCAGTCAGCCGCACATCAGCCGGCAGATCGTCGAGCTCGAGCAGTACTGCGGGGGCCGCCTGTTTCAACGGACAGGCCGGGGTGTGGTCTTGACCGAGCTGGGCGCGCGTATCGCGCCGCGCGTGAGAACGTGGTTGGCCAGCACGGAGCAGTTGGCCAACGACATCCGCAGCACGGCGGGTGAGCCGATCGGCGTGGTCAGGCTCGGGATCCTGCCCTCCACCGCCCATCCCCTGGTCAGCACCGTTTACCATCGGCTTCGAGAGCGCTATCCGCTGGTGCAGTTACAGGTGCGCGAGGGTCAAGGAGCGTTACTGGAAACCTGGCTCGAGAACGGCAGCGTCGATCTCGCCATCCTGTTTCGAAATAGTCCGACGCCGAGAAACGGCGACGAATATCTGGTCGAGGCCGCGACTTATCTGGTGGGGGCGGAAGGCGATCCGTTGACCAGTCAGCCCACGATCGCTTTTTCCAGGCTCGATGGCATTCCGCTGGTCTCTTTCTGCCGCCCCAATAGCTGGCGCGAGCGGCTCGAACAAGTCGCGGGCGAACATCAGGTGTCACTGAATTTCGCGGCGGAAGCCGATTCTCTCAGCCTGCAGGGGCACATCGTCGCCGACGGCGGCATTCATGCGTTGCTGGGCCCTTACGCGATCGCCAATCTGGAACGGGAATGCCGGTTGCAAGCGTCGATGGTGGTCGATCCGTCCGTGCCGCGCTTCATTGCGCTCGCCATGTCGCCGCACGGCGAACTGACGCTGGCTTGCCGCACGGTCATGCAGCTCACGAAGGAAATCGCACGGTCGCGCACGCTCTCGTCGGATCTTCGGTTGGGTATGTCCGCCGCGTTCCTGCGCTCCATTTGAGCGGCTCGGCACAGTGCGTTCGCAGCCCTGATCGGGCGGGATATCGATCTCGGCCATGCGCGTCGTGTTGTCGGGCGCCGGCTTGCGCGGCGAACGGCTCGGCGGGCGGCGGGCGGCGCAACTTGTCCATCCGCGCCGCCCATCCGCACAGACGTTTAGTACGACCTACCGCCTACCGTCGCCGCTTCCAGTTCGCGCGTGATGATCTGCGTGCCGCCCACGTCGGCGACCGACTTGACCAGGCCGACACCGGGCGCGAGCCAGTCGTCTGCACTCGTCTTGGTCGTTACCGCCGGGTTGGCGGCGGTCTCCGTGGTCTGATAGTGGCAAGCGTTGGCGAAGACCTTGCCGTTCCGGAGACTGACCGTTTCGCGCGCGACGTACGTCCGCTGGATCGAGACGGACGTTTGCGCGCCGCCTGACGGAACGACGGGCGTATTCACGTAATTCACGGTCTCGCTTCCCGCGAGCCCGATCGTCTCGACATAGGGCGGCGAGTTCACGTCCCGCACCACGAGCGTGCTGCCGCTGTAAACCTCGCTGCCGTAGTTCGTGCGCACACCGTTTCCGACGAGGTAGTAGTGATGGGTCTGGATCGGCGAACCGGGCGTCGTTTCGGCCTGCTGCGTGAGCGCCACGCCGTTGAACGTCGCCGGCGCGTAAGTCCGCGTGTACACGCCGTTGTCGACCGACGGGCTCTGCGACGTCGCTTGCGTGTACATGTGCAACTGCACGGTATCGCCTTGCTGGTAAACCGGGTCGCACTCGACGTTCGACGCGGTCGGCGAGCCCGGATTGCCGCCGGATGTGCCGGTGGTCGGCGTTCCGCCGCTTCCGCCGCTGCCGCCGTTGTTGCTCGTGCCCGAGCCGCCCGACGAAGCGGGCGAGGGATTGTCGTCGCCGCCGCAAGCGGTCAGCGCGAGGCAGGTCAATGCAATCAGTGCAGCGGCTTTCATCGGGATCACCTTCCAAACGAACAGGACGAACGAAGCCCGTACGCGCGGATCACGCCGCACGCACCGACCATCACGAATCACGAATCAGGATCGGCC
>NZ_LZXX01000099.1:0-182922 GCF_001729305.1 Burkholderia sp. A2 | reverse complement strand
CAGCAGAGAAGCGAGATTATCAACCGTGTTCCGCAGTTCGTCAACAACTTTTTACACTACATCGTTGCGACCGCCGGGCCATCTTCCTGCGCCGCCATGGCCCGCTACATCCCGAACCCCGACAGCACCGCTTCCCTTCCTCCGCGCCGCGTTTCCGTTAGCGCGAAAGAGGCGTGATTCTAAGCACCTGCCCCCATCCGCGCAAGCTCTTTGTGAAGAAAGTTTGAAAAAGCCTCCGTGCGCTGACGCGCACGGAGGCTTTGAAGCACCGGGCGAGGCAATCGCATCGACAACGGATACAGATCAGTCACTAGATACCTATCGCCGCGCCGGCCGATCAGCGGTGCTTGAACACGGGCTTCCGCTTCTCGACGAACGCCGCCATCCCTTCCTTCTGGTCTTCCGTCGCGAACAACGAATGGAACAACCGGCGCTCGAAGTGGACGCCTTCAGCCAGCGTTGTCTCGTATGCGCGGTTCACCGACTCCTTGACCATCATGACCGCCGGCAGCGAGAACTCGGCGATCGTCGCCGCCGCGGCAATCGCCTCGTCGAGCAGCTTGTCGGCCGGCAGCACGCGCGATACGAGCCCGGCACGCTCGGCCTCGGCGGCGTCCATGAAGCGCGCGGTCAGACACATGTCCATTGCCTTCGCCTTCGATACCGCACGCGGCAGACGCTGCGTGCCGCCCGCACCCGGCATGACGCCCAGCTTGATTTCCGGCTGGCCGAACTTGGCCGTGTCCGCCGCGAAAACGATGTCGCACATCATCGCAAGTTCGCAGCCACCACCCAGCGCAAAGCCCGAAACCGCAGCAATGATCGGTTTGCGAATCTCGCGGACCGTCTCCCAGTTACGCGTGATGTAGTCGCCCCGATAAACATCCATATAGGAGTAGGTCGCCATCATGCCGATGTCCGCGCCGGCCGCAAACGCCTTCTCGCTGCCGGTCACGACGATGGCGCCGATATCGTCGTCCGCGTCGAACGCCTTCAGCGCAGCGCCCAGCTCATCCATCAGCGCATCGTTCAGCGCATTCAGCGCCTTCGGACGGTTCAGCGTCACCAGACCGACACGCCCCCGGGTCTCCACCAGGATGTTCTCGTAAGCCATCTATTTCTCCTCGATCAATGAAATGAGAAACGCCTCGCACATGCGAATAGTTTGATGCTACCATTCTCCGACCAACCGGTCGGTTAATTAATCGATCCGATCCCTCTCAATGTTCATCAGGCTGCCGCCATGACCCATGCCCTGTTCACGAAGCACGAAGACACGCTGAAACACGCACTCGCCGCCATCGAGAGCCGCGGGTACTGGAGCCCGTTCGCCGAAATGCCGAGCCCCAAAGTGTACGGGGAAAGCGCAAGCGCGGACGGCGAGGCCGCGTTCAAGTCGCACCTCGACAAGACCTTCGTGCTCGACCAGCCGGCGTCCGATGATACGGTCGGCGCCGAGCGCTCGCCGTACGGCATCGCGCTGGGTATCCGGTATCCGAAATCGGCGCCCGACGCTCTGATCGCTGCCGCAGCCGCCGCGCAACGCACGTGGCGCGAAGCCGGCCCGAGCGCGTGGATCGGCGTCAGCCTCGAAATTCTTGCGCGCCTGAATCGCGCAAGCTTCGAAATCGCCTACAGCGTGATGCACACTACCGGGCAAGCCTTCATGATGGCGTTCCAGGCCGGGGGGCCGCACGCGCAGGACCGCGCCCTCGAGGCGGTCACCTATGCGTGGGACGAACTGCGCCGCATCCCGGCCGATGCGCACTGGGAAAAGCCGCAAGGCAAGAACCCGCCGCTCGCGATGCACAAGCGCTATACGATCGTGCCGCGCGGCACGGGCCTCGTGCTCGGCTGCTGCACGTTCCCGACCTGGAACGGCTACCCGGGCCTGTTCGCCGACCTGGCAACCGGTAATACCGTGATCGTCAAACCGCACCCGGGTGCAATCCTGCCGCTCGCGATCACGGTGCGGATCGCCCGCGACGTGCTACGCGAAGCCGGGTTCGACCCGAACGTGGTCACCCTCCTCGCGACCGAACCCAACGACGGTGCCCTCGTTCAGGATCTCGCGCTGCGCCCCGAGATCAAGCTGATCGACTTCACCGGCAGCACGCAGAACGGCACGTGGCTCGAACGCCACGCCCACCAGGCGCAGGTCTACACCGAGAAAGCCGGCGTCAACCAGATCGTGATCGACTCGACCGACGACCTGAAGGCCGTCGCCAAGAACATCGCGTTCTCGCTGGCGCTGTACTCTGGCCAGATGTGCACGGCGCCCCAGAACATCTACGTGCCGCGCGACGGTATCCGGACGGCCGACGGCCATGCGAGCTTCGACGAAGTCGCGCAAGCGATCGCGGTTGCCGTGCAAAAACTCACCGGCGACCCGGCACGCTCGGTCGAATTGATCGGCGCGATCCAGAACGACGGCGTGACCGCGCGCGTTGACGACGCGCGCAAGCTCGGCCGCGTGCTCGCGGACAGCGTGACGCTCCAGCATCCCACCTTCCCCGACGCGCGCGTGCGCACGCCGCTCGTGCTGCAACTCGACGTGGCCGATCGCGAGAAATTCACGCAGGAGTGGTTCGGCCCGATTTCGTTCGTGATCGCAACCGACTCGACCGCGCAGTCGCTCGATCTGGCCGGTGAAATCGCCGCCGAGCATGGTGCGCTGACCCTCTCCGTCTACAGCACCGACGACGCAATCATCGACACCGCGCATGACGCGGCGGTGCGCGGCGGGGTCGCGCTGTCGATCAACCTGACGAGCGGCGTATTCGTCAATCAGTCGGCCGCGTTCTCCGACTTCCACGGCACGGGCGCGAACCCGGCGGCCAACGCCGCGCTGGCCGATCCGGCATTCGTCGCCAACCGGTTCCGCGTGGTCCAAAGTCGCGTCCATGTTGCTCCGAAGGCAGCACCGGCGGAAGCTGGCCAGACGGCATAACCCGATTGGCCGACGTGCAAACGCCGCCATGTTCTCTACCATGAACGAATCCGACACCCGGCGGGTTCGTCACTCTCCGATACGCTCATGACAGACGCCTACATCTGCGACGCGATTCGCACTCCCATCGGCCGCTACGGCGGCGCCCTGAAAGATGTCCGCGCCGACGACCTTGGCGCGGTGCCGCTCAAGGCGCTGATCGAGCGCAACCGCGACGTCGACTGGGCGGCGATCGACGACGTGATCTACGGCTGCGCGAACCAGGCCGGCGAGGACAATCGCAACGTCGCGCGCATGTCGGCGCTGCTGGCGGGCCTGCCCACCGCCGTGCCGGGCACGACGCTGAACCGGCTGTGCGGCTCCGGGATGGACGCGGTCGGCACGGCCGCCCGCGCGATCAAGGCAGGTGAAGCGCGCCTGATGATCGCAGGCGGCGTCGAGAGCATGACGCGCGCGCCGTTCGTGATGGGCAAGGCCGCGAGCGCGTTCGCGCGCCAGGCCGACATCTTCGATACGACGATCGGCTGGCGCTTCGTCAATCCGCTGATGAAACAACTGCATGGCGTCGATTCGATGCCGGAGACCGCCGAGAACGTCGCGGTCGATTACCACATCAGCCGCGCGGATCAGGACCTGTTCGCACTGCGCAGCCAGCAAAAGGCCGCGCGGGCCCAGCAAGATGGCACGCTCGCTGAAGAAATCGTCGCGGTCACGATTGCGCAGAAGAAAGGCGACGCCATCGTCGTGTCGCGCGACGAGCATCCGCGTGAAACGTCGCTCGAGGCGCTCGCGAAGCTGAAGGGTGTCGTGCGCCCGGACGGCTCGGTCACGGCCGGCAACGCGTCGGGCGTGAACGACGGCGCCTGCGCGTTGCTGCTCGCCAATGCGCAGGCCGCCGACCAGTATGGCCTGCGCCGCCGGGCGCGCGTCGTCGGCATGGCGACCGCCGGCGTCGAGCCACGCGTGATGGGCATCGGCCCCGCGCCGGCCACGCAGAAACTGTTGCGCCAGCTCGGCATGACGATCGACCAGTTCGACGTGATCGAACTGAACGAGGCGTTCGCGTCGCAGGGGCTCGCGGTGCTGCGCATGCTCGGCGTCGCCGACGACGATCCGCGCGTGAACCCGAACGGCGGCGCGATCGCACTCGGCCACCCGCTCGGCGCATCGGGCGCGCGGCTCGTCACCACGGCGCTCCATCAACTCGAGCGTACCGGCGGCCGCTTCGCGCTCTGTACGATGTGCATCGGCGTCGGTCAGGGCATCGCGCTCGCGATCGAACGCGTGTAACCGCCGCGCCGCGCGCCTATAACGAAGTCATGACGGAGATACTGCATGTCCTATCAGGCGATCCAGTTGGATATCGATCAGGCCGCGCGCGTGGCCACGATCACGCTCAACCGTCCCGACAAGCTGAACAGCTTCACGCGGGCGATGCATCGCGAACTGCAGTCGGCGCTCGATGAAGTCGAGACGGCCGGTGCACGCGCGCTGATTCTGACGGGGGCGGGGCGCGGCTTTTGCGCGGGCCAGGATCTGGCCGACCTCGACTTCACGCCGGGCGCGTCCACCGATCTCGGCGCGCTGATCGACGAGCATTTCAATCCGCTGATTCGCCGCCTGCAGCGTCTGCCGATTCCAGTGATCGCCGCCGTCAACGGCACGGCGGCCGGCGCCGGCGCGAATCTCGCACTCGCATGCGATCTCGTGTTCGCCGCCCGCTCGAGCAGTTTCATCCAGGCCTTCGTGAAGATCGGGCTCGTGCCCGATTCGGGCGGCACGTGGTTCCTGCCGCAACGCATCGGCATGGCGCGCGCGCTGGGACTCGCGCTGACCGGCGACAAGCTCGGCGCCGAACAGGCTGAACAGTGGGGCCTGATCTGGCGCGCGGTCGACGACGACGCGCTCGTCGCGACGGTCCGCCAGGTCGCCGCCCAGCTCGCGCAGCAGCCGACGCTCGCGATCGCGTCGATCAAGCAGTCGATGCGAGACAGCGTCACGAATACGCTCGATCAGCAACTCGACGTGGAACGCGACCTGCAACGCAAGCTCGGTCAGTCGCACGACTATGCGGAAGGTGTGCAGGCCTTCATCGAGAAGCGCGCACCGCGCTTCGAAGGGCGTTGACATGACGGACGCCACCGCCACGCTCGACCCCGATTCGCTCGCCCGCGCCGCCGCTCAGGCCATGTACGACGCCGATGCCTGCAGCC
Source organism: Burkholderia sp. A2 (assembly GCF_001729305.1). NCBI lineage: Bacteria > Pseudomonadati > Pseudomonadota > Betaproteobacteria > Burkholderiales > Burkholderiaceae > Burkholderia > Burkholderia sp. A2. The sequence goes on along the minus strand of NZ_LZXX01000099.1, from coordinate 177,759 downwards.
GCGCGTTCGGCATGGAAATCGCCGAAGTACGCGCCGGCTATGCCCGCCTGCAGATGCGCGTGCGGCCCGAATTCCTGAACGGGCACCAGACCTGCCACGGCGGGATCATCTTCACGCTCGCCGATTCGACGTTCGCGTTCGCGTGCAACTCGTACAACGTGAATGCGGTCGCGGCCGGCTGCTCGATCGAATTCCTGCGCCCCGTGCACGGCGGCGACATGCTGACGGCCGAGGCGATCGAACAGGCGCGCGCCGGCCGCCAGGGCATCTACGACATCCGCGTCACGAACCAGACAGGCGACACGGTCGCGATGTTTCGCGGCAAATCCGCCCAGATCAAGGGCACGGTCATCCCAGAAGACCGCTGACGTCGACGGCCCGCCCATAACAAACACTGGAGACATGCATGACTACCCCGCTACCGCTCGAGCCGATCGAGACCGCCTCACGCGACGAGCTGACCGCGCTGCAGCTCGAACGCCTCAAGTGGTCGCTCCGGCATGCGTATGACCACTCGCCCGTCTATCGCCGCAAGTTCGACGAAGCGGGCGTGCATCCGGACGACCTGAAGACGCTCGCCGACCTGTCGCGCTTCCCGTTCACGACCAAGGGCGACCTGCGCGACAGCTATCCGTTCGGGATGTTCGCGGTGCCGCAGGACCAGATCTCGCGCATCCATGCGTCGTCGGGCACGACGGGCAAGCCGACGGTCGTCGGCTATACGGCCGCCGACATCGATACGTGGGCGAATCTCGTCGCACGTTCGATCCGCGCGGCCGGTGCGCGCCGCGGCGACAAGGTGCACGTCAGCTACGGCTATGGCCTCTTCACGGGCGGGCTCGGCGCGCACTACGGCGCCGAACGCGCAGGGCTGACCGTGATCCCGTTCGGCGGCGGGCAGACCGAAAAGCAGGTACAGCTGATCCAGGACTTCCGGCCCGACATCATCATGGTCACGCCGAGCTACATGCTGTCGATCGCCGACGAGATCGAGCGCCAGGGCCTGAATTCCGCGCAGAGTTCGCTGCGCATCGGCATCTTCGGCGCGGAGCCGTGGACCAATGACATGCGCGTCGCGATCGAACAGCGGATGGGCATCGACGCCGTCGACATCTATGGGCTGTCCGAAGTCATGGGCCCGGGCGTCGCGTCCGAATGCGTCGAGACCAAGGACGGCCCGACCATCTGGGAAGACCACTTCTATCCGGAAATCATCGACCCCGAAACCGGCGAAGTGCTGCCGGACGGCGAACTCGGCGAGCTCGTGTTCACGTCGCTGACGAAGGAAGCGCTGCCGATCATCCGCTACCGCACCCGCGACCTCACGCGCCTGTTGCCGGGCAGCGCTCGCACGATGCGGCGAATGGAGAAGATCACCGGCCGTTCGGACGACATGATGATCGTGCGCGGCGTCAACGTGTTCCCGACGCAAATCGAGGAGCAGTTGCTCAAGCAGCGCGCGCTCGCGCCGCACTATCAGATCGTGTTGACGAAGGAAGGCCCGCTCGACGTGCTGACGCTCAACGTCGAGCCCTGCCCGGAGACGGCGCCCGATACCGCGGCGATCCAGGCGGCAAAACAGGCGCTCGCGTACGACATCAAGTCGCTGATCGGCGTGACGGCCGTGATCAACGTGCTGCCCGTGAACGGCATCGAGCGCTCGGTCGGCAAGGCGCGCCGCGTCGTCGACAAACGCAAGGGCTGAGCTCGTTCGCCGCGCGCACGTCGCGCAGCGGCGAATCCGTGCCTGCAAACGGAACAGCCCGGTCGGCCAACGCCGATCGGGCTGTTCTACTCCAACGCGTCGTTCGACGTGACACGCAGAGCATCACGCGAACTGAAATCACACGGGCACACCAGCGATCAGACCGGCACGCCCCGCGCGCATGAGACGCGCCATCCATGCCGCGTCTCGTTCACAACCGCCATCCGGGCTGCCTTCGCCGCCCCCCAATCACGAATTCGGGAACAGCAGCCACATCCGGCCGACCTGCTTCATCCGGCCGGCCTGGTCGCCCGCGTCGTCGCCGAGCCCCCAGAAATAGTCCGCCCGCACGCCGCCCTTGATCGCCGAGCCCGTATCCTGCGCGAACACGAGCCGGTTCATCGGCGTATTCGTCAACGGACGGGTGGTCTGCAGGAACACCGGCGTGCCGAGCGGGATCGACGACGGGTCGACCGCGATCGAGCGCTCCGGCGTCAGCGGCACGCCGAGCGCGCCGATCGGACCGTCCGCGCCGCCGTGCGGCGCATCCTCCTTGGTCGGCATGTCGCGGAAGAACACGAAGCGCGGATTCGTATCGAGCAGCGCGTCGACGCGCGTCGGGTTCGCCTTCGCCCAGGCCTTGATGCCCTGCATCGTCGCCTGCGCGGGCGTCAGCTCGCCGCGATCGAGCAGCCACTTGCCGATCGAACGGTACGGCTGGTTGTTGGTACCGCCGAAGCCGACCCGCATCACCGAGCCGTCGTCGAGCAGCACGCGCCCCGAGCCCTGCACCTGCAGGAAGAATGCCTCGATCGGATCGTCGACCCACACGAGCTCGTTGCCGTTCAGGATGCCGGCGCGCTCGAGCTGCGCGCGTGCCGGTAGCGCGGCGCCCGCGCGATAGCCGGCCGGCCAGCGATAGAGCGCGTACTGATACGGGCCGCGGCGTACGCGCGAACCGTGCAGCAGCGGTTCGTAATAGCCGGTCACGAGCCCGTCGAGCGTACCGTCGGTGTTCGCGAACTGGAACGGCGTGAAATATGTTTCGAAGAAGCTGCGGGCGCTGCTGACGTCGAGTTCGTCGAGCCGGTCGGCGGCCGCGCAAGCGCGTGTCCAGGCCGGCTGGCGCGCGAGCCGTGCACAGTTCTGCCGCAGCGCGGCCGTCGCGCCGATCAGCGAATCGTCCTGCCAGCCCGGCACCTGCTGCCACGCGACCGGCGTGAGCCGCTTCGCGGCGACCTGCCCCGGCACGATCGCCGCACCGGTCGGCGGCTTCAGCGCGGAAGTCCGCGTCGGCGCGCCGCCGCACGCAGCGAGCAGCGCCGCCGCCGCGGCCGCGGCCATCCACCCGGCCAGCCGGGGCCCAAACCACATACAATGTCCGTTCTTGATGGAAACCGCCATGTCAGATTTTCTCGACCAATATCCGATGCTCATCTTCGCGCTCGAAGCCTTCGTCGCGCTTGCCCTGCTGATCTTCATCGTCGTATGGACTTCGTCGGGCAGAAAGAAGCAGGCCCGCCGCGACGACCGCCAGCCGCGCTGACGCGCGCCGCACGGTCAATGCAGCGTGCGCGGCATGTGCAGGGCGAACTCGTCGACCGGCGCCTCGAAACGCTCGCCGTCCTCCGCCACGCAGAAGTACGCACCGCGCATCGTGCCGACCGGCGTCGCGATCACGGCCCAGCTCGTGTATTCGAAATGCTCGCCCGGCTGCAGCAGCGGCTGGTGCCCGACGACGCCGAGCCCCTTCACTTCCTGCACGTGGCTCTCGCTGTCCGTGATGATCCAGTGACGTGCGATCAGCTGCGCCGCGACCTGCCCGGTGTTGCGGATCGTCAGCGTGTACGCGAATGCGTATTGACGGTGATCGGGGTCGGATTGTTCCGGCAAGTAGCTGGTTTTCACCGAAACGGTGAACTGATACTGACTCATGGTGTGTCCGCTGTAGGTAACCGCGCGCGCCGACTCGAGCGGCCGGGCCGCGGGCGCGCCGCATTGGTTCGGCATTCTATGCGCATTCGGGCCGCAACCGCACGGCCTGCCGCCGCGCAGCGGGTCGCCGGACGGTAGAATGACGGTTTTGCGCCGCAACGTCCCCGCTCCCCTGTCATGACTCAATTCCGCATCGCTCCCAGCATCCTGTCGGCCGACTTTGCACGGCTCGGCGAAGAAGTCCGCAACGTGGTCGCCGCCGGCGCCGACTGGATTCACTTCGACGTGATGGACAACCATTATGTGCCGAACCTGACGATCGGCCCGCTCGTCTGCGAGGCGATCCGCCCGCACGTGCAGGTGCCGATCGACGTGCACCTGATGGTGCGCCCGGTCGACCGGATCGTGCCCGATTTCGCGAAAGCCGGCGCGAACCTGATCAGCTTCCACCCGGAAGGCTCGGACCACATCGACCGCACGCTGTCGCTGATCCGCGACCACGGCTGCAAGGCCGGTCTCGTGTTCAATCCGGCCACGCCGCTGAACTACCTCGACCACGTGATGGATCGCCTCGACTTCGTGCTGCTGATGTCGGTCAATCCCGGCTTCGGCGGCCAGTCGTTCATTCCGGAAACGCTGAACAAGCTGCGCGAAGCGCGCGCCCGCATCGACGCGTACACCGAACGCACGGGCCGTGAGATCCTGCTCGAAGTCGACGGCGGCGTGAAGGCCGACAATATCGCGGAAATCGCGGCGGCCGGCGCCGACACGTTCGTCGCGGGTTCGGCGATCTTCGGCAAGCCCGACTACCGCAAGGTGATCGACGAGATGCGCGCGGCGCTCGCGACCGTCGAGCGGAGCTGACGCCGTGGCCGACTCGTCGTTCGCCGGCCACGCGCCGGCCGGGGCCGCCACGGACGCCGCGCCGATCCGCTTCGCCGCGCCGCGCATCGATGCGGCGCTGATCGACCTCGACGGCACGATGGTCGACACGGCCGACGATTTCACCGCCGGCCTGAACGGGATGCTCGCGCAACTCGGCGCGCCGGCCACGTCGCGCGACGAAGTAATCGGCTACGTCGGCAAGGGCTCCGAACACCTGATCCACAGCGTGCTGAAGCCGCGCTTTCCGGCCGACGAAGCGCACGCGCGCTTCGACGATGCACTGGCGATCTACCAGACCGAATACGCGAAGATCAACGGTCGCCACACGCGTCTCTATCCGGACGTGGCAGCCGGTCTCGATGCGCTGCGCGCGGCCGGCATCCGGCTCGCGTGCGTGACGAACAAGCCGCACCGCTTCGCGGTCGAGCTGCTCGAACAATACGGGCTGGCCGGCTGCTTCGGCATCGTGCTGGGCGGCGACAGCGTCGCGCGCAAGAAGCCCGATCCGCTGCCGATGCTGACGGCCTGCGACGCGCTCGGCGTCGCGCCGGACGCCGCGGTCGCGATCGGCGACTCGGAAAACGACGCGCTGGCAGGCCGCGCGGCCGGGATGGCGACGCTGACGGTGCCGTACGGCTACAACCACGGCAAAGCTATACAAACGATAAATTCGGATGGTATAGTCGATTCGTTGCTGGTCGCGGCCCGCGCAATTTCCGCGCACAATGCCGGCCGGCCAACCGTCTGATTATTTCTTCCATCCGCATGTTTCTGAATAAAAAACGGAGTCTGAGCAGCATCGACCGGGGAGCCTGGCCCTGGCGTCGCTGGTCGCGCTAACCTCTTCGATGAGGTACGCTGAAGCACGTCTTCAGCGCCGTTTTTTATCTCGCTGCGCATCCGCGCGCCGACCGTCGCACCACCTCGAGTTCCACCGCGCCCGAACGCTTGCGTTCAGGATCGGCCGCAGGCTCGCGACGTTCACGCCCGGAGTGCCGGCCGGCAACAGGCACTTCTCGATCGACCGCCCTTTCGCCGACGGCCAGCCGCGCAGCGTCAAATGATCCCTGGCGCACGCGCCGCTCGTCCCGAACAGGACCGGAACATGACCGAACTCGAATTCCAATCGCTCGCGAACGAAGGCTACAACCGCATCCCGCTGATCGCGGAAGCCCTTGCCGATCTCGAAACGCCGCTGTCCCTCTACCTGAAGCTGGCCCAACCCGAACGCGCGGGCGCCAACTCGTTCCTGCTCGAATCGGTGGTCGGCGGCGAACGTTTCGGCCGCTATTCGTTCATCGGCCTGCCCGCCCGCACGCTCGTGCGCACCCGCAACGGCGTGTCCGAAGTGGTGCGCGACGGCCAGGTCGTCGAGACGCACGACGGCGACCCGTTCCAGTTCATCGAATCGTTCCAGGCGCGCTTCAAGGTTGCGCAGCGCCCGGGGCTGCCGCGGTTCTGCGGCGGCCTCGCCGGCTACTTCGGCTACGACGCGGTGCGCTACATCGAGAAGAAGCTCGCGAACACCGCGCCGCGCGACGATCTCGGCCTGCCCGACATCCAGTTGCTGCTGACCGAGGAAGTCGCGGTAATCGACAACCTCGCCGGCAAGCTCTACCTGATCATCTACGCGGACCCGGGCCAGCCCGAAGCGTATGCGAAGGCGAAACACCGCCTGCGCGAACTGAAACAGCGCCTGCGCACGACCGTGCAGCCGCCCGTCACGTCGGCGAGCGTGCGCACCGAGACGTTCCGCGAATTCAAGAAGGACGACTATCTGGCCGCCGTGCGCCAGGCGAAGGAATACATCGCGGCCGGCGAGCTGATGCAGATCCAGGTCGGCCAGCGGCTGACGAAGCCGTACCGCGACAATCCGCTGTCGCTGTACCGCGCGCTGCGTTCGCTGAATCCGTCGCCGTACATGTATTACTACAACTTCGGCGATTTCCACGTGGTCGGCGCGTCGCCGGAAATCCTGGTGCGCCAGGAAAAGCGCGGCGACGACCAGATCGTCACGATCCGCCCGCTCGCCGGCACGCGCCCGCGCGGCAACACGCCGGAGCGCGACGCGGAACTCGCGACCGAGCTGCTGAACGATCCGAAGGAAATCGCCGAACACGTGATGCTGATCGACCTCGCGCGCAACGACGTCGGCCGCATCGCGGAAATCGGCTCGGTGCAGGTGACCGACAAGATGGTGATCGAGAAGTATTCGCACGTGCAGCACATCGTCAGTTCGGTCGAAGGCAAGCTGAAGCCCGGCATGACGAACTACGACGTGCTGCGCGCGACGTTCCCGGCCGGCACGCTGTCCGGCGCGCCGAAGGTGCGCGCGATGGAACTGATCGACGAGCTCGAGCCGGTCAAGCGCGGGCTGTACGGCGGAGCGGTCGGCTACCTGTCGTTCTCGGGCGAGATGGATCTCGCGATCGCGATCCGCACGGGCCTGATCCACAACGGCAACCTGTACGTGCAAGCGGCGGCCGGCGTCGTCGCGGATTCGGTGCCCGAATCCGAATGGCAAGAGACCGAGAACAAGGCGCGCGCGGTGCTGCGTGCGGCCGAACAGGTCCAGGACGGCCTCGATAGCGACTTCTGACCGGAGACTGACCATGCTGCTCATGATCGACAACTACGACTCGTTTACCTACAACCTGGTCCAGTACTTCGGCGAACTCGGCGAAGACGTGCGTACCTACCGCAACGATGAAATCACGCTCGACGACATCGCGCGCCTGAACCCCGACACCATCTGCCTGTCGCCCGGCCCGAGCAATCCGCAGCACGCGGGCATCACGCTCGACGTGCTGCGCGAATTCGCGGGCCGGAAGCCGATCCTCGGCGTCTGCCTCGGCCACCAGGCGATCGGCGAAGCGTTCGGCGGCCGCGTCGTGCGCGCGAAGACCATCATGCACGGCAAGGTGAGCCGGATCGAAACCGACTGCCGCGGCGTGTTCGCCGACCTGCCGAAGCATTTCGACGTGACGCGCTACCACTCGCTCGCGATCGAACGCGAATCGCTGCCGGACTGCCTCGAGGTGTCCGCGTGGACCGACGACGGCGAGATCATGGGCGTGCGCCACAAGACGCTGCCGGTCGAAGGCGTGCAGTTCCACCCGGAATCGATCCTGTCCGAGCACGGTCATGCGCTGCTCGAGAATTTCCTGAAGCAGCATCGCGCAGCGGCCCATGCCGCCGCACCGGCTGCCTGACGGGAGGCGCACGATGACGATTACCCCGCAGGAAGCGCTGCAACGCACGATCGAGCACCGCGAGATCTTCCACGACGAAATGCTGCACCTGATGCGGCTGATCATGCGCGGCGACCTGTCGCCCGTGATGGCGGCCGCGATCATCACCGGGCTGCGCGTGAAGAAGGAGACGATCGGCGAGATCGCCGCCGCCGCGACCGTGATGCGCGAATTCGCGAACCACGTCGAGGTGCTGGACAACTCGAATTTCGTCGACATCGTCGGCACCGGCGGCGACGGCTCGCACACGTTCAACATCTCGACCGCGTCGATGTTCGTCACGGCGGCCGCGGGCGCGAAGGTCGCGAAGCACGGCAACCGCGGCGTATCGAGCAAGTCCGGCAGCGCCGACGTGCTCGAGGCGCTCGGCGTGAACATCGACCTGCAGTCGGACCAAGTCGCCGCATCGATCGCCGAAACCGGCATGGGCTTCATGTTCGCGCCGAATCATCACCCGGCGATGAAGAACATCGCGGCCGTGCGCCGCGAGCTCGGCGTGCGCACGATCTTCAACATCCTCGGCCCGCTGACCAATCCGGCCGGCGCGCCGAACCAGCTGATGGGCGTGTTCCACGCCGACCTCGTCGGCATCCAGGTACGCGTGATGCAGCGCCTCGGCGCGCAGCACGTGCTCGTCGTGTACGGCAAGGACGGAATGGACGAGGTGTCGCTCGGGGCCGCGACGCTCGTCGGCGAATTGCGCGACGGCAAGGTGCACGAATACGAGATCCATCCGGAGGACTTCGGGCTGCAGATGGTGTCGAACCGCACGCTGAAGGTGGAAAATGCGGACGAATCGCGCACGATGCTGCTCGGCGCGCTGGACAACCAGCCGGGCGTCGCGCGCGAGATCGTCACGCTGAACGCGGGCACCGCGCTCTACGCGGCCAATATCGCCGAGTCGATCGCGGACGGCATCCAGCTGGCCCGCGAAGCGATCGCGAGCGGCAAGGCCCGTGCGAAGGTCGACGAACTCGTGCGCTTCACGCAGCAGTTCAAGCGCTGACCCTCTTACGAACCCAGCAGGAACCCCTATGAGCGACATTCTCGACCGAATCATCGCCGTCAAGCGCGAAGAAATCGCGGCAGCCATCCGCAGCACGCCGCTCGAGGCACTGAAACTCGAAGCATCGGCGCGCGACCTGCGCGACTTCGTCGGCGCGCTGCGGGCGAAACACGCAGCCGGCAATGCCGCCGTGATCGCCGAAATCAAGAAGGCGAGCCCGTCGAAGGGCGTGCTGCGCGAGCATTTCGTGCCGGCCGACATCGCGCGCTCGTATGCGGCGCACGGTGCCGCGTGCCTGTCGGTGCTGACCGACGAGCAGTTCTTCCAGGGCGGCGTCCGCTATCTCGAGGAAGCCCGCGCGGCCTGCACGCTGCCGGTGCTGCGCAAGGACTTCATCGTCGACGCGTACCAGATCGTCGAAGCCCGCGCGATGGGCGCCGACGCGATCCTGCTGATCGCCGCCGCGCTCGACACGCCGCTGATGCAGGAACTCGAAGCCTATGCGCACTCGCTCGGCCTCGCGGTGCTGGTCGAAGTGCACGACCGCCACGAGATGGAACAGGCGCTGACGCTGAAGACGCCGCTGCTCGGCATCAACAACCGCAACCTGCGCACGTTCGAGACGTCGATCCAGACCACGCTCGACATGCTCGACATGATTCCGGCGGACCGTATCGTCGTGACCGAATCGGGCATCCTGTCGCGCGCCGACGTCGACACGATGCGCGCGGCGAACGTGAACACGTTCCTCGTCGGCGAGGCGTTCATGCGCGCCGACCAGCCGGGCGAGGAACTCGCACGGATGTTCTTCTGATGGCGATCGAACAGGAAATCAAGCTCGCGCTGCCGGCCGGCCAGGCCGACGCCGCGCGCCGCTTCTTCGAGACGCTGACCGGCGAACCCGGTCGCGCGATCACGCTCGCGAACGTCTATTACGACACGCCCGATCTCGCGCTCGCGCGTTCGAAGAGCGCGGTGCGCGTGCGCCGCACGCCGGACGGCTGGCTGCAGACGTTCAAGACGGTCGGCAGCGCGGAAGGCGGCCTGCACAGCCGCCACGAGTGGGAATTGCCGGTCGCGGGCGACGCGCTCGAAATCGACGCGCTCGTCGCGGCCTGCGACGTGCCGGAAGCCGCCGCCGCGCTCAATGACGCGGCCGGCGCGCTGCACGCGCTGTTCCGCACGGATTTTTCGCGTACGCTGTGGCGCATCGCCATCGGCGGCGCAACCGTCGAGGCCGCGGTGGACCTCGGCGAGATTGTCGTCCAGGCGGAACACGAAACGCGCCGCGAACCGATCAGCGAAATCGAACTCGAACTGATCGACGGCCCGGAAACGGCGCTCGCGACGCTCGCCGCCGAACTGCAGCAGGCGCTGCCGGGCCTCGTTCCCGAAAACATCAGCAAGGCGCAGCGCGGCTACCGGCTGCGCGCGCAATAAACACGCATCACGCATGGCAACCCGCAAGACTTCCCGCGCGCCGCAACAGGCGTCGCTGTTCGACGATCCCGTGCCGGAAACGGCACCGGCCGATATTCCGTCCGAGGCTTCCGAGCCGCCGGCAGCCCGGCGCAAACCCGCGAAGAAAGCCGCCGCACCGGCGCCGGCGCCCATGCCCGAGCCAGCCCCGGCCGCCGCGGCACCGCGACCCGTTGCCGCCGACGTACCGCATCTCGCCGCGCAATTCGACGCGCTGCCGGCCGTCTGGCGCGACGTACTGAAACCGTTCACCGACAGCGACGCGTACGCGCCGCTGTGCCGCTTCGTCGACGAAGAGCGCGCCGCCGGCAAGACGGTCTACCCGACCGACGTGTTCCGCGCGCTGCGCCTGACGCATCCCGACGACGTGAAGGTCGTGATCCTCGGCCAGGATCCGTACCATGGCGACGATCGCGGCACGCCGCAGGCGCACGGCCTCGCATTCTCGGTGCCGCCGGCCGTCCGCACGCCGCCGTCGCTGCGCAACATCTTCAAGGAAATCGCCGCGAACTTCGGTCACGACACGCCGCGTCACGGCTGCCTCGACACGTGGGCGCGCCAGGGCGTGCTGCTGCTCAACACCGTGCTGACGGTCGAGCGCGGCGCGGCCGCGAGCCATGCGAAGCGCGGCTGGGAGCAGTGCACGGACACGCTGATCCGCGAGCTCGCCCGCCGCCATCGCGGGCTCGTATTCATGCTGTGGGGCGCGCACGCGCAGGCCAAGCGCGCGCTGTTCGACGCGAACGCGCATTGCGTGCTCGAGGCGCCGCATCCGTCGCCGCTGTCCGCGCACCGCGGCTTCCTCGGCTGCCGCCATTTCGCGCTCGCAAACGACTATCTGGTCGATGCCGGCCGCGAACCGATCGACTGGCGTCTGCCGGACGTGGCCGAAACGCTCGCGTAACGGCCTCGGCGGCGAGTTCGCCGGTCGAATGCAAAAACGCCGCGTCCCTTCGTGAAGGGCGCGGCGTTTTTTTATCGGGCGACGCAGCGGGTGCGTGGCACCCGCGTCGACCCGGCGCGTTACGCGGCGGCGATCGCTTCGCGTGCGCCGGCCAGCGCGGCGCTCTGCGCGTCCGGGCCGAGGTTCAGGCCTTCCGCATGGATGAAGTTCACGTCGGTCAGGCCGATGAAGCCGAGGAACGTGCGCAGGTACGGGGTCTGGCTGTCGTTCGGCGTACCCAGATACTTGCCGCCACGGGCCGTCACGACGTGAACCTTCTTGCCCTTGATCAGGCCTTCCGGACCGTTCTCGGTGTAGCGGAACGTGACGCCTGCGCGGGCGATCCAGTCGAAATACGTCTTCAGTTGCGACGAGATGCCGAAGTTGTACATCGGCGCGCCGATCACGATGATGTCGGCAGCCTGCAGCTCGGCGATCAGTGCATCGCTCTTCGCGACGATCGCATTCTGTTCCGCGGTGCGTTGGTCGGCCGGCGTGAAGAACGCGCCGAGCACCGATTCGTCGAGGTGCGGCAGCGCATCGGCGAGCAGGTCGCGAACCACGACGTTCGCGCCGGGGTTCGATTGTTGCAGCTTTGCCGTCAGTTCGTTGGCCAGCAGCGTGGATTGCGCACCTTGCGAACGCGCAGCGGAATTGATTTGCAGAATGGTCGTCATGTCAGGCTCCGGGTGGGGTTGCGCTTCGGTAGCGCGAGTGACGCCATTGTGCGTGGCCATATGACCGCGAAAAAGCGGGTTCAGGGCGACGGATTGTTGCAACAGCAGAACAATCCTGGATCGCGCCCCGCCACCCGCTTTCGTACGCTTACCCCTTCAGCCAGGCTTCGCGCGCCTTCGTGGCCGCGGCCGGCTTCGCGGCCGCCGTCAGCCGGTAGCGGGTGATGTCCGGCCCGTCGAGCTTCAGTTTCGCGGTGCGCAGCTCGTCGCGGCGGAACGCGTGAACCTCGACCTTGTCGCCCGGCCGGTAGCGTGCGAGCAGCGCATCGAGGTTCGTGCCCGTCACGCGCAGCCCGTCCACCGCGATCAGCGTGTCGCCGGCCGACAACCCCGCGCGATGCGCGGCGCCGCCTTCGTAGACCGCCGCCAACGTGCAGTCCGCGCCGCCGCGCAGGCGCGCGCCGATCGTCGGCTTCGCGGCCGCGCCGAGCGCGACGTCGGGGGCCAGCGTCACGCCGAACGGCGCGAACAGTTCGCCGAGCGGCAGGTCGCGCGTGCCGTGCACGGCGTCGGCGAACAGTCGGCCGAGCGCGACGCCCGTCGCCTCTTCGATCAGCGTCTCGACTTCGTTTTCGTCCACGCCCGCCTGCTTGCCGCGATAGAAGTCGCGGCCGTAGCGTTGCCACAGCAGGCGCATCACGTCGTCGAGCGACTTCCGGTTGCGCGTCCGCGCGCGGATCGCGAGATCGAACGCGAGCGCGACGAGCGAGCCCTTCGTGTAATAGCTGACGATCGCGTTGGTCGCGTTCTCGTCCTGGCGGTAGTACTTGATCCACGCGTCGAACGAGCTTTCCGCGACGCTCTGCTTGAGCCGGCCCGTGCCGCGCAGCACGCCGCCAACGGTACGGCCGAGCGCCGCGAAATAGTCGTCCTGCGACATCAGCCCGCTGCGGACCAGCATCAGGTCGTCGTAATACGACGTGAAGCCTTCGAACAGCCACAGCAGCGACGTGTAGTTCTCGCGCGTGAGGTCATACGGCACGAACGCCGCCGGCTTGATGCGCTTCACGTTCCACGTGTGGAAATACTCGTGGCTGCAGAGGCCGAGATAGGTGCGATAGCCTTCCGTCGTTTCCGCGCGCCCCTTCACCGGCAGGTCGGTCCGGTTGCAGATCAGCGCGGTCGACGCACGATGCTCAAGGCCGCCGTAGCCGTCGCTGACCGCGAGCGTCATGAACACGTAGCGATCCATCGGCGCCTTCTTCGACTTCGGCTCGAACAGCGCGATCTGCGCTTCGCATACGCGCTTCAGATCGGTACGCAGCCGCTCCAGGTCGAGCTGCGTCACGCGCCCGGCGATCACGATGTCGTGCGGCACGCCGTGCGCGTCGAACGTCGCGAGCGCGAATTCGCCGATCGTCACCGGATGGTCGGACAGTTCGTCGTAGTTCGCCGCGCGATACGCGCCGAAACCGTAGCGCCTGGTGCCGCGCGCCTCGGGCAGCGCGGTGCCGACGCGCCACGTACGGAACGCCGGGCCGGCCGGTTTCGCGATATCGACTTCGCACGGCGCCGCCTCGCGGCCGGCCACGCTCAGGAACACAGCCGTCGCGTTGAAGAAGCCGCCCGAGTCGTCGAGATACGCGGAGCGCACCGACAGGTCCCACGCATAGACGTCGTAGCGCAGCGTCAGCGCGCCGGCGACGGGCGCGGCCTGCCACGTATGCTTGTCGGTCTTCGCGATGCGCACCTTGCGGCCCGCGTCGTTGAACGCATGCAGCGTCACGATGTTGCGCGCGAACTCACGCATGAGATAGCTGCCGGGAATCCATACCGGCAGCGAGAAGCGCTGGCCTTCGGGATCGGGATCGGCAACCGTCACCGTCACTTCGAACAGGTGGGCGGCAAGATCTTTCGGGACAATCGAATAGCGGATCGGCTGGGTCATCGTGGCAATCGGTCGGTCGAATACGGCGGCGAAAACGAAGAGAGGCGCCGGCAGATCGTGCGGGCGCCCCTCGCTGGCCGGGCCATGCGCCCGGCGTGCAGTCGGTTACTTGCTCGAGGCGAGCGCCTGGTTGAGCTGGTCCGCCGATACCGCGCCCGGCAGGCGGCGGCCGTCCGGCAAGAAGATCGTCGGCGTGCCCGTGACGTTCATCCCGCGGCCGAGCGCGAGGTTCTTGTCGAGCGCGGTGGTGTCGCAGGTACCGGCGCCGGACGGCGCGCGGTGGTCGAGCATCCAGCTTTCCCAGGTCTTCGCGCGGTCGGTCGCGCACCAGATCGCCTTCGACTTCGCGGTCGAATCCGGCGACAGCACCGGGTACAGGAACGTGTAGACGGTCACGTTGTCGACCGACTGCAGCGTCGTCTCGAGCTTCTTGCAGTACGGGCAGTTCGGATCGGAGAACACCGCGATCTTGCGGGCGCCATTGCCCTTGACGACCTTGATCGCATTCGCGAACGGCAGGCTCGCGAAGTCGATCTTGTTGATTTCGGACAGGCGGGCGTCGGTCAGGTTCTTGTGCGACTTGGTGTCGACGAGATCGCCGAGCAGCACGTAGTCGCCCGCCGCGTCGCTATAGATGATCTGCGAGCCGAGGTTCACTTCGTAAAGGCCTGCAACCGGCGATTTCGACACGCTCTTGATCGGCGCGTCGTTGCCGAGACGGGCTTGCAGCGTGGCCTTCAGCTTGTCGGTGGTCTGGTCGGCCTGCGCGGTGCAGCCAAGCGTCGCCATCGTGACGGCCAGCGCCAGCGACGCGATGCGGATCGTTTTTTTCATCGAAATCTTCCTTCAGCTCAATCGGAGTGCACGGCACAGTGTACGCCGTAACGGAACCGTCTCCGACCCACGCAGTGGCGGAAGGTTCGATCAGCCGAGCGCGGCCGACACGAGCCAGCGCTTCACGAGCGGCTGCGCGCCGACGAACGCCATGCCCGCATTGCGCACCGCCTTCGCGAGCGAGCCCGGCACCGCGAACAGCCGCTGCAGGCCATCGGTCGCGACCATCAGCGCGCGGATGTCCTCGCGGCGCGAACGCTCGTAGCGGCGCAACAGCACCGGATCGCCGAGGTTGCGAAAGCTTTCCTTGCGCGCGATCGCGTCGGCGAGCGCGGCGACGTCGCGCAACCCCAGGTTCATCCCCTGCCCGGCGAGCGGATGGATCAGGTGCGCGGCATCGCCGACGAGCGCGACGCGCGGCGCGATCAGCTTGTCGACCGTCTGCAGCGCCAGCGGGAAGCCGGCGGCCGGCGTCACGCATTCGAGCGTGCCGACCTGGCCGTGCGACACGCGCTCGACCTCGGCCGCGAGCTGCGCCGGATCGAGGGCGAGCAGTTCGTCCGCATGCGCGGTGTGCGCGGACCATACCAGCGACACATGGCCGTCCGGCAGCGGCAGCAGCGCAACGATCTCCCCTTCGTGGAACCACTGGTACGCCGTCTCGCGGTGCGGCAGCGAGGCCTTGAAGTTCGCGACGACGCCCGTCTGCCGGTAGTCGCGCCGCTCCACCCTGGCCCCCATTTGGGAACGCACCCATGAATGCGCGCCGTCGGCGCCGACGACGAGATCGGCTTCGAGCACCTGTCCCGACGACAGCGTGAGCACGGCCGCGTCGTCGCGCACGTCGAAGCCCTGCGCACGCGCGTCGAACCACGTGAGGTTCGGCTGGAACCGCAGCGCGGCGTCGAGCGACGCCTCGACCAGCGACGATTCGGCGATCCATGCGAGCTGCGGCACGGACGCCTGGTAGGCGGAGAAATGCAGTTCGGCGTGCGCATCGCCATATACGCGCATGTCGTAGACCGGCGCGAGCCGGCCGTGATCGAGCGCCTGCCAGACCCGCAGCCGCTCGAGCAACGCCTGCGAACTGGACGACAGCGCGTAGATGCGCGTGTCGAACGCGAGATCGGCGGGGCGCGGCGTGGCCGGCTGGGCGAGCAAGGCTGTCTTGTAGCCGGACTGGGTCAGCGCGAGCGCGGCCGTCTTGCCGACGAGCCCGCCGCCGACCACGGCGACGTCGAAGGAGTGGTGGGCAGTCATGGCGGGCATTATAGCCGCGGGGCCAAACCCTTACGCGGCCGGACTTTGCGGGAAATCAGCAGAATCGCAGGCCGGCGCGCCCGCGCGACGGCCCGCCGCATCGGCCGTTCGGCGCCAGGCCCGGAATCCGGCGCGCCGGCACGGTACAATAGCGTTTTTGACCGTCGGCCCGCCGCGCTCCACGCGCCGGCCGCCCTTTTTTCCCGCGCCGCCGTGCCCTGTCCGGCCGCGCCGCCTCACCCGTCCGAAGGATTCCATGAGTCTCAAATGCGGCATCGTCGGCTTGCCCAACGTCGGCAAGTCCACCCTGTTCAATGCGCTGACCAAGGCCGGCATCGCCGCCGAGAACTACCCGTTCTGCACGATCGAGCCGAACGTCGGCATCGTCGAAGTGCCGGATACGCGCCTGAAGGCGCTCTCCGAGATCGTCAAGCCGGAGCGCGTCGTGCCGGCCGTCGTCGAGTTCGTCGACATCGCGGGCCTCGTCGCGGGCGCGAGCAAGGGTGAAGGCCTGGGCAACCAGTTCCTCGCGAACATCCGCGAAACCGACGCGATCACGCACGTCGTGCGCTGCTTCGAGGACGACAACGTCATTCACGTCGCCGGCAAGGTCAGCCCGATCGACGACATCGAAGTGATCAACACCGAACTCGCGCTCGCCGATCTCGGCACCATCGAGAAGGCGCTCACGCGCTATTCGAAGGCGGCGAAGTCGGGCAACGACAAGGAAGCGGCGAAGCTCGTCGCGGTGCTCGAAAAAGTGCGCGCGCAGCTCGACCAGGGCAAGGCCGTGCGCGGCCTCGCGCTGTCGGACGACGAACAGGCGCTGATCAAGCCGTTCTGCCTGA
Source organism: Burkholderia sp. A2 (assembly GCF_001729305.1). Taxonomy (NCBI): domain Bacteria; kingdom Pseudomonadati; phylum Pseudomonadota; class Betaproteobacteria; order Burkholderiales; family Burkholderiaceae; genus Burkholderia; species Burkholderia sp. A2. The sequence continues at coordinate 160,988 of NZ_LZXX01000099.1, read as the reverse complement.
TCACCGCGAAGCCGGCGATGTATGTCGCCAACGTGAAGGACGACGGCTTCGAGAACAACCCGCACCTCGAGGCGGTGCGCAAGTACGCGGAAAGCGAAAACGCGCCGGTGGTCGCCGTGTGCGCGGCGATCGAGGCGGAAATCGCCGATCTCGACGACGCGGACAAGGAAGCGTTCCTCGCCGACATGGGCATGGAAGAGCCGGGCCTCGACCGCGTGATCCGCGCGGGCTTCAAGCTGCTGGGCCTGCAGACCTATTTCACTGCGGGCGTGAAGGAAGTGCGCGCGTGGACGATCCACATCGGCGATACCGCTCCGCAGGCGGCCGGCGTGATCCACACCGACTTCGAGCGCGGCTTCATCCGTGCGCAGACGATCGCGTTCGACGACTTCGTCACGTACAAGGGCGAGCAAGGCGCGAAGGAAGCCGGCAAGATGCGCGCGGAAGGGAAGGAATATGTCGTGCACGACGGGGATGTGATGAACTTCCTGTTCAACGTTTGAGCGTTGCTGCGGCATCGACCGTAAAAAAGCCCGCTGAATGCGGGCTTTTTCTTTTTCGATGACGGAAGACCGACTCATTCCCGCCCGACGATCTTCAGTGTCCCGGACATATGCAGGAACTGCCCGTCCTTCGTCACGATGTTCGTGTCCACCGTGCCGCGTTCGAAATCCTCGACGTGCACGACGTTCGAGCCGGTGGACGGCTCATGCCAGTACACCATGTACACCTGCGGACGGATCTCGCGCGCCATGTACTGCACCGTATCCGTCACACCGTTGAATTGGCCGGCCGTGCCGACCAACGACATCGTCTTGTCGTCCTGGAAGTGCAGGTCGAACGCGGCAGAGCCGAGCTGCACGCGCACCGTCTTGCCCGCCGCGGGGAACGGCGCCGGCGCGGGCCATTGCATCTCGCCCTTGGCGACCTTCGCGCCCAGCTCGAGCGACGACTTCTCGCCGAGATCCGGGTAGCGCGCCTCCATCGCCGCGATCAGCGCCGCCGAATCCTTCGCGCGCGCCGCTTCCTCGTCGAACGCCTTCACGTAATTGCGCGTGAACGCGACGCCGGTGGTGAACGGCTGGCTGCCGTCACGGTTCGGCAGGAAATGGCCGGGCACGACGCGCGCCGGCTTCAGCGCATCGATCCGGTCGAGCGTCGCCAGCCAGTTCGCGTGCGACAGCGGCGTCTGCGTGTCGGCCATCCACACGTGAATGTTCGCGGCGACCGGGATGCCACCGACCACGGTCCGTGTGGAAGGAATCCACACGAACGTGCGATCGGGCGTCGGGCCGTCAAGCCCGACGATGCGCAGCGGCTCGCCGTCGACACGCAGCGTATTGCCGTCGAGCGGCTGCGGTACGATCACCGAAGTCGGCGCATTGTCCTTCAGGATCGGGCCCCAGTAGGCGAGCTTGCCGTCCTTGCTGGCCTCGATCGCGGCGACGGTCTGCTGCGTCGCGATGACGTTCGCATCCGGGAACGCCGCGTGAATGGTCTCCAGCCCGAAGTAATAGTCGGGGTCGCTGTGGCTCACGTAGACGGCCTTGAGCGTCTTGCCGCTCGCCTTGATCCGGCTCACCAGCGCCTGCGCGTCGTTGCGCTGGAACTGGGCGTCGATCAGGATCGCCTCGGTCTTGCCCGAAACGATTTCGGACGAAACCGGGAAGATCGCATGCGCGCCCGGATTGTAGACATCGACGGTCAGCGGGGCGGCGATGCTCGCGGATGCGGCGCCGAATAGTGCACTCGCCGCGAATGCGGAAGAAAACAGATGACGGATCGACATGGTCGGACTCTTGATTGGTGGTGAGCCCGTAGAATAAATGAAACCGTCTCAGTAACAAATATCCCACGTGTCGACGATTTATTTCCCAACGGGAACGAATCGATCGTCACACATCGGGGCATGGTCGTTTAAGCGGACGCCAGCCGACCTGATCTCCTGATAACAGGACGCGAGTACGCCAGGGTATCACTCCTGCATGACATGGCGAACACGCATCGGCAGTGACGAGATCGCGAACGCAGCGGCCTTTTGTCATGTCGGACCGATTCATGAAGGTTTGCGGGAAGCGCGAGCCGACAACCTTTTCACCATTTCCTTCGTTGCCTCCGTTGCACAGATCGCCCGTGCCGCAGGTCGCATCGAACCATCGCCCCATGCGTTACGCGCCGATTTTTCGCAGGATGTGTCGCGCGCTTTCTTCCACTTCGCCATCTGCGCGTCGAGCGCCGCCTTGCGCCGTGGCTGCTCGCTCACCTGTTTGTCGACGATCCGCTGCAATTCCCGCTCGGCGACGAGCTGATCGCGCCACGCGCAAAAATTCATGCTCGTCTGGCTCGATTCACAGTCACTGAGCAGCGCGTTGACCTCGCTTGCCGGCAAGCCGCTGCGCGCCGCTATCTCGTCCGCTGCCGTCGGGCCGGCAAATGCATGCGTCGACGTCAGCACGAGCAAACCGATCATGGCCGTTCTCACGGTGCCCTCTGTTGTGACTGGAACGGCACCGATTCAAGTCGGCGCCGGTTGACAAGCCCGTTTGAACGAACGGGCGCCAGACGACGCCCGTTATCGTCTCGCGGATGAATCCAGACGCGCTGATTCATGTGCGACACGACGCCCGCGTCGTCGCTCTGATTCGCTGAACGGAACACGGCCAGCGCACCTGTGTTGCCGGTATTGTGGGCATGGCTGACGAGCTCATCGAATTGCAACTGCGTCAATTGCCGAAGCGGGACATGTCGCCGCACGGCGGCTTCTGCCCGACGGACCCGGACCGCGAGTTGTGCATTGACTTGCGTCGTCGCAACCGGCGTGCGCAATTCTTCCGGGGTGCACGGCCCGGTGTGAGCCAGCGTTCCGATACCATAGGTACAGTTGTTCGCTTGGTCGTTGTAGTAAGCCATGACTGCGCTTTCCCGTCTCCGCAGCTCGGCCCAGCCTGCGTCACTCAATCGCAGGCTTTCGTTCGCCATTTGCCTCTCCTGGCGCGACCGCTAACGCGAGTCGGCCTCATCGTTCACCTCGGTTCTCGAAGCGATCAATGTATGGCGTTGCCGTTCGCGATGAAATCAGACGAGTTCGATTTTGACGCGTTCGTACATCAACGATCGCAGGGTACGAAAGATCGGGCAGCGTGACGTTCCGTGTATCCGCGTACTCGCTCAAAAAAGCAAATGGCCCGACCAGCAACCGCCGATCAGGCCATATTCACGCCCGGGACTTCGCACCCAGTCGTCACCTCATTCGATCAGATCACGTCGCCGACACCCGCCGCCCCGCATCCGCCCGCGCATCGCGCCCACGCTTGTTCAGCCACGACGCGAGCAGCACGATCAACGCCAGCACGGCCGTCGCGCCAACCTCCATCCGGTGTTCCTCGCTGACGAACATCACGGTCAGCGTGCCGCAGATGAACAGGATCACCGCCCACGTGAGCCACGGGAACAGCCACATCCGCAGCGTCAGGTCCGCGCCGCCCGCTTCGAGCGTCTTGCGCATCCGCAGCTGCGAAATCGCGATCACGAGATACACGAGCAGTGCGATCGCGCCCGACGTCGCGAGCAGGAAGCCGAACACCTGTTCCGGCATCAGATAGTTCGCGATCACGGTCAGGAAACCGAACGCGGTCGACGCGAGCACGGCCGCGCGCGGCGTGCCGGTCGAATCGGTGCGATGCAGGAAGGCGGGCGCGTCCTTGCGCCTGGACAGCGAGAACAGCATCCGCGACGCCGTGTACAGCGCCGAATTCAGGCAGCTCGCGACCGACACGAGCACGATCACGTCGATGATCGCCTTCGCGTTCGGGACGCCGATCAATTCCATCGCGCGCTGATACGAGCCGTGCTTCGGCAGCAGCGGGTCGTTCCACGGCACGATGGCCGCGACGACGAGAATCGAGCCGAGATAGAACAGCGTGATACGCCAGATGACCGAGTTCGTCGCACGCACGATCTGGCGTTGCGGGTTGTCCGATTCGGCGGCCGCGATCGTCACGATCTCGGTGCCGAGGAACGAGAACATCGTCGTGAGCATCGCCGCGAGCACCGCGCTCGCGCCGTGCGGCATGAAGCCGTCGTGCACGAACAGGTTCGACACGCCCGACACGGCCGGCGCGGGAATGATGCCGACGATCGCCGCGCCGCCGATGCACAGGAACACGACGATCGCGACGACCTTGATCAGCGCGAACCAGAATTCGAATTCGCCGTAGTTCTTGACGGAAAAGAGATTGGTGAGGGTGAGCAGCAGCGTGATGCCGAGCGCGAAGATCCACGTCGCGACGCCCGGAAACCACGCATTGAGGATGGTCGCGGCGGCGGTCGCCTCGATCGGGATCACCAGCACCCAGAACCACCAGTACAGCCAGCCGATCGTGAAGCCCGCCCAGTGGCCGATCGCTCGATCGGCATAGGTCGAGAACGACCCGCTGTCCGGATGCGCGACGGCCATTTCGCCGAGCATGCGCATCACCAGCACGACCAGCACGCCCGCGATCGCATACGCGAGTATCGATGCCGGCCCGGCTTCCGCGATCGCGTGGCCGGAGCCGACGAACAAGCCCGCGCCGATGACGCCGGCAATCGACATCATCGTGACGTGACGCTGCTTCAGGCCGGTGCCGAGGCCTGTGTTGCTTCCACTCATCTGTCTCTCTCCAAAAAACGGTTCCGGTACGACCGGTGTCGCGTGAAGGCGGCGCGGGAGTTGTCGTTCTTGAATCCGGCCGCGGCCGCGCGTGCGGCGCACGCGGGCATGAGGCCGGATGGGGCCGTTCCGGTCGGGTCGTCCGCGCAGTCTGCGAAGCTGCGGGTGCGATGCGGCGCACCGGGCGCCGGGCATCGCGTACGCCCGTTCCGTCGGCCGTCGTCAGCCGCCTTCGAAGCGAAGGAGTGTAAGCACCAAACGGTTCTTCACTAAGAACCAATTGGAGAATTTCGATGGAACCACTCGTTGCATCGACACGAACCGATGCAACGCTTGATCCGGTTTCGGCGGCGGCTCGCGTGCTGCGCGCGCCGTTCAGTTCGTGTCGCCGGCGGCTTCCTTCCGCCACTTCGCCGGCACGATTGCGCGCCATTCCCGCAGGAGCAGGTTTTTCACGGCGTCGGGATGCGCGGCCGACAGGCGCACCAGCACGATCGGCCAGCCGACATAGTGATCGGTCACGTAATACACGTCGGGCGCCGACTCGATCAGCCAGGCGCGCTCGTCGGGGCCGACGCCCTTCACGACGAGCGTGTCGCCGTCCTCGCGCAGCCGCGCGAGCAGCTTGCCCTTCGCCTTGAGCGCGGGCGTGCCGTACGACGTGCCTTCCTCGACGCCGCGCCACGTCCGTGCGATCTGCCGGACTTCGTCGAATCTCACGATGCCTCCCCGACCGTGCGTCGCTGGTCGACGGTCCGGTCACCGTACCGGAAACCGCGCGACGCGCCCACTCTCCGCCGCATCACGCGGAACGGCCGAAGGTTGCCGCGTTCCGCCGCTGGATTCTCGATGCCGCGCAGGCCGACGGCGCGGCGTAGCGTCGCGCCGGCACCGGCGCCGATCCGCTAACATGCGGCGCGGGCGATCGGCCCGACGTCGATAACAACGAACGGAACGAGAGAGACCATGCGCACCCTGCTCCGCCGCGCGACCCATGTCGCGACCCTGTCCGCCGCGCTCTTCGTCGCGGGCGCCGCGCTGCCGCTTCCCGCGCACGCCTATCGCGCGCCGCCCGGCTACGGCAACGAAGCCGATCTCGACCGTCACGACACGTATCGCAACCGCGACGGCGAAACCGTGCATGCGCCCGCGCATTCGAAATCGGGCCGCGTGCCGGACGGCGCGAGCGCGCGTTGCCGCGACGGCACGTACAGCTTCAGCCGCCACCGGCGCGGCACGTGCTCGGGGCACGGCGGCGTCGCCGCGTGGCTGTGAGCGCGGGTCGGCCGAATGGCCTGTGCCGCGCCAGCGGCAGCCGGCGGCGAAGTACAATACGCGCTCGCACCGCCGCGCCCCGCGCGGCACGCTCCGTACCGAATCACCCGACGCCGCCACGCCCGCGCGCGCTGCGCGGCAGTCTCAACCACTTCTGACTTTCACACCGAAATGGCCCAATACGTTTTCACGATGAACCGGGTCGGCAAGATCGTGCCGCCCAAGCGCCAGATCCTGAAGGACATCTCGCTGTCGTTCTTTCCCGGCGCGAAGATCGGCGTGCTCGGCCTGAACGGCTCGGGCAAGTCGACGCTGATCCGCATCATGGCGGGCGTCGACAAGGACATCGAGGGCGAAGCCACGCCGATGCCGAACCTGAACATCGGCTACCTGCCGCAGGAACCGCAGCTCGACCCGACGAAGACCGTGCGCGAAGCCGTCGAGGAAGGCCTCGGCGACCTGTTCCAGGCCAACAAGAAGCTGGAAGAAATCTACGCGGCCTACGCCGAACCGGACGCCGACTTCGACGCGCTCGCGGCCGAGCAGGCGAAGTACGAGGCGATCCTCGCGTCGAGCGACGGCGGCAGCCCCGAGCAGCAGCTCGAAGTGGCCGCCGACGCACTGCGCCTGCCGCCGTGGGACGCGAAGATCGAGCACCTGTCGGGCGGCGAAAAGCGCCGCGTCGCGCTGTGCAAGCTGCTGCTCGAAAAGCCCGACATGCTGCTGCTCGACGAACCGACCAACCACCTCGACGCCGAATCGGTCGACTGGCTCGAGCAGTTCCTCGTGCGCTTCCCGGGCACCGTCGTCGCGGTCACGCACGATCGCTACTTCCTCGACAACGCGGCCGAGTGGATTCTCGAACTCGACCGCGGCCACGGCATTCCGTGGAAGGGCAACTACAGCAGCTGGCTCGACCAGAAGGAAGAGCGCCTGAAGCAGGAAGAAGCGTCGGAATCGGCGCGCCAGAAGGCGATCAAGAAGGAACTGGAGTGGGTGCGCCAGAATCCGAAGGGCCGTCAGGCGAAGTCGAAGGCGCGTATCGCGCGCTTCGAGGAGCTGAGCAGCCAGGAATACCAGAAGCGCAATGAAACGCAGGAAATCTTCATTCCGGCCGGCGAACGCCTCGGCAACGAAGTGATCGAGTTCAAGAACGTCAGCAAGTCGTTCGGCGACCGCCTGCTGATCGACAACCTGAGCTTCAAGATCCCGGCCGGCGCGATCGTCGGCATCATCGGCCCGAACGGCGCCGGCAAGTCGACGCTGTTCAAGATGCTGACGGGCAAGGAACAGCCGGATTCGGGCGAAGTGGTGATGGGCCCGACGGTGAAGCTCGCGTACGTCGACCAGAGCCGCGACGCGCTCGACGGTTCGAAGACGGTGTTCGAGGAAATCTCCGGCGGCGCCGACGTGCTGACGGTCGGCAAGTACGAAACGCCGTCGCGCGCGTACATCGGCCGCTTCAACTTCAAGGGCGGCGACCAGCAGAAGATCGTCGGCAACCTGTCCGGCGGCGAACGCGGCCGCCTGCACCTCGCGAAGACGCTGATCTCGGGCGGCAACGTGCTGCTGCTGGACGAACCGTCGAACGACCTCGACGTCGAAACGCTGCGTGCGCTGGAAGACGCGCTGCTCGAATTCGCGGGCTCGGTGATGGTGATCTCGCACGATCGCTGGTTCCTCGACCGGATCGCGACGCACATCCTCGCGTTCGAAGGCGATTCGCAGGTCACATTCTTCGACGGCAACTACCAGGAGTACGAAGCCGACAAGCGTGCGCGCCTCGGCGAGGAAGCCGCGAAGCCGAAGCGCCTGCGCTACAAGCCGATCAGCCGCTGAGCGGCGCGGCCCGGGCGCCCGGCGCCGCGATCACGCGGGGCCGGCGCCGAAGCTGGCCGCTTCAGGAGCGGCACAACGAAGAAGCGAGCCCTTGGCTCGCTTTTTTTATCCCGCGTCGCTTCCCCGCCGCTTACACCAGCGCGCCTAATTCGCGCAGTCGGGTCTCGGTCGCCGCCGCGCTCGTGTGATGAATGCCGTGCCAGCCGAGCGCCGTCGCAGCCGCCGCGTTGTGCGCGTTGTCGTCGATGAACACGAGCTCGTGCGGCGCGATGCCGGGCAGGTGCGGATCGATCCGCGCATGCATCTCGCGATAGATCGCCGGATCGGGTTTCACGAGCTTCACGCGGCCGGACACGACGATGTCCTTGAACCGGCGCAGCACAGGGAAGTTGTCCCATGCATACGGAAACGTCTGCGCGGACCAGTTCGTCAGCCCGAACAGCGGCATCCCCTGCGCGTCCAGCCGGTCGACGAGGGCCGCGCCCTCTTCGAGCACGCCGCCGATCATCTCGTGCCAGCGCGCGTAGAACGCGCGGATCAGCGCCTCGTGCTCCGGAAACTTCGCGACGAGTTCGGCCGTGCCTTCCTCGATCGTCTGCCCGCCGTCCTGGCGGACCACCCACTCCATCGCGCACACGTGTGTGAGGAACCAGCGGCGCTCGGCGGCATCGGGAATCAGCTGACGGTAAAGGTACTCGGGGCTCCAGTCGATCAGCACGCCGCCGAAATCGAACACCACTGCCTTGATCGTCATGCGAACTCCGTGGCGAGCACGTCCGCGAGCGGACGCGGCGTCACCGCGTTGCCCGACAGCGAATTGTTGTGCCAGATGAACTGATGGTGCGCGACGATCTGCGCCGCCGACAGGTGGGCGCGCTCGTTCGTCGTGTGCAGGTCGGACACGACGGTCGTCCGGTAGCCGAGCAGCGCGGCACGGCGCGCGGCCGAATCGACGCAGAACTCGGTCGCATAGCCGCAGATCAGTACCGAACGGATGCCGTGGCGATCGAGCTGCGCGGCGAGCGGCGTGTCGTGGAACGCGTCGCTCGCCTGCTTGCGCACGCGCCAGTCGTCGCGGCCGACGACCAGCCCCGCATGCAGTTCCCATCCCGGCGTGCCGGGCACGATGTCGTCGTCCGCGTCGCCGTCGTGCTGCACGAAGCACACCGGCGCGTTCGCCGCGCGCGCCGCCGCCGTCAACCGGTTGATGCCCGACACCACATCGTCGAGCCGGTACGCGGGCTGCGTCCGCTCCACCAGCCCGCGCTGCATGTCGACCACGATCACCGCAGTGTCCGCCATGGCTTGCCCTCGCTGTCATTGTCCGGACGTCGTCCGATCGTTGCCGGATCGCCATCCGGCCGTTCTCGCGCGCTGCGTCAGATCGGCTGCGTGCGCGCATCCAGCCACGCCTTCGCGTCGCCGCTCAGATGCCGGCCGACGCGCTCGCGCACCATCGCGTGATACGTGTTCAGCCACGCGCGCTCTTCGTCGTGCAGCATCTCGATCAGCACGCAGCGCGTGTCGATCGGGCACAGCGTCAGCGTCTCGAACGCGAGGAAATCGCCGAACTCCGTCTTCCCGGCCGCACGGTTCACGACCAGGTTCTCGATCCGGATGCCCCACTGGCCCGGACGGTACACGCCCGGCTCGATCGACGTGATCATCCCCTCTTCCATCGCCGTGTACGGCTCGGCCGGCGCGTAGTGCGAGATGACCTGCGGACCTTCATGCACGTTCAGGAAGTAACCCACGCCATGCCCGGTGCCGTGGCCGTAGTCGAGCCCGGCCGCCCACATCGGCGCACGGGCGATCGCGTCGAGCATCGGCGAGCGGATGCCGCGCGGGAAGCGGGCGCGCGACAGCGCCATCATCGATTTCAGCACGATCGTGAAATCGCGCCGCTGCAGGTCGCTGACGGCGCCGACCGGCACGACGCGCGTGATGTCGGTCGTACCCGTCATGTACTGGCCGCCCGAATCGATCAGCAGCAGGCCGTCGCCGGCGATCGTCGCGTGCGACTCGCGCGTCGCGTGGTAGTGCGGCATCGCGCCGTTCGCGTTGAAGCCGGCGATCGTCGCGAAGCTCGCCGACACGTAGCCGGGGCGGCGGGCGCGCGCGGCCGTGAGCTTCTCCTCGACCGTCAGCTCGGTGATCGTCTCGCGATTGACGGCCTGTTCGAACCACGCGAAGAATTCCGCGAGCGCGGCGCCGTCGTGCTCCATCGTCACCCGCACGTGCTCGATCTCGGCGGACGTCTTGCGCGACTTCGCGAACGTCGACGGATTCACGGCCTCGACGAGCTTCACGCCGGCCGGCACGGCCTCGAGCGTGCCGAACGTCACGCGGCGCGGATCGATCAGCAGCGTCGCGCCGTCGGGCAGCGCCGCGAGCGACGCACGCGCGGCATCGTAGGCGCGGACGTCGACGCCATCCTGCGCGAGCGACGCGGCCAGCGCCGACGGCACCTTGCCGTCGGCGACGAACAGCGTCGCGCGATCGGCACCGATCAATGCGTGCGCAACGAACACCGGATTGAAGTTGACGTCGGCGCCGCGCAGGTTGAACAGCCACGCGAGATCGTCGAGCGTCGACACGAAGTGCCATTGCGCGCCCTGCGCGTGCATCGCGCGGCGCACGTCGGCGAGCTTGGCCGCGCGCGTCGTGTCGGCCTGCGGCGCCACGTGCTCGAACACCGCGTCGCCGGGCAGCCCCGGCCGCTCCGGCCAAATCGCGTCGAGCAGGTCGACGTCGGTGCGCAGCGCGATGCCGCGCGCGCTCAGCGCGGCCGTCAGCCCGCGCGCGGCCGCGACGCCGAGCACGGCGCCATCGACGCCCACCGTCTCGCCGGCCGCCACGTTCTGCGCGAGCCAGTCGACGTGCGGTGCGCTCTGCTGCCCGCCCGTCATCTTCATCAATTGCACGCCCGTGCCCGCCAGCTCGGCGTCGGCCTGCACCCAGTAGCGGCTGTCGACCCACAACCCGGCGAACTCCGCGGTCACGACCAGCGTGCCGACCGAGCCCGTGAAGCCCGACAGCCAGCGGCGCGCCTGCCAGCGTTCCGGCAGGTATTCGGACAGATGGGGATCGGCGGACGGCACGAGATAGGCGGCCAGGTTCTCGCGGGCCATGGCGCCGCGCAGCAGCGCGAGACGGGCCGGCACCGGCGAGACTTCGGGGAGACGGGCATTCATGATTTCACCTGAGAGCATTCAGCGACGGGCCGACAGCGCGACCGTCACGGCTACGGCGAGGAACGCGACGCCGGTGCAGACCGGCCATTCGAGCGTCTCGCCATCGTAAAACAGTCCCGAGAGATTGCCGACCATGCGGGCGGCGGCCGCGCCCACGATGCCGACGAGCACCGCGATCCACCACGCCGGCCGCCCCGTGCGCCGCATCGGATGCAGCCAGCGGCCGAACAGCCCGACGGCCGCTCCCAGGACAAGGATTCCAAACCAGTTCATTCAACGCCTTCTATAAATTCAGATTCGTCCCATAGGCGTGAACGTTGCCAGCGGCTAGCATCGATTCATCCATCGAACCCGAGACCAGCCGGGCGCCGCGAACATTCGAGTGTAGGGGCCGACTCGACGTTATGGCAAGCGCACACCGGCTGCCGTATTGAAGAAATCGTCATGCGAATCGCTCTGATCGATCCGGAGCCGCGTCATAGCGCACTCCTGAACCGCCTGCTCTTCGCAGGCGGTCACGTGTGCCACGCGTTTCCGTCCAGCACCGCATTCTTCGAGTGGCTCGCCGCCGACAACACCTGCGACATGCTGATCACCGGCCACTGGGCCGGGGACCAGCCGGCGCAGGAAGTCATTCCGCGCGCGCAGGCGATCCTGCCCGGGTTGCCGGCCATTGCCATGATGCAGTCGGCGCGCGAGAGCGAAGTCGTCTCGTGCCTGCACGCGGGCGCCGACGATTGCCTCGTGCGCCCCGTGAGCGGGCCCGAGTTTCTCGCGCGCGTCAATGCATTGAGCCGGCGCGCGGGCGTACGGCGGACACCCGCCCGCTCGCGCGAAACGTATGGCGAATACGCATTCGACGCCACGCATTGCCTCGTGCGTTTCGGCAACGCAATCGTTTCACTCACGCCGAAGGAGTTCCGTTTCGCGCAGTTGCTGCTCACGAACGTGTCGCGGCCCGTGTCGCGCGCCCACATCCTCGAAACGGTATGGGGCCGCCGCCGCGACATGAAGTCGCGCACGCTCGACACGCACGCGTCCCGGCTGCGCAGCAAATTGCAACTGCTTCCGGAGCGCGGCTACCGGCTGCTGCCGCTCTACGGCTTCGGCTATCAGCTCGATCGCGTACCGATCGAGCCCCCAAATTCGCGGCCCCGCCACGCGGATGCCCGGTATGCAACGAGTGAGGAAATCACCGAAACGCTATAATATGGGGCTAAACGATAGCCCTCGATATGCAACTCCTCACGATCGGAATCAACCACCACACTGCGCCTGTCGCCCTGCGCGAACGCGTGGCGTTTCCGCTCGAGCAAATCAAACCGGCTCTCGTCACGTTCAAGAACGTGTTTCTCGGCCCGCAGGCGCCCAATACGCCCGAGGCGGCGATCCTCTCCACCTGCAACCGCACCGAACTGTATTGCGCGACCGACGATCGCGCGGCCCGTGAAGGCGCGGTCCGCTGGCTATCGGAATATCACCGGATTCCGGTCGACGAGCTCGCGCCGCACGTCTATGCCCTGCCGCAGTCGGAAGCGGTCCGGCACGCGTTTCGCGTCGCATCCGGCCTCGATTCGATGGTGCTCGGCGAGACCCAGATTCTGGGCCAGATGAAGGATGCCGTTCGCACCGCGACGGAAGCGGGTGCGCTCGGCACCTACCTGAACCAGCTGTTCCAGCGCACGTTCGCGGTGGCGAAGGAAGTGCGCGGCACGACCGAAATCGGCACGCAGTCGGTGTCGATGGCCGCCGCCGCGGTTCGCCTCGCGCAGCGGATCTTCGAAAAGGTGTCGGATCAGCGCGTGCTGTTCATCGGCGCCGGTGAAATGATCGAGCTGTGCGCGACGCACTTCGCCGCGCAAGGCCCGCGCGAACTCGTCGTCGCGAACCGCACGGCCGAACGCGGGCAGCGGCTCGCCGAACGCTTCAACGGCCGCGCGATGCCGCTGGCCGACCTGCCCACGCGCATGCACGAATTCGACATCATCGTGTCGTGCACCGCGTCGACGTTGCCGATCATCGGCCTCGGCGCGGTCGAGCGCGCGGTGAAGGCGCGCCGTCACCGGCCGATCTTCATGGTCGACCTTGCGGTGCCGCGCGACATCGAGCCCGAAGTCGGCAAGCTGAAGGACGTGTTCCTTTACACCGTCGACGATCTCGGCGCGATCGTGCGCGAGGGCAATGCATCGCGCCAGGCCGCGGTCGCCCAGGCCGAAGCGATCATCGAGACGCGCGTGCAGAATTTCATGCAATGGCTCGACACGCGCAGCGTCGTGCCGGTGATCCGTCACATGCATACGCAGGCGGACGCGCTGCGCCGGGCCGAAGTCGAGAAGGCGCAGAAGCTGCTCGCGCGCGGCGACGACCCGGCTGCGGTGCTCGAAGCGCTGTCGCAGGCGCTGACCAACAAGCTGATCCACGGCCCGACGAGCGCGCTCAATCGCGTCAACGGCGCCGATCGCGATTCGCTGATCGACCTGATGCGCGGCTTCTACCAGCACGCGCCGCGCTCGAACGACCAATCCGGCCACTAGCGCCGCCCGGTCGCCCTGCGGCCGGCCTGTCGTTGTCCTGCCGCCGGCCTATCCTTTCCGAATACCCCTTGCCCGGGAGCGCCGCTCCACACCATGAAGACGAGCATGCAACGCAAGCTCGACCAGCTGTCCACACGGCTGGCCGAACTGAACGACCTGCTGAGCCGCGAAAACGTCACGGCCGACCTCGACCAGTACCGCAAGCTGACGCGCGAACATGCGGAACTCGGCCCGGTCGTCGAGCAATACGCGTTATGGCGCCAGTCGCGCAGCGACGAGACGGCCGCGCAGGAACTGCTCGCCGATCCGTCGATGCGCGATTTCGCGGAAGACGAAATCCGCAGCGCGCGCGAGGGCATGGCGCGCCTCGAGACCGAGCTGCAGAAGATGCTGCTGCCGAAGGATCCGAACGACGACCGCAACATCTTCCTCGAAATCCGTGCGGGCACGGGCGGCGACGAATCGGCGCTGTTCGCGGGCGACCTGCTGCGCATGTACCTGCGCTTCGCGGAACGCCAGCGCTGGCAGGTCGAAATGATGTCGGAGAGCGCGTCGGATCTCGGCGGCTACAAGGAAGTGATCGTGCGGATCGCGGGCCAGGGCGCGTATTCGCGCCTGAAGTTCGAATCGGGCGGCCATCGCGTGCAGCGCGTGCCGGCCACCGAGACGCAGGGACGCATCCATACGTCCGCGTGCACGGTCGCCGTGATGCCGGAAGCCGACGAAATCGGCGAGGTCGAGATCAATCCGGCCGACCTGCGCATCGACACGTTCCGCGCGTCCGGCGCGGGCGGCCAGCACATCAACAAGACCGATTCGGCGGTGCGCGTCACGCACATCCCGACCGGAATCGTCGTCGAGTGCCAGGACGACCGCTCGCAGCACAAGAACAAGGATCGCGCACTGAAGGTGCTCGCCGCGCGCATCAAGGACAAGCAGTATCACGAGCAGCACGCGAAGGAAGCGGCGACGCGCAAGAGCCTGATCGGTTCCGGCGACCGCTCGGAGCGAATCCGCACGTACAACTTCCCGCAGGGCCGGATGACCGACCACCGGATCAACCTGACGCTGTACCGGCTCGAGGCGATCATGGACGGCGATCTCGACGAACTGATCGGCGCGCTCGTCACCGAGCATCAGGCCGAGCTGCTCGCGTCGCTCGGCGAAGCCGACTGAGGCCGCGATGTCCGACACCACCGCCGACGCGCTGCTGCGCGCATCGCCGCTTGATCCGGTCGATGCGCGCGTGCTGCTCGCCCATGCGCTCGGCTGGACCCGCACGCAGCTGATCACGCGCGGCGACACGCCGCTCGACGCGGCCGCGGTCGAGCGCTACCGCGCGCTCGAAGCGCGCCGCGTCGCCGGCGAGCCCGTCGCGCAACTGGTCGGGATGCGCGAGTTCTTCGGCCGCCCGTTCGACGTGACGCCCGACGTGCTGATCCCGCGCCCCGAAACCGAGCTGCTCGTCGAAGCCGCGCTCGATGCGATCGGCGGGCTGCCGCACGCCGCCGTACTCGACCTCGGCACCGGCAGCGGCGCGATCGCCGTGTCGATCGCGGCCGAGCGTCCCGATGCGCGCGTCTGGGCGCTCGACCGTTCGCCGGCCGCGCTCGCGGTCGCGCAACGCAACGCCGACAAACTGCTCGACGCGCGGCGCCCCGGCGGCCCGCTGCGGTGGCTGCAGAGCGACTGGTACGCGGCGCTCGATCCCGCGCTCGCGTTCGATACGATCGTCAGCAACCCGCCGTACATCGCGCAGCACGACCCGCACCTCGCGCAAGGCGACCTGCGTTTCGAGCCGCGCGGCGCGCTCACCGACGATGCCGACGGCCTCAGCGCGATCCGCACGATCGTCGCGGGCGCCGGCGCGTATCTGAAACCGGGCGGCACGCTCTGGATCGAGCACGGCTACGACCAGGCCGCAGCCGTCCGCGCGATCCTGGCGTCGCACGGCTTCGTCGCGGTCGAGTCGCTCGCCGATCTCGCCGCGATCGAACGCACGACCGGCGGACGCCTGCCGGGCTGATGCCCGGCCCGCCCGGTTGAAATCCGCTATCATTTCGATCTAACGCCCCGCAAACGCAAGGTCAGTCATGGACACCCAACAACGTATCAAGCAAATCGTCGACGAAAACCAGGTCGTGCTCTTCATGAAGGGCAACGCGCAATTCCCGATGTGCGGCTTCTCGGGCCGCGCCGTGCAGGTGCTGAAGGCCTGCGGCGTCGACCAGTTCAAGACGGTCAACGTGCTCGAGGACGACGAAATCCGCCAGGGCATCAAGGCATTCTCGAACTGGCCGACCATCCCGCAGCTGTACGTGAAGGGCGAATTCATCGGCGGCTCGGACATCATGATGGAGATGTACCAGTCGGGCGAACTGCAGCAACTGTTCGCCGCCGCTTAACACGCGGCACCCGTCCTCGTTTCGATGGCATCTCCCAGCGCGCCGCCACGCCGGCTGATCGTCGCGATCACCGGCGCCACCGGCGCGATCTACGGCGTGCGGCTGCTCGACCTGCTGCGCGCCGCCGGCGGCGTCGAAACGCACCTGCTGATTTCGAACGCCGGCTGGCTCAACATCCAGCATGAATTGAAGCTGCCGAAGGCCGATGTCGAACGCCGTGCCGACGTCGTGCATTCGGTGCGCGACGTCGGCGCGACGATCGCGTCGGGCTCGTTCGCGACCGACGGCATGGTGATTGCACCCTGCTCGATGAAGACGCTCGCGAGCGTCGCGCACGGGTTGTCCGACAACCTGATCACGCGCGCGGCCGACGTCACGCTGAAGGAACGCCGCCGTCTCGTGCTGATGGTGCGCGAAACCCCGTTCAACCTCGCGCATCTGCGCAACATGACCGCCGTCACCGAAATGGGCGGCATCGTCTTCCCGCCGCTGCCCGCGTTCTATGCAATGCCGAAGACGATCGAGGAACTCGTCGACCAGACCGTCGCGCGCGTGCTCGACCTGTTCGCGCTCAGCGCGCCGCTCACGACACCGTGGGCCGGCATCCGTCACGCGCAGTAAGCTGCACCCCTTCTGCGCGGATCTCCGCCGATCCGCACGTCAATTCCGCCGATTTCCCGCCTTTTGATGCGAACCAGCACTCGAACGCGTGCCGTCGTCACCATTATCAACAAAGAAGCGTCAATCAAATTCCAAGGCGCGGATTTATCAATGTACGGTACGCGCCTATAGTCACGGGCAACCCCCTTTTTGCAGGTCACCACCATGAACCGCTTGCCTTCGCTGTACCTGTCCCACGGCGCCCCCACGCTGCCGATCGACCCGGCGCTGCCGTCCGGCGCGTTCACGCATCTCGGCGCCGAGTTGCCGCGCCCGCGCGCGGTGCTGATGCTGTCCGCGCACTGGGGCACGCAACAGCCGGTCGCGAGCGTCGCCGCGCATCCGGACACGATCCACGACTTCTACGGTTTCCCGCAGGCGCTGTACGACATCCGCTATCCGGCACCGGGCGCACCCGACGTCGCCGAACGCGCGGCCGCGCTGCTGAACGCGGCCGGCATCGCGACCGCGACGACCGAACACGGCCTCGATCACGGCGCGTGGGTGCCGATGCTGCTGATGTTTCCCGAAGCCGACGTGCCGGTCGCGCAACTGTCGATCCAGCCGCGCGCGAACGCCGCGCATCACTTCGCGCTCGGCCGCGCGCTGCGGCCGCTGCGCGACGAAGGCGTGATGGTGATCGGCTCGGGCCAGATCACGCACAACCTGCGCGCCGCCGATTTCGGCGCGGCGCCCGAGGATGCGGACCCGCGCGTCGCGGAATTCACCGACTGGTTCGAGGCGAAACTCGCCGCGCGAGACGTCGATGCGTTGCTCGACTATCGCCGGCAGGCGCCGCATGCGGCGCTGATGCATCCGACCGACGAGCACCTGCTGCCGGTGTTCACGGCGCTCGGCGCGGCGGACGACGACTACCGGCTCGGCATCCAGTCGCTCGGCACCTATCAGCGCGTGCTCGCGATGACGAACTACGTGCTCGCGAGCGCCGACGCCTGAACCCGAACGGCGACGCAACCGCAGAGGCAGCCAGCAAAAAGCCCGCCCGAGCATCGCTCGGGCGGGCTTTTTTTCGCTGCACCCTGCCGCCGCCGAATCCGGCGACAGGTCACGCGTCAGACACCGACCCCTTCGAGGATCTCGTCGTGCGACTCGCGCTCGTCGAGATACTGGGTCCGGTAGCCGGTATTCACGCCCCAGAAGTAGAACACCAGAGAAATCGCCGCGACGATCAGCATGTCCCAGCCATACGGCAGGTAGCCATGACCGCCGAACTCCTTGCTGCCGATCAGCGACAGCACGGCCATCGTCGGCAGGTACGCGACCAGCCACCACGCGGCTTTCAGGTCGGCGCCCCAGCCGGTCCAGCCCGACTTCGCCTGGAAGTAGAAATACACCGGCAGCGCGACGATCATCAGCAGGATAATTTCGCCCGTCAGCGGCCACTTCGCCCAGTAAAGGATCAGCGACGCGCACACGAACGCGAACGGCGCGATCAGCTTCATCAGCGGAATCGACAGCGGACGCTCGATGTCGGTCGCCGAACGGCGCAGCGCCATCAGGCTGATCGGGCCGGTCAGGTACGAGATCACCGTCGCGACCGAAATCACCGCCGCGAGCGAGCTCCAGCCGCGGAAGAAGAACAGGAAGATGAACGACACGAGCAGGTTGAACCACATCGCCTGGCGCGGCACGCCGTAGATCGGGTGCACGTTGCCGAACATCTTCGGCATCGTGTTGTTGCGCTCCATCGCGTAGATCATGCGGGTGGTCGTCGCCATGTAGGTCGTGCCGGTGCCGCTGGGGCTGATGAACGCGTCGACATACAGCAGGATCGCGAGCCAGTTCAGGTTCAGCGCGATCGCGAGTTCCGCGAACGGCGACGAGAAGTTGAAGTGCTCCCAGCCCTTCGCGACATCGGCCGGGTTCACCGAACCGATGTACGCCATTTGCAGCAGCACGTAGATCACGAGTGCGAGCAGGATCGACGTGATCACCGCGAACGGCACGCTGCGTGACGGATTGCGCGCCTCGCCGGCCAGGTTCACCGGGCTCTGGAAGCCGTTGAACGCGAACACGATGCCGCTCGTCGCGACCGCGGTCAGCACGGCCGACCAGCCGTACGGCGCAAAGCTGGCATTGGACGCAGTGCCGAGGTTCTCCGCATGGAAGCTCGACAGCATCAGGCCGAGGATCGTGAGGCCGGGGATCAGGAACTTGAAGATCGTGATCGCGGTGTTCGCCCGCGCGAAGGCCTTGACGCCCCAGTAGTTCAGCATGAAGTAGACGACGACCAGCACGGCCGACAGCAGCAGCCCGAGCGTCTGTAATTCGCCGTTCACGAACAGGGCGTGCGCCCACGGATACGGCCACGTGCTCATGTACTGGATCGACGCTTCGGCCTCGATCGGGATCACGGATACGATCGCGATCCAGTTGGCCCATGCGCTGATGAAGCCCACCAGCGAACCGTGCGAGTAGCGCGCGTAACGCACCATGCCGCCCGATTCGGGGAACATCGCCCCCAGTTCCGCATACGTCAGCGCAATCGCGAGAATCACGACGGCGCCGATGATCCATGCGCAGATCGCCGCCGGACCGGCGATCTTCGCGGCCTTCCAGGCACCGAACAGCCAGCCCGAGCCGATAATCGAACCCAGCCCCGTCAGCATCAATGCAAACGGGCCGATGTTCCGTTGAATAGAACTCTTCACATCCTCTCCTGTGTCTCAAAAAGCATGGTCGGCCTACGGTCCGGGATCGGCTCGGAGCGCACCGCGCACGCATTCTTGGGGGGAGGGTCACCCGATCGGGGCAACCCGTCCACGCGGCGCGTAGTTTAACGGTTGCACCTCGAACATGGCGCCAAAATCGATCGACCCCTACAAAAAATTCGCATCGCTTGCAAGCTTTGTAAACCGGATATCCGCAATAACCCTGAGAGCATGGGAATACGGTTGACCGTCAGACGGATTAGCCGTATAAAGAACTTCGCAGGATTTCAAGTGGCGAGTGAATTGGTTCTTTCGTAGTTCGCCCATCAACGGTACTCCGGTTGGTCCTATTACCCCTTCCTTGATTTTCCGCACCCCATGGGCTTCGGCCCCGTTTTATCTTTTTAGGAACAAGTAACATGGCAACCGGTACCGTCAAGTGGTTCAATGACGCAAAGGGCTTCGGCTTCATCACCCCGGAAGGCGGCGGCGACGATCTGTTCGCGCACTTCTCGGAAATCCGCGTCGAAGGCTTCAAGACGCTGCAAGAAAACCAGAAGGTTGAATTCGAAGTGAAGACGGGCCCGAAGGGTCTGCAAGCTGCGAACATCCGTCCGGTCTAAGCTTGGCGCGATCATTCGTGTAAAAAAGCCCCGCTTCGGCGGGGCTTTTTGTTTTTGGGCGCCGGGTTGTCCTACATGGCAGCGCAGGGCGGCCCGTAGCCGCCCGCCGTTCAGCCGAAGAGTCGCTGCGCGTGAATGCCGAGCCCCGTCGCGACACTCGCGAGGCGATCGCCGAACACCGGCTGCGCATCCGGGAACGCGCCGGCGAGCGCGCCCGACAGGAACGCGAGCCCCGTCGAACCGCCGGTAAAGTACAGCGCACCGACATCGCGCGGCGCCACGCCCGCGAGCCGCACGGTCTCGCGCGCGGCGTCGACGATGCGCGCGGTATCGTCGCGGCTCGCGTCGACCAGGCGATTCGCGTCGAATGCGATCAGCAGGTCTTCTTCCACGTCGTTCAGGTCGATCATCGTCTCCCCGCCCGCCGCGACGCCGATCTTCGCTTCCTCCGCGCGCGCCATCAGCGCGTGCCCGAGCCGCTGCTCGACCACGCTCGTGAGCCGCTCGTACTGCCGCACGTCCTGGTACAGGTGCTTCATCAGCTTCAGTTCGCCGATCCGCTTCGGCGTGTAGACGGTGTTGATCAGGTGCCAGGTCGCGAGATCGAAGTAGATCTTGTTCGGCAGCTCGCGCCCTTCCGGGTCGAGCGAACGATAGCCGAATGCGGGCAGGATCGCGGCCAGCTCGACACGCCGGTCGTAGTCGGTGCCCGCGACGTGCACGCCGTGGTGCGCCAGCACGTCGTCCTTGCGCTCGAGCCGCGCCATCCGCTGCGGGCCGACGCGCACCAGCGAGAAGTCGGACGTGCCGCCGCCGATGTCGGCGACCAGCACGAGACGCTCGGCCGGCTGACGCGATTCGTAGTCGAACGCGGCAGCGATCGGTTCGTACTGGAAGTGAACGTCCGCGAAACCGACCGATTGCGCGGCCGCCTCGAGCTGATCCTGGGCCAGACGGTCCGCGCGCGGATCGTCGTCGACGAAGAACACCGGCCGGCCGAGCACCGCGCGGCCGATCGGCGCACCCGCGCGCGCTTCGGCCTTGCGCTTCAGGTGCGTCAGGAAGCGCGCGATGATTTCGGTGTACGCGATCGCGCTGCCGTCGCCGAGATCGGTCGTCGTTTCAGCGAGCGGCGAGCCGAGGATGCTCTTCATCGAGCGCATCAGTCGGCCGTCGAAACCATCGATATAGGAGGCCAGCGCCGCCCGGCCGTATTCGACCGTCTCTTCGTCGTTGTTGAAGAAGATCGCGGTGGGCAGCGTCAGGTGGTCGCCCTCGACGGGCGCGAGGCGCATGCCATCGCCGTCGGGCAGCGCCACGGCGGAATTGGACGTGCCGAAATCGATCGCGCAGTAAGTCATGGGAAATTGCCGCAGCAGGGCCGGCGCGAAAACGGAAAGGACGGGCTTTTTAACATGAAGCCCGCGGGATCACAACCGGGGCCGGCCACCGGAGCCGCGCAACGGGCGCAGGCGGCGGCGCGCGGCGTGGCGCGCCGGAAACAGGCGCGGGCAGGATGCGCGACGCAGCCTGCCCGCCCGCGGGGTCAGGCCGCCGCGTCGAAGCTCTTCTTCCACGCGCCCGCGTAGACGACTTCGCCGAGCGCGTGGCGCGTGCGCGGCGCCTTCTCGCGATCGCGCAGCACGGGATCGAGCTTGTCGACGTTGCCGTAGTGGCCGAGCGAAATGATCGACACGATCGCGACATCCGCCGGAATCGCGAACGCGTCGCGGAATGCCTTGGCGTCGAAACCGCTCATCTGGTGCGCGGCGAGGCCGAGCGCGTGCGCCTGCAGCACGAGCGACATCGCGGCGGCGCCGGCGTCGTACAGCGCGGTCGGCGCCGGCTCGCCCTTCGGCGTCAGCGTGTGCGCGGTGACCGCGATCAGCACCGGCGCCGGTGCATTCCAGCCCTGGTTGAACGGCACCAGCGTCGCGAACGCGCGCTTGAACGCGTCTTCGTCCTGGGTGCGATCGAATACGATGAAACGCCACGGTTGCGCGTTGTACGCGGACGGGGCCCAGCGTGCCGCTTCGAGCACCGCGTGGAGATCGCCGGCGCTGACGGCTTCATCCGAATACGCGCGGGGGCTCCAGCGGCCCGCGATCAGATCGTGAATCGAAACAGTGGTGGGAGCAGGTTTGACGGACATGCGGTTCCTCGCTGACATCGATGAAGGGGCGCGAACGCCCGGCGAACCGCAAGCATACCCGCTTGAGCGACAGCGCGCCCGATCCTGCCGCGCTATGCAAATCTCCGCGCGTGCAATGGCCGGCCGCAGCGCGTGCGGCCGGCCGGTCGGCCGCGCTCAGGCCGCCTGCGCGGCCGCGCGCGACGGGCCGCGATTGATCCGCAGCACGATCAGCGCGCCGACGATGCACAGGCCGCCCGAGATCATCGACGCGATCGTGTAGGTGCCGAGGCTCGCGCGCAGCAGCCCGGCGCCGAGCGCCGCGAATGCCGCGCCGAGCTGGTGGCCGGCGACGATCCAGCCGAACACGACCGGCGCCGCGGCCTTGCCGAACACGTCGGTCGCGAGCCGCACGGTGGGCGGCACGGTCGCGATCCAGTCGAGCCCGTAGAACATCGCGAACAGCGGCAGCCCGAAGAAATCGATCCCGAACGCATGCGGCAGGTAGATCAGCGACAACCCGCGCAACCCGTAGTACCAGAACAGCAGCACGCGGTTGTCGTAACGGTCGGACAACCATCCCGACAGCGTCGTGCCGAACAGGTCGAACACGCCCATCGCCGCGAGCAGCGACGCGCCCTGCACTTCGGTCATCCCGTAGTCGCTGCACATCGCGATCAGGTGCGTGCCGACATAGCCGTTGGTGCTCGCGCCGCAGATGAAGAAGCTGAAGAACAGCAGCCAGAAGTCGCGCGAGCGGCTCGCCATCAGCAGTGTGCGGAACGCGACCGAGAGTGGGTTCTCCTTCGTCGCATCGGGCGCCGCCGGCGTATCGGCCGGCTCGCCGTACGGGCGCAGCTTCACGTCGGCCGGCCGCTCGGGCAGCAGGAACGCGACGAGCGGAATCACGATCGCCGCCGCCACCGCGACGACCAGCACGACCGGCCGCCAGCCGTGGCGCTGCGCGATCGCCGCGAGCATCGGCAGGAACACGAGCTGGCCGGTGGCCGTGCTCGCGGTCAGAATTCCCATCACGAGGCCGCGCCGCGCATGGAACCAGCGCGTGACGAAGGTCGCGGACAGCGTCAGCGCGACGACGCCCGTCGAACAGCCGACCATCAGCCCCCAGATCACCACCATCTGCCAGCTCTGCGTCATCATCGACGACAGCGCAACGCCCGCGCTCATCGTCACGAGCGCGGTGAGGATCGTCGGGCGCAACCCGAAGCGCTGCATCGCGGCGGCCGCGAACGGGCCCGTCAGGCCGTACAGCGCGATGTTCACCGAAATTGCCAGCGAAATCGCCGCGCGGCTCCAGCCGAGCTCGCGTTCGAGCGGCACCATCAGCACGCTCGGCGTCGCGCGCGTGCCGGCTGCCGCCAGCAGGATCAGGAATACCACCGCCGCCGCGAGCCACCCGTAATGGAAGCGCCCGCCGATTCGTGTCACCGCCCAGTTCATCTTCATGTTCTCCAGTTGGCGTTCCGGTGTCGTCGCACCCGCTCCGCCCCGATCAGGCCACCTCCGCCGCGCATTTCAACATCGGCTGACCCGGGCCGACGCTTGGCATTCGTCTGTCGATCCGGCCGCGATTGTTACCGACCGGTCACAACTGTGTTGCGATCGTAGTTACCAGTCGGTAACATGTCAAGCAATCCATTACGTAGTCGAGGGTCATCATGTCGGGCATCGAGGTCGCCAAACCGCTGGCGCGGCGCACGCGCCGGCCGATCGACGGCGCCACCGCGCAGGAGCACCTGCTGCGTGCCGCCGAGGAGCTGTTTTACAAGGAAGGGGTGCGAACGGTCGGCGTCGAGGCGGTGGTGGAACGCGCAGGCGTCAACAAGATGAGCCTGTACCGCCAGTTCTCGTCGAAGGACGAGTTGATCCTCGCGTATCTGGAACGGATGGACGCATGCTTCTTCGAGCGGCTCGACACGAGCGCCGCGAAGCATCCGGGGCAGCCGAAGGCGCAGTTGATCCAGTACTTCGTCGATCTCGCCGAGCGTGCGACGCAAAAGGACTACCGCGGCTGCCCATTCGTCAACGTCGCCGCCGAATTCCCGGATGCGTCGCACCCGGCGCGCGAACGCGTCGCGCAGAACAAGGAGCAGTTGATGAAACGCCTCGTCGCGCTGTGCGAAGGCGCCGGCGCGCGACAGCCGAAGGCGCTCGCCGATGCGCTCGCGCTGGTGGTCGAAGGCATCTATGCGGCGAGCCAGACCTACCGGCATGGCGAAACGCCGATCGGCACCGCACCCGCGCTCGTCACGCAGTTGATCGAAGCGGCCTGCGCGTGACGGGCCGCGCGCGTGCGTCCCCGGCGCGCCGGCTACAATGCGGCCCTCTTCGCACTTCCGCCCGACTGGTATTACGATGATCGACACCCGCCCCGACTCGCACGACGACATCCTCGCCGCCACGCGACACTGGCTCGCGCGTGCGGTGATCGGACTCAACCTGTGCCCGTTCGCGAAAAGCGTCTATGTGAAGGAACAGGTGCGCTACGCGATCAGCGAAGCGACGACGCTGGAAGACGCGCTCGCCGAACTCGAAACCGAGCTGCGCGCGCTGGAAGCGGCGGACCCGCAGCAGGTCGATACGACGCTCGTGATCTACCCGCACGCGTTCGCCGATTTCGTCGACTACAACGATGCGCTGTTCTTCGCCGAGCGGCTCGTGCGGCAATTGCGGCTCGACGGCGTGCTGCAGATCGCGAGCTTCCATCCGCAATACCGATTCGACGGCACCGAACCCGACGACATCGAGAACTACACGAACCGCGCGCCTTATCCGATCCTGCACCTGCTGCGCGAGGACAGCATCGCCCGAGCGGTCGACGCGTTTCCGGACGCGTCCGCGATCTACGAAAAGAATCAGGCAACGCTGCGCCGCCTCGGCCACGAAGGCTGGCGCGAATGGATGCGCCGGCCGGGCGACGACGTGTGATGCGGCGGGCGGGCGCGCTGCCCGCGCGTCAGCCTTCGGCAGGCTCGACGGCGGCGTCGCCCGCCGCGGCGGCCTGCGCGACGAAGAAGCGCTCGTTCAGCTCGGCGAGCCCGAACATCGCGAGGATTTCGTTCAACCGCTCGCCCGGCTTGCGGCGCGGCAGGTTCTTGTACTGCGCGATGATCAGCTCGTTCTTCATCGAATGCTCCCAGCCGACCAGCTCGGTCACGCTGACCTGGTAGCCGTGCGCCTCGAGCTGCAGGCAGCGCAGCACGTTGGTGATCTGGCTGCCGAATTCGCGCGTATGCAGCGGATGCCGCCACACCTCGGTCAGCGCATTCGCGAGCGACTTGCCCTTGTTCCTGCGCAGCACGCCCGCGACTTCCGCCTGGCAGCACGGCACCAGCACGATGTGCTGCGCGCGCTTCGCGAGCGCGAAGCGGATCGCGTCGTCGGTCGCCGTGTCGCATGCGTGCAGCGCGGTGACGACGTCGACCGTGTCGGGCAGTCGCGGCGACGTGATCGAATCGGCGACCGACAGGTTCAGGAACGACATGCCGCCGAACCCGAGCCGCGCGGCGAGCTCGGTCGAGCGCGTGACGAGTTCCTCGCGCGTCTCGATGCCGTACACGTGTGACGCGAACGCCGGCGTACCGTGCCCCGGCTGCTGCTTGAAGAACAGGTCGTACAGGATGAAACCGAGATACGACTTGCCGGCGCCGTGATCGACGAGCGTCACGTGGCCTTTGTCGGCCTGCACGCCGGCGAGCAGCGGCTCGATGAACTGGAACAGGTGATAGACCTGCTTCAGCTTGCGGCGGCTGTCCTGGTTCAGCTTCCCGTCGCGGGTGAGGATGTGCAGTTCCTTCAGCAGCTCGACGGACTGCTCCGGGCGGATTTCGTGGGTCTTGTTCGACATCGTGAAGCGACGCCGGGCCACGGTCGGTCGACCACGGCCCGGCGGCGGAAATTCGTGAGGAATGGCGGTAGTTTACCGAAAATACGCGGTCAGGCCCGGGCGCCGAGCCGCCACAGCGACGTGACCTCGGCGCGACGCGCCGCATGCAGCGGATCGTCGGCGTCCGCCGACTTCGGATGCGCGGGACGGATGTCGTCGCGGCCGAGCACGACGAGACCGGCTTCGTCGATCCACTGCAGCAAGGTGTCGCGCGGCCGCAGCCCGAGATGCTCGGCGAAATCGGACAGGATCAGCCAGCCCTCGCCGCCCGGCTCCAGATGCGCGGCCAGCCCCGCGAGGAAACCGCGCAGCATGCGGCTGTCCGGGTCGTAGACCGCGTATTCGATCGGCGCGCTCGGCCGGGCCGGCACCCACGGCGGGTTGCAGACCACGAGCGGCGCACGGCCGGGGGGGAACAGGTCGGCCTCGACGATCTCGACCTGGCCCGCATGGCCGAGCCGCGCGACGTTCTCGCGCGCGCAGGCAAGCGCGCGCGGATCCTGGTCGGTCGCGACGATGCGCTCGACGCCGCGCGACGCGAGCACCGCCGCCAGCACGCCGGTGCCCGTGCCGATATCGAACGCGAGCGACGTCGCCGGCAGCGGCGCACGCGCGACGAGCTCGACGTATTCGCCGCGCACCGGCGAGAACACGCCGTAGTGCGGATGGATCGGCGCACCGCCGAGCGCCGGGATCGGCACACCCTTCTTGCGCCACTCGTGCGCGCCGACGAGGCCGAGCAGTTCGCGCAGCGACACGACCGACGGCACACCGCCGGGGCCGTACGCCTCTTCGCAGGCCGCCCGCACGTCGGGCGCGCGGCGCAGCGGGATCGTGTAATCGGCGTCGAGCGGGATCAGCAGCATGCCGAGCGTGCGGGCGCGCTGCGATTGCGCGAGACGATGCAGGTTGAACGCCTCGACGCCGGCCCCGGCCTTCGCCTTCTTCGGCTTGCGTTCGACACGGCGCGCCATCGCCTGCACGAGCTGGCGCGCATTCTGGAAGTCGCCCTGCCAGACGAGCGCGGTGCCCTCGCAAGCGAGGCGGTAGGCCGCATCGGCCGTGAGGCGGTCGTCGGCGGGCACCGCGCGCTTCGGCGGTTGCACGCCGGCTTCGGAGCGCCAGCGCACGGCATGATCGACGCCGTCGGCGTCGGTCCAGTGGAAAAGGGGGAAATCGGTCACGCGAACTCGGTACGGTTGGCTTCAACGGCGGCGAGAATTCACCGCGCGGACCACACCATACCGCGCTTTGCCCGACCCGGCAAAAACAGGCGCCGCGACGATCGCCCGAAGGCATCCGTCGCGGCGCCGCCGTCAATCAGGCGAGATCGACGGTTTCCGCCACGGGCGCATCGCGCTTGACGGCCGCGATGCCGTTGTCGCGTGCCTGCGCGCTGCTGTACGTTTCACTCGTGCCGATGACCTGGTGGTTCGCTGCCTTCAGGTTGAACATGGGCTCACCGTTGTGGGCGAGCTTGCGCTCGTAGCGCTCGTCGAGCGGCGCGTTTTCCCGCACGGACGCGATCCCGTTTCTCGCGCCGCTTTTCTCCTCGTACCGCTCGCTCGCGAGGATGATCTCGCCGTTCGCCGACTTCAGGTGGAAGTAGTACTGGCCGTTCGTGGCCTTCTTGAGCTCGAATTTTGCCGCCATGGCGTTCCCCTAAAAGAATGTCCGACCCTCGGACATCGGCAAGTGTAAGGGGGTGCGCCGACAAAAGTCGACATCCCGGCGAAATAGACGTTAAAGACTGTCAAATGGTGAATTTTCCGACACATTTGACCGACGTTTAAGTTGGCCGCACAATCTATCCGCCCCACCCCGGCAGGCTCGGCAGACGCAGCATGCCCGCGCCGTTGAAGTGCACGGTGCCCAGCCCGCTGCCGGCGAGCCGGCCGCGCAGCGCATACGGCAGCTCACCGTTCGCGGCCGCGCCGGGCAGGTTCCACGCCTGCCGCGCGGCCGCGAAGGCCGACACCGAAACCGGCACGTCGAGCACGGCCTCGCCGAACCGCGGCACGGTGCCGGCCCGGTCGCTGACGCCGCTCGCGAACGGCGTGCCGTTCAGGTCGAGCGAGACCGAGATGCCGTCGTAGTCGATCGGCGCATCGCTCGGATTCTGCACGCGCAACTTCAGGCTGAAGCGCATCTCGAGACCCTGCCCGACGAGCGGGTCGAGCCCGGCGACCGACACGCGCACCGGCTCGCGCATGAGCCCCGCGCAACCGCCCAGCAGGAACACGGCCGCGAACAGCAGCAGCACGGCGCGCAGCGGCGCGAGACGGGACAGGGTTCGCGGCATGGGAAGGCCTCCTCGCGGCAATCGGTGAACGGGGCGCGTCGCTGCATTGTACCGACCGTGCCTGTACCGGCCGTGCCGCCCGTCACGGGATTTCGTAGTTTTCGCGGCGGCGCGAGATCGTTAATAGATTAAAACTACGAAATTGCCGGACAAACGGAAAGCGCATTAATGACTTCCAGCATTCAATGAAGCGCCCGGATTTCAATAGATGCTCTTTCTAAATTTTTCGTTTCCTTTACCCAAAACCATCAAGTATATTTACGCATCCTTGGAGCAAGCCGACAAACCTTGAAGCCGCATGACGGCGAATTTACGGGACGGCGATACGCTGTCCATCCGTCCTGCGGCCTGGCCCGGCCAGCCCCGTAGGTCGTCGGTTCAAAGGGATTGCGCGCCCGTGCCGGGCGTGCGGCCCCGTGTCGTGCGCGCGAAATCAATTCAGTACAACACGCGCCCGGCCATTTTGAACCGGCCAGTTAAACGACATCCGGAAATCCAGAGGGGGCAGTAAACCATGATTACCTTCACGTAGTCGGCCGCCGTCTTTTTCGAATAATCCGTCATTGGCATTTTTTCGCTGTTGATTAAACGGCGAGGGGATTGCTTTTGCCGGCGTTTTCGCAGCACTGAACGATTCTTTCAACAATCGAGGTTTCAGTCATGTCGATTCATATTCGCAAGATGCGTTATCTGCCGCTCGTCGCCGCACTCGCGCTAGCCGGGTGCGGCGGCGACGACGGCGGTGCAGGCTCCGCTTCCGCACTCAGCTCCGCCGGCGCGCCGCATACGGGCTCGTCGCCCGCCGTCACCGCGCCGCCGAGCGCATCGAATGTCGACAAGAGCGTCTCGCCTGTCGAATTGCCGGACACCGTGGTGCCCGTGAACTACCGGCTGTGGTTCCGCCCGAACGACGCGCTGGACGCGTTCGACGGCCGCGCCGACGTCGAGATCAAGGTGCTGAAGCCGGTCAACAACATCGTGATCGCCGGCCACCGGATCAAGTTCACCAACGGCCGCATCACGCTGCAGCCGGGCAACATCCAGCTGATCGCGACGCCGCAGGACAAGGGCGACT
Organism: Burkholderia sp. A2; assembly: GCF_001729305.1. Taxonomy (NCBI): domain Bacteria; kingdom Pseudomonadati; phylum Pseudomonadota; class Betaproteobacteria; order Burkholderiales; family Burkholderiaceae; genus Burkholderia; species Burkholderia sp. A2. The sequence continues at coordinate 131,720 of NZ_LZXX01000099.1, read as the reverse complement.
TCTATCAGCTGCGCCCCGCCGCCGGCACGATCGCGCCGGGCAATTATTCGCTGCACATGGAGTGGTCGGGCATCATCAACTTCAAGTCGTACGACGATCCGGCCACGCAGACGGGCGGCAGCTGCGGCGACGATCCGTATCCGGGCTGCTCGGCCGCGGAGGGCGTATTCCGCGTCGACCTGAAGGGCACCGACGGCAAGACGAGCGGCGCGATCCTGACGCAGGGCGAAACCAACCTGTCGCGCCAGTGGTTCCCGGGCTGGGACGAGCCGGCGTTCCGCCCGACTTATGAAGTGACGGCCGAAGTGCCGCAAAGCTGGCGCGTCGTGTCGAACGCGGCCGAGAAGCCGTCGACCAACGTCGGCGGCGGCTACAAGCTCGTGCAGTTCGAGAAGACGCCGCCGATGCCGTCGTACCTGCTGTTCTTCGGCGGCGGCCTGTTCGACACCTACGAGGACGACTTCACGAGCCCGCTGCCGGGCGGCAAGGGCGGCCTGCACCTGCGCGTGTTCACGCCGCCGGGCATGAGCGACTGGGCGAAGCCGGCGATGGACCGCACCAAGCAGGCGCTCGACTATTACTACCGCTACACGGGCATCCCGCTGCCGCTGACGAAGTTCGACACGGTGGCCGCGAACGACGCGTTCAAGGAGCAGAAGGACCTGAACTTCGGCGGGATGGAGAACTGGGGGTCGATCCTCGAGTTCGCCGACGACATCCTGCCGCAGCCGGGCCAGCCGATGTCGCGCTACGGCAACGAGGTGCTGACGCACGAAGTGGCGCACCAGTGGTTCGGCGATCTCGTGACGACCGACTGGTGGGACAACGTGTGGCTCAACGAATCGTTCGCGACGTTCTTCGAGACGAAGACGACGATCCAGTTCTTCCCCGACGAGTTCAGCTGGCTCGACCAGGTGAAGAACAAGTACCGCGTGATCAATCGTGACATCGGCCCGAACGCGTTCCCGGTCGCGCCGAACTTCAACGACTGGGCGTCGAACGACTTCGTGCTGAGCGCGAGCGCGTTCACGTACGACAAGGGCGGCCACGTGCTGAAGACGCTCGAGAACTATCTCGGCGAGCAGACGCTCCGCAAGGGCCTGCAGCAGTACTTGGTCGACTACTCGTTCGGCAACGGGACGCCGAAGCGTCTGTGGGACGCGCTGTCGAAGGAAAGCGGCCAGTCGGTCGGCCCGATCGGCGACAGCTACGTGCGTCAGACCGGCGTGCCGCTGATCTCGCTCGACACGCAGTGCGACATGACGAAGAACCAGACGATCGTCACGCTGAAACAGCAGCCGTTCCCGAACAAGAACGCGTATCCGGGCCTGCAGTGGACGGTGCCGATCACGCTCGCGTACGGCCAGGGCCTCGCGAAACGCACGACGCTCGCGCTGAAGGATACGCAGGCGCAGACGCGGATCGACGGCTGCACGGGCGTGGTCGCCGACCCGAGCGGTCTCGACTACTACGTCGTGAACTACAGCGACGCGGCCTGGAGCGGGCTGCTGACGCAGGTGAACAGCTCGACCGATCCGGTGCTGCTGGCGAACCTGAAGAGCGAAGCGGCGCTGCTGGTCGCGAACAACCTCGCGCCGGCCTCGCGCTCGACGTCGATCGGCTCGGTCGCTTCGCCCGCCGCGATGAAGCTGCGCCAGACGCCGACCTTCGGCGGCATCGAACCGGTGACGAAGGAACGCCCGGCACGGCAATACCAGGGCCTCTTCAAGCCGCGCAAGGTAGTGACGCAGTAACGGTGCGGCTCCGGCCGGTGCCGCGCGACCCGCGGCGCCGGCCGGCGTACCGGTTTCTCCGACCTGTTGACGGGCCTCGCATGCGAGGCCCTTTTTTCATGCGGCACGGCGTTCGCCGGCCGTCACGCCCACGCGGCATCCCACGCCGGCTGCGCGAACCACGTGGCGAGGAACGCGACGAGCCGCGACGTGCGCGCACTGCCGCGCGGCTGCTGGCGCAGCACGTGAATCGTCGCCGCCTCGGGCGCCGCCGCGTACTGCGGCAACAGCGCGCGCAACCGTCCGTCGCGCAGCGCGTCCGCCACGAGCCAGGTTGGCAGGTGCGCGAGACCGAGCCCGTCGATCGCCGCCTCGAGCAACGCTTCCGAATGATTGCTGCGAAACCGCGGCTGCGCCGGCGCGTGACGGCGCTCGCCGAAGCGCCATGCGCCGGGCGGCGGCGCGCCATGCCACGCGAGACAGTCGTGGCCGGCGAGCGCGTCGGGCGATGCGGGCTCGCCGCGCCGGGCGAGGTAGGCCGCGCTCGCGCACAGCACGCGCCGCTGCGGCGCCAGCACCGTCGCGACGAAACGCGTGTCCTCGAGCGGGCCGATGCGCACCGCGAGATCGACGTCGGAGCCCAGGCGCGCGCCCTGCAGGTCGACCATGCTGTCGGTCAGCACGAGATCGACCTGCAGCGCCGGATGGCGCTGCATGAACGCGGCCAGCGCGGCCATCAGGTGCCGCCGGCCGAAAGGCGCCGGACAGTCGATGCGCAGCAGCCCGCCCGGTTCGTCGTGCTGACTGTGCAGGTCTTCCTGCAATCCGCGCAGCTCGGCCAGCATGCGTGTCGCGCGCCCGTACAGCAGCTGCCCGGCCTCGGTCGGCCGCAACGCGTGCGTGGTGCGATGCAGGAGGCGGATGCCGAGCTGCGTCTCGAGCCGGTCGATGCGCCGCGTGACCGACGACGCGGCGACGCCGAGCCGGCGCGCGGCCGCGGAGAAGCTCTGCTGGTCGACCACGTCGACGAACAGCGCCAGGTGCGGGGAAAGGAAGTCGTCCATTCGGGAGCCTGTGGCGTTGGCTATGCGGAAAACGCAAAACTATCATCCGCCTTTGCACGTTTCCGCGTCAAATCGGGCCCACTAGACTGCATTCACCGGTTTCATCCGCCGCACGCGCCGGCCCGCCGGGCCGGGCGGCCGCCACTTCACGGAGATCATCATGCGCAGCATCCGCTTCGACACCCCCGCCGCCGACATCGAGTCGCTCGACGCGCGGGTCCGGGACATCGCCCCGCCCGTACCGGCCGACGGCCAGATGCTGATCGAGGTGCGCGCGGCCGGCGTGAACCCGAGTGACGTGAAGGCCGCGCTCGGCCGCATGCCGCACGCGGTGTGGCCGCGCACGCCCGGGCGCGACTGGGCGGGCATCGTGCGCAGCGGCCCCGACGACTGGATCGGCGCGCCGGTGTGGGGCTCGGGCGGCGATCTCGGCGTCGGGCGCGACGGTTCGCATGCGGAATGGCTCGTGCTGGACGCCGCGCACGTGCGCCGCAAGCCGGGCGTGCTGACGCTCGACGAGGCCGCCGGCGTCGGCGTGCCGTTCGTCACCGCGTACGAAGGCTTGCGCCGGGCCGGCATGCCGACGGCCGACGACGTCGTGCTCGTGTTCGGCGCGAACGGCAAGGTCGGTCAGGCCGCGATCCAGCTCGCCAGCGCGCGCGGCGCGACCGTGATCGGCGTCGAGCGCCGGCCCGGCGACTATCGCGGCCACGCGTCGGGCGACGTCCACATGATCGACGCGTCGAGCCGGACGGTGGCCGACGCGGTGCGCGAGTTGACCGGCGGCCACGGCGCAGACGTCGTCTACAACACGGTCGGCAGCCCGTATTTCGAAGCGGCGAACGCGTCGATGGCGATCGGCGCGCGGCAGATCTTCATCTCGACGATCGAGCGCAGCGTGCCGTTCGACATCTTCTCGTTCTATCGCGGCCAGCATACGTTCGTGGGCATCGATTCGCTGCAGCTCGGCGCGGCCGCGGTCGCGCAGATCCTCGACACGCTCGCGCCCGGCTTCGGCAATGGCACGCTGCGCCCGTTCCCGATCGGCGACGACTACGTGTATCCGCTCGAGCGTGCGCACGACGCGTATCGCGCGGTGCTGGCCGGTGCGCGCGAGCGCGTCATCCTCAAGCCCTGACACCGAACCTACGGGAGACCGCCATGATGGATTACGTGACCTCGCTCGCGGTGGGCATCGGCGTCGGCGTGTTGTACGCGCTGCTGCACGTACGCTCGCCGGCCCCGCCGCTCGTCGCGCTCGTCGGCCTGCTCGGGATGGTGATCGGCGAACGCGCGATCGCGCTGCTGCGTTGATGCGTTGATGCGTCGCCCGATGCGGCGCTAGCGATCGTCGCGGCGTCGGAACGCCCACCACGCGGCCAGCGCGGTGAAGCCGGCAACGAGCAGCACCATCAGCCAGAAACCGTGCTTGTTCTCCGAGAACGGCACGCCGCCGACGTTCATCCCGAAGAAGCCCGCGACGATGTTGATCGGCAGCGCGATCACGGTGACGAGCGTCAGCGTGAACAGCGTCCGGTTGTTCTGCTCGTCGAGGCGCGAACCGATCTCTTCCTGCAGCAGCTTGATCCGCTCGTTGAGCCCCGCCAGATCGGCGAGCACCAGCGAGAATTCCTCGGTCGACTCGCGCAGCTCCTGCACGTCTTCCGTGTGCAGCCACGCGGGCGGCTTCGCGAGCAGCCGGAAGATCGAGCCGGGTTCCGGCGCGAGCATGCGCTGCAGCCGCGTGAGCGTGCGGCGCATCGCGCCGAGCTCGATGCGGCTCGACGTGAGCCGCTGCGACAGGAAGCGATCCTCGATGCGATCGACGTCGATGCTCGTGCGCCGCATGATCTGGATCAGCAGGTCGGCCTGATCGCGCAGCAGATGCACGAGCAGCTCCGCGGGCGAGCGGAATCGCTCGCCGTCGCGCACGGACGCGCGCAGCGTGTCGACCGAGCGCAGCGGCTTGAGCCGCGCGGTCACCATGATGCGCCGCTCGACGTGGACGAACAGCGTCGCGATCTCCGACGGCGTGAGTTCGAGGTTGAACATCACGTCGTTGACGATCGCGCGCAACGCGCCGTCCTCCTGCTCGATGCGCGTCGAGCGCGAGCCTTCGTGCAGGAATTCGAAGAAGCTGTCGGGCAGCCCGAGATGCGTGCGCATCCAGCGCTCGCTCGCGCCGTGCGCGAGATTGAAATGCAGCCAGACGAAATCGCCCGATGCGGCCGCGCCGTGCTCGCGGCACGTGCGCAGCCACGCGGCGGCCGCGTCGGCATCGAGCATCGCGCCGGCGCCGCCCGGAACGAAGCGGAATCCGCACACGATGCCGGACGTATCGGCGCCGTAAGTCTGTACGATCAGGTCCATCGTGTCGAAGGTGATGCGGCGCGCGGCGCGCCGCACATCGCGGGTCGCGGGCCCGCGCCGGGAAAAGAAAGGAAACGTATGCCCGACGGGCGTGACGCGTTCGTGACAGCGTCATGCGGCATCATACCGGCAGCTTCTCCGTGCCTCCGAAAACAACGCGCCGCCCAATGGGCGGCGCTGACAGGGAAGACGCCGGGGCGTGCGCGACACGCGTTACTGCCGCGTCTCCGACTGCGCGGCGCTCGGGCACGCAGGGTCCTTGCCCCAGTGGCCGTCGCACACGCGCCAGCGGCACAGCTGATCCTCGAAGAAACCGCGCTCCGAACACTCCTTCACGCGCGACGCCAGCGCGCCGCCGGTCGCCGCCGTCTTGGTGGGCACGGCCTGCGCCTTCTGAGCGGCGAGTTTCTTGTCGGCCGGCTTCGTGCGCGCGACGAGCGCGGCGAGCAGATCGGCATCCGGATCGTCCTTCGCGCCCGCCTTCGCGGTTCGGGTCGGCGCCGTTTCGCGGCGCTTCTTCGCCTGCGCGAGCTCAGCCTGCTGTTCCTTGCGATGCTTGCGGGCTTCGGCCTTCGCATCGGTTTTCGTGTCGGTCTTGCCGTGGGCCGCGACCTTCGTGCCCTTCGACGCGTCGGCCTTCGCCGTCTTGGTCGTCGCCGCTGCCGCGGCGGCCGCAGTTGCGGCGACGCCGGCCGTGGCCGCCGCGCCCGAACCCTCGTCGGCGCCGTTGGCGAGCGCGCGCGACAGGCGGCTGTTGTCCGCGGCGGAAGCGGATGCGCCGGACGCCGATGCGGATGCAACGGTCTGGGACGCCGAATCGTCGTTGACGATCGTGGCCGGTTGCGCGGCCGGTGCAGCGGACGCGCCATTCTGCGCGACCTGCGCGGCGGCGCCGCTGGCCGGTGCGGCCTTGGCCGGCGCGGCCGCCGACGGTTCCGTCGCGGCCGCGATCGCGGCAGGCCGCTCGCCCGACGACTGCTGCATGCGCCACGCGCCCCAACCGCCGACGGCCACGACCAACGCCACGACGGCGGCGATCGGCGCCTTCAGCGAACGGCGCGGCGGCTCGGCGGGCGGCGTGACACGCCCTTCCAGATCCGCGAGAATGCGCGACTGCCGAGGCCCTCCCTCCCCTGCCGGTTTAGTATCGGACAGCAGGCTGGGCGGAGTTTTCGAATTTGAATTTTCCGGCGCACTCATTCAGCGTCTCATTGAATCCTGGTTTAATTCACCGCGATAATATAGCCCGGCCTCTTGAAGCAGCCTGATTCTAAGAGCAAGCATTGCAAAACACAATCAATTCCAATTTCCGGGGATTTCTTTGATTGCCGTCGCACTCGTCGCCTATTTCGCCCTAGCCGTCGCGGTTGCGGCACTGTTGCTTTTACCGGGTATCCGCGCGAGCGTTTTCGAATCGGTCGCCCAGCTTCACGGCCGCCTGACGCGCCGGGCGAACGATCGCGCCGCCCGCGCGCGGAGTCAGATTGTTAAATCGGCAACCGTGACGCGCGGCGCATTAAGCGACGTGCAAAATTTACTGGTTCGGCGGCGCTTGATGATTATGGTGTCGGCAGGTATTCTTGCGACGCCGCCATTGGTGGCCATTGCGTTACGCGGTCGGCAATTATTTCAGTACGACGACACGGCGCGCGTGCCCGACGAGAAGATCGCCGCGCTGTTGCAGGGCGAACAACTCGTGCCGCCGCCGCCGTTGCCGCCGGAAGTCTTTGCCACGAAGGAAGTCGAGCAGGTCCGCCCGGCGCTGAAGGACGCAAGCCGCGACTGGAACCTGCTGGACCCGGATTTCCGGACGCGTTTGCTGCTGGTCTACAAGATCATGCACGAACAACATGGTTATGAAATGGCGCTGCTGGAAGGCTACCGGAGCCCGGAACGACAGAACCGGCTCGCGCAGATGGGCACGAACGTGACCAATGCGGCGGCGTTCCAGAGTTATCACCAGTTCGGGCTGGCGGCCGACAACGCATTCCTGCGCGACGGCAAGCTGGTCATTTCCGAGAAAGATCCGTGGGCGATGCGCGGCTACCAGTTGTACGGCCAGGTCGCCGAGCAAGTCGGCCTGACCTGGGGCGGCCGATGGAAAATGATGGATCTCGGGCACGTGGAATACCATAAACCCGGTTTTAAACTGGGACGCGGCAGCTAGTCAGGGCTGCCGGACAAGAAATAATGAGGGCGGCATGGGGCTTTTTAATCACCCGGCAGGAAACGATTTGGGCGGCGCAAACAATCGGGCATTCCGGTGCGCGATTTTTTCCGGCCGCCGCTTCCGTTTTAAATCTCACAGCGTCCTTTCGTTAATGCGCGCGCCTTCTCCGATGCCGCGAGCGCATTGATGCCAGCCTCCTTCATCCCGTTTGACAGCATGGCGACACATCGCGGCGCCACCCTTGCCGCTCGGCGCGCCTGCGTCGCCTCATCGAATCGCACCGGAACCTGAACGTCCTATGCAACGCATCCTCAACGTGCTGACTCATCCGCGTACGCTCTCGATCGTCGGGATCGTCGCGCTAGCGGCCATTCTGTTCATCGTCGCCGACATGCTGCAGCTGCCGCTCCTGTGGGCGGCGATCGCATTCGCAGCGGTCCTCGCGCTGTGGCTCGTCGTCGCGCTGTGGCGCCGCTGGCGCGTGAAGCGCGCGAACCAGCAGCTCGGCCAGGTGCTGGAAGAACAGGCGGAAACCGGCAAGATCGCCGCGCCGGCCGCCGCCGCGCTCGCGCCGGACGCGAAGACGGCCGACCTCGACGTGCTGCGCACGCGCCTGTCGGACGCGGTGAAGACGATCAAGACGTCGAAGATCGGCCAGGTGTCGGGCGGCTCCGCGCTGTACGAACTGCCGTGGTACATCGTGATCGGCAACCCGGCCGCGGGCAAGAGCAGCGCCGTGCTCAATTCCGGCCTGCAATTCCCGTTCGCGGACAAGAACAGCGCCGTGATCCACGGCATCGGCGGCACGCGCAACTGCGACTGGTTCTTCACGACCGAAGGGATCCTGCTCGACACGGCCGGCCGCTATTCGGTGCACGAGGAAGACCGCAGCGAGTGGCTCGGCTTCCTCGGGCTGCTCAAGCGCTACCGTCCGAAGGCGCCGATCAACGGCATCATCGTCACGGCCAGCATCGCCGAACTCACCGGCAACCGCCCCGAATTCGCGATCAACCTCGCGAAAAACCTTCGTCAGCGCGTTCAGGAGCTGACGGAAAAGCTCGAAGTGTTCGCGCCGGTCTACGTGATGTTCACGAAGGCCGACCTGATCACCGGCTTCACCGAATTCTTCAGCAGCAGCGACAAGCACGAGTACGACCGCGTGTGGGGCGCCACCCTGCCCTACGAGCCCGACGACAAGCGCGACGTCGTCGCGCAGTTCGACACGCACTTCGAGGAACTCTACGAAGGGCTGAAGGAAATCAGCGTCGCGCAGCTGTCGCTGTCGCGCGGCAACCAGCTGTCGCCGGGCCAGCTGAGCTTCCCGCTCGAATTCTCGACGATCAAGCCGTCGCTGCGCGCGTTCCTCGCGACGCTGTTCGAGAACAACCCGTTCCAGTACAAGCCGATCTTCCGTGGCTTCTACTTCACCAGCGCGCTGCAGGAAGGCGAAACCAACAGCGCGGCCGCGCAGCGCATCGCGCACCGCTTCGGCCTCGACGGGAGCGCGCTGCCGAAACCGCACAGCGCGTTCTCGAAGAACGGCTTCTTCCTGCGCGACCTGTTCTCGAAGGTGATCTTCGCGGACCGCCAGACGGTGCGCCAGTTCGCGAGCCCGACCAAGACGCGGCTGCGCTACGCGACCTTCTTCGGCTTCGTCGCGGCGCTCGCGCTCGCGCTGGGCGGCTGGACCTGGTCGACGATCGGCAACCAGCAGCTCGTGTCGAACGTGCAGGCCGACCTCGACAACGTCACGCGCCTGCAGCAGGGCCGCAACGACCTGCAGTCGCGCCTGCAGGCGATGGACATCCTCGAGGACCGGATCGAGCAACTCGAACAGTTCCGCCGCGACAAGCCGCTGTCGGTGTCGCTCGGCCTGTACCAGGGCGACCGTCTCGAGCAGCACCTGCTGACCGAGTACTACAACGGCGTGCGCCAGATCCTGCTGGCCCCCGTGTCGCAGAACCTCGCGTCGTTCATGAAGGACGTGAACGCGCACCCCGAGCAGCTGGTGCCGATGACGCGCCCGCCGGAATCGGGCGCCGTGCAGGGCGGCACGATGCCGGTGTCGACGAACGCGGCAGGCGCTGCGCCGCAGGCCGGCGCCGTGCCGGCCGCGTCGGGCGCCGCGCCGGCCGCCGCCCCGCAGCAGCCCGCCGCGCCGCAGGGCGGCCTCTACAGCGACGCGTCGCCGACCAACGTGCAGGACGCGTACAACGCGCTGAAGACCTACCTGATGCTGTCCGACAAGCGGCACGTCGAACAGGCGCACCTGACCGACCAGCTCGCCCGCTTCTGGCGAGGCTGGCTCGAGACGAATCGGGGCAACATGCCGCGCGACGAGATGATCCGGAGCGCCGAGCGCATGATCTCGTTCTACCTGTCGCGCGTGAACGACGACGACTGGCCGATGATCGACGCGAATCTCGCGCTCGTCGACCAGACCCGCGAGAACCTGCGCCGCGTGGTGCGCGGCATGCCGGCGCGCCAGCGCGTGTACGAGGAAATCAAGGCCCGCGCGTCGACCCGCTTCGCGCCGATGACCATCGCGCGCATCGTCGGCGACGGCAACCAGGGGCTCGTGGCGGGCAGCTACGCGATTCCGGGCACGTTCACGCGTGAAGCGTGGTTCGACTACGTGCAGCCGGCGATCCGCGATGCGGCGACCAAGGAACTGCAGGCGAAGGACTGGGTGCTCAACACGTCGACGCAGGACGACCTGACGCTCGAGGGCAGCCCCGAGCAGATCCAGAAGACGCTCGTCGGCATGTACAAGACCGAGTACGCGCAGCACTGGCAGAAGTTCATGCAGGGCATTGCGGTGCAGGGCTTCACGAGCTTCGGCCAGGCCGTCGACGGGATGAACCGCCTGGGCGACCCGCAGGATTCGCCGATCCGCAAGATCCTCGAGACCGCGTACGACCAGACGTCGTGGGACAACCCGTCGCTCGCGAACGTGACGATCAAGAAGGCGCAGACGGGCGTCGTGAACTGGGTCAAGCAACTGTTCACGCGCTCGCAGGCCGGCCAGATGGCGGCAGCCAACATCGACATCAACGGCAATCCGGCCGAGGTGCCGATGGGGCCGATCGGCCAGGAGTTCGTCGGGCTCGCGCGGATCGTCGCGACGCATGACGGCACGTCGATGCTGAAGGGCTACATGGAGTCGCTGTCGAAGGTCCGTACCCGCTTCAACGTGATCAAGAACCAGGGCGACCCGGGGCCGGGCGCGCGCCAGCTGATGCAGCAGACGCTCGACGGCAGCGGCTCGGAACTCGCCGATTCGCTGAAGCTCGTCGACGAGCAGATGCTGACGGGCCTGACCGATTCGCAACGCAAGTCGCTGCGTCCGCTGCTGGTGCGGCCGCTGATGCAGGCGTTCGCGGTCGTGATCCAGCCGGCCAGCGCCGAAGTCAACAAGGTGTGGAACGCGCAGGTCTACCAGCCGTTCCAGAGTTCGCTCGCGACCAAGTACCCGTTCGCGGCGAACGCGAAGGTCGAGGCCGGCGCCGGCGAGATCGCGCAGGTGTTCGGTCCGGACGGCTCGATCGCGAAGTTCGTCGGCACGACGCTCGGGCCGCTCGCGGTGCGCCGCGGCGACACGCTCGCCGCCCGCACGTGGGGCGACATGGGCATCGGGCTCACGCCGGACTTCACGAACGGCTTCGCCCGCTGGGTCGCGCCGCTCGCGGGCGGCGCCGCCGGCAGCGCGGCCGCGTCGGCCGAGCCGCAGACCGTGTTCCAGATCCTGCCGCAACCGAGCACGGGCACGACGGAATACACGATCGCGATCGACGGCCAGCAGCTGCGTTACCGCAACACGCCGCCGCAGTGGACCAACTTCGTGTGGCCGAACCCGCAGGGCTCGCCGGGCGCGACGCTGTCAGCGACGACCTTCGACGGCCGTACGGTGCAGCTCGTCAACGAGCCGGGCCGCTACGGTCTCGAGAAGCTGATCAACTCGGCGCAGCGCAAGCGCCGTCCGGACGGCACCTTCGACCTGACGTGGGCACAGGGCAGCGTGAACGTGTCGGTGACGATGCGCATCATCAGCACGTCGCAACCGTCAGCCGGCGGCGGCGACCAGCCGCAGCAGCAGAGCCTGCGCGGCCTGCAGCTGCCGTCGTCGGTCGCCGACGCGAGCGCGGGCGCCGCGCAGAACGCGACGCAAGCCGGCACCGGCACGCCGGGCGCCGCGCCGGCCGTCGCGGCCGCCAACGCAACGAATGCACAGAGGGCGCAATGACGCAAACCGTACAGGCGCAAATCGCCTACTTCGGCAAGATTCCGTCGCGCGGCGACTTCGTGAAGAGCGCGCACAATCCGCAGCTGCTGCAGACGCTCGATCGCTGGATCGCGCAGGCGCTCGAGCTGCTCGCGGAAGATCCGCGCTGGAAGATCGTCTACGAGGACGCGAAGCCGATGCATTTCGCGTTCCTCGGTTCGCGCAGCAAGCTCGCGATCGCGGGCCACATGGTCGCGAGCCATGACGTGTCGATGCGCCGCTTCCCGTTCCTCGGCGCCACCGCGCTGGAGGTCGACCGGCCGCTCGCGTTCCTCGCGCGCAGCCCGCTCGCGTTCGCGCGGCTGTGGTCGCGCGTCGCCGCGCAGATCCCGCCGCTGCTCGGCAAGGACGAGCCGCCCGGCGCGCTGCAGGCGCTCGGCGACACGCAGGTGCCGATCGACATCGGCGGCCCCGGCACGTCGCATGACGGCACCTTCAACGATTTCGTCGAACACCAGTCGCTGCACGGCCTGCAGGAGATGCTGCTCGAAAGCGGTCATCCGGTGCGGCTGCGCGGCGCGATGCTCGCGCTCGGCTCGCTGCTGCGGCCGGTGATGCAGAGCGGCTCGTCGCACATCGAACGCGGCCTCACGCTGCCGCTGCCGGTCGATCCGTTCTACCGCAGCCTCGTCGCCGCGTTCTGGCTCGAGCTGATCGCGCCGTTCGTCGCGCAGGCCGACTTCGAGCTCGCGATCTTCATCGGCACGATCGCCGAACGCGAACGGCTGATCATCGGCTTCAACGGCGCGTCGGCGAAGACGCTGTTGAGCGTCGTCGACCCGCAGACCTACGCCGCCCACAACATCGACATCGACGATCCCGAGTGGATCGACGCCCATGCGCAAAACGATCATCAGATCAGCAAGCTCGTCAGCTACCTCGACCAACCGCAACTCTCGCTGCGCGTCGCCATCGACGCGTTCCGCGAAGCGTTCATCGGAGGCTGACCGCATGCATCGCACGATTCAGGTCCGGCGCACGCGCTCGTCGTTCGCCGTCTCGCCCGCCCTCGCCGCGCTGTTCGCCGCCGGCCTCGTCGCGAGCGGCGCGGCGTTCGCGCAGAACACGGGCGCGACCGTCACGCCGGTCGGCAACGGTACGGTCGCGACGACCGCGCTGCCGCAGGCGAACCCGAACGCCGGCGGTGCGTCGGGCACGGTGGTGCACGGCACCGCCGGCACGATCGCGCCGCCGCCCGCGAACGCAACGCCCGGCCAGGTGGTGGTCGGCGGCAAGGTGCCCGACGAGGCGACCAAGGCCGCCGTGCTGCAGAAGCTGCGCGACACCTACGGCGCGACGAACGTCGTCGACCAGATCGAGGTGGGCGACGTCGCGACGCCGCCGAACTGGAGCGCGAACGTGCAGAAGCTGCTCGGCGCGCAGCTCAAGCAGATCAGCAAGGGCCAGTTGAAGATCAACGGGACGCAGATCGAGATGAAGGGCGAGGTGCACAACGAGGCGCAGCGCCAGCAGCTCGCGAGCGACATGGCGAACACGCTGAACCCGACGTATACGATCAAGAACGGGCTGCGCGTGTCGGCGTCCGAACAGGGCGTGCTCGACCAGACGCTGGCGAACCGGACGATCGAGTTCGAGACCGGCAGCGCGACGCTGACGCCGCAGGGCAAGCTGATCCTCGACCAGATGGCGGCCGCGCTCGCGAAGATGCAGAACCGCACGGTCGACATCATCGGCCACACCGACAATTCGGGGAACCGGACGTCGAACATCGCGCTGAGCCAGGCGCGCGCGGATGCGGTGAAGGGGTATCTGATCACGAAGGGCATCCCGCCGCAGCAGATGACGACGACGGGGGTCGGGCCGGATCAGCCGATCGCGCCGAACGATACGGCGGATGGCAGGGCGAGGAATCGGCGGATCGAGTTCCGGGTGGGGCAGTAACGGGAAACCGGCCGGCCGCTCGCGCTATGGCGAAGCGGGCACGGCACGGCACACGACGGGCGGCGGCAGCAATGCGCCGCCCGTCCTGCGTTTACGCCTGCTCGTCAGGCCTCACCCCCAGCAGTTCGCGAATGTGCGACAGCGAGCCGTCGTCCTTCACGACGCTCTCGAGCCATTTGTGCAGCGGCATGTCGGCCCATTCGGCCGCCTTGTCGGCGAGATACGCGACCGGGCTGTGCGGCTCGGTCTGACGGAAATAGCGCGCCACCGCACGCAACTGGTCGACGGCCTGCGCACGGTTCTGGATGCCGGCGATCATCTGCGTCACCGGAGGACGCGAAGCGGTCTGCTGCTGCACGTGAGTCTCCTCGGTCTGGATCGGCTGGCCGAACACCGGCTCGATGCGTTCTGACTGGGCCTGCGGCGCCGCCTGCGTGTGCGGTGCGCTGCCCGTATAGCCCTGTTCGCGCGCAAAGCGCTCGGCGAGCCGGTACACGGTCTCGAACGCGTCGCGCGCCTGCCGGAAGCTCGGCGCCGAATCGCCGGCGCGCTCGACGAGCCGCTCCTCGAACGCATCGAGCGCGAATTCGAACGCCTTCAGGTTCGCCAGCAACGCCGTGTAGAACGCGATCGACGTCACGCGCCGCGACGCATCGATCTGCTCGATCGACGGCTTGCCGCGCGCGATGTCGTCCGCGTGTTCGGGATCGCGCTTGATCGACTGCGCGACGTGCTGCGCGACTTCCCAGTCGAGCGTGCTGAATGCATTCGATGCGCCGTCCGTCAGCGGCACCGCGCGCAGCAGCTCGGCCGTGCGGCCGGAGAGCCACGCGACGTTGCCGAGCCGGTGCTCGATGTCGTCGTCCTCGGGCAGCGGGTGGAAGGTGTCCCAGAAGTCGCGACACAGGCCCTCGAGCAGCGCATAGCCTTCGGTGAGGCCCGTGATGCCGTCCTCGAGCGCGAGCGCCTCGGTCAGCCATACGGCGAGCCGCAGGTCCTTCGTGCGCGTGCGCAGCAGCTCGCCCGCATGATCGACGACGAAGCCCCAGTCGGCCTCCTTGATCTCGGTCACCCATTCGCCCTGGTCGAGCGTCGGATCGTCGTAGCGCCGCGCGTCCTGGATCGCGTCGAATTCGTTCGAAAACAGCAGGTCGTCGCCGCTGGGCGACGCGTCGCTGATCGGCGTCAGCAGCTCGGGGAGATTGATCGGCATGGTTCGGTCAGTTCATCAATGCGGGTTGCGCGGCCGCGCTCATTCGACGGTGTACGCGAATTCGCCGGCCTCGTCCGCACGCACCGCGATGCGCGCGATGGCCGCGCCGTCGGCGATCCGGCCGAGCACGTGGCCCGCGATCTCCGGCAGCAGCGTGCCGTTCAGGATGTGGTCGACGTTGCGGGCGCCCGAATCGACCTCGGTGCAACGCGCGAGCACCGCGTCGACGAGCGATTCGTCCCACTCGAACGCGGCCTTGTGGTTCGCGTCGATCCGGCGGCGGATGCGTTCGAGCTTCAGCTCGATGATCTCGGCCAGCACGTCGTCGGAAATCGGATAGTACGGCACGACCTTCATCCGGCCGAGGAACGCCGGCTTGAAAGTCTTGTACAGCTGCGGACGCAGTGTCTCGGCGAGCGCGTCCGGATCGGGCAGTTCCTCGGCCGGCTTGTTCAGGCACGCCTGCATCACCGCGGCCGAGCCGACGTTCGACGTCAGGATGATCAGCGTGTTGCGGAAGTCGATCTCGCGCCCTTCCGCATCGTCCATCGTGCCCTTGTCGAACACCTGGAAGAACATCTCGAGCACGTCCGGGTGCGCCTTCTCGACCTCGTCGAGCAGCACGACGGAATACGGGTTGCGGCGCACGGCCTCGGTCAGCACGCCGCCCTCGCCGTAACCGACGTAGCCGGGCGGCGAGCCCTTCAGGCCCGACACGCTGTGCGCTTCCTGGTACTCGCTCATGTTGATCGTGACCATCTTGCGCTCGCCGCCGTACAGGATGTCGGCCAGCGCCAGCGCCGTCTCGGTCTTGCCGACGCCCGACGGCCCGACGAACATGAACACGCCGCGCGGCTTGTTCGGATCCTCGAGGTTCGCGGTCGCGGTACGCACGCGCTGCGCGATCGCCTCCAGCGCGTGATCCTGGCCGATCACGCGCGCGGTCAGCAGCGGCTGCAGGTTCAGCACGGTGTCGATCTCGTCCTTCACCATCCGGCCGAGCGGAATGCCCGTCCACGCGGCGACGATCTCGGCGACGACGTGGCCGTCGACCTGCAGCGGCACCATCGGCTCGCCGCCCTGCAGCGCATGCAGCGCGGCGACGCGTTCGGAGAGCTTGTCGCGCGTGGCCTGCACGTCGACCGGCTGGCGGTCTTCCGACGGGCCGCGCGCCTTGTCGAGCGCGTCGCGCAGCTCGGTGATCTCGGCGACGATCACGCGCTCGGCCTCGTAGCGTGCTTCGTCCTTCGCCAGTTGTTCGAGCGCCGTGCCGCGCGCGCCGCGCAGCTCGCCGAGCCGCTCGTCGTGCGCCGCGCCGCCCGCCGCCTCGCGCTCCAGCGACGCGATTTCCGCATCGATGCGCTCGATGCGCTTCTTCGTATCGTCGATCGCCGCCGGCGTCGCGCTGTGCGCGAGCGCGACCTTCGCGCACGCGGTGTCGAGCACGCTGATCGCCTTGTCCGGCAGCTGGCGGCCGCTGATGTAGCGGTGCGACAGGCGCACGGCCTCGGTGATCGCATCGTCGAGAATCCGCACGTTGAAGTGCTTCTCCATCAGGCCCGACATCCCGCGCAGCATCGCGGCGGCCAGCGGCTCGCTCGGCTCCTCGACCTTCACGACCTGGAAGCGCCGCGCGAGCGCCGCATCCTTCTCGAAGTACTTCTTGTATTCGCTCCACGTCGTCGCGGCGATCGTGCGCAGCTCGCCGCGCGCGAGCGCCGGCTTCAACAGGTTGGCCGCGTCGTTCTGGCCGGCCTGGCCGCCCGCGCCGATGATCGTGTGCGCCTCGTCGATGAACAGGATGATCGGGTGCGCGCTCTTCTTCACCTCGTCGATCACGCTCTTCAGCCGGTTCTCGAACTCGCCCTTCACGCTCGCGCCGGCCTGCAGCAGCCCCATGTCGAGCACGTGCAACGCCACG
The DNA here is from genome assembly GCF_001729305.1 of Burkholderia sp. A2. NCBI lineage: Bacteria > Pseudomonadati > Pseudomonadota > Betaproteobacteria > Burkholderiales > Burkholderiaceae > Burkholderia > Burkholderia sp. A2. Next base: position 115,065 of record NZ_LZXX01000099.1, on the reverse strand, counting down.
CCGCGCAACGGCGGCGGCACGTCGTCGGCCGCGATCCGCAGCGCGAGCCCTTCGACGACCGCCGTTTTGCCGACGCCGGCCTCCCCGGTCATGATCGGGTTGTTCTGGCGGCGGCGCATCAGGATGTCGATCGCCTGGCGAATCTCCGCTTCGCGGCCGATCACCGGATCGATCTTGCCCTCGCGCGCGCGCTGCGTGAGGTTGGTCGTGTACGTGTCGAGCGCGGGCGTCTTCGACGGGCCGGCCGCGGGTGCAAGGCCATCGGCGGCCGGCGCGGCGTCGCTGTCCTCGTCGTCCGCCTGGCGCGGCTCGGCTTCGCTCGAGCCGGCCATGATTTCGTCGAACTTGTGCTTCAGGTCCGTCACGTTCATTTCCGCGAACCGCGACGACATCCGTTGCGCGAACTGCGCGAGATCCGGCGCGGTCAGCAGTGCGAGCAGCAGATGCCCCGACCGGATGCGCCCGAGCTGCGAATCGAGCGACGCGATCAGCCACGCCTGCTCGAACAGCGCGATCAGGTGCACGGAGAACACCGGCGTGCGCGTGTTGCCCGTCTTCAGGCGCGTGAGCTCGCGTTCGAGATCGGCATGCAGCGCATGCGGATCGACGCGGCTCGCGCGCAATGCGAGCGGCAGGTCGCCCGTTGCTTCGTCGAGCAACGCGAGGAACAGGTGCTCCAGATCGACCTCGTAATGGCCGCGCGCCAGGCACGCGCTCGCCGCCCGCTCGGTCGCGTGGCGGCACAGCGGGTTCAGTTTCGTGATCAGGGTCTTCAGAGGCGTGCTCATGGCGTCGATCTCAGGTTCGATTGCGTGTTGTTGTTAGGGTCAGTGAATCACGTGCAGTTCGTAGCGGGCGTCCGAGCGGTCCTCGAGCGCGTCGCGCGTGCACAGGAACGCGTCCCAGCCGAGCCGCGAACCCGCGCCGAGCACGCTCGCGCCGACTTCCGTGCGCTTGAGCACGAGCTTCACCTCGTACTCCAGCGTGACGCCGGCGAGCAGCGTCAGCATCCGCTCGAGCGCGACGGCGTGCGCGCCGCCGGGCAGGAACGCCTCATAATCGCGCTTGGACAGCGGGCCGACGACGATCCGCGCGCGCATGTCGCGCTGCCACACGCGCTCGCCGACGAGCGCCGTCGCACCGAGCACCGCATTGACTTCGCCGAGCACGCTCAGCTGGTCGGGCGGCACGTCGTACCACTTGCCGACGAACTGGTCGATCTTCACCGGCACGCGGAAGTAATCGGACAGCGTGCGCTGCAGGTAGGCGGCCGACATCGGCCGGTGCCGCGCCGCGAGCGCGTAGCCGGCCACGGCTTCGTCCAGCACGCCGCCCGGCCCGGCCGCGAGACTGTCGCGCACCTCGTCGCTCGGCACGCCCGCGATCGCGAGCAACAGCGGCAGGTAGCGCTCGTCGCGATCGAGTTCGTAATGGAACGGCAGCCGGTATTTCTTCCACGCCGCATAGAACAGCGCGGTCGCGCGGTTCGAAAACACGTCGAAGAACGCGCGCGCCGCGTGGTCGCGCCTCAGGTGCTCGCGCGCGACGATCTGTTCGGTGTAGTGCAGCGGCAGCGCGCCCTGCCCGCCCAGCAGCCCGAAGAACGCGGGCGTCAGCTCGACGCGGCCGAGCTCGCCGGCGGCCAGCGCGGCGCCGCGCTGCTCGTCCGAGTTCAGCGGCGCGCCGTCGCCGTCGAACGAGCGCGCGCCTTCGATCTCGCTCGGCGGGAAGCCGAGCGACAGCGTGTTGCGGAATGCGATGCGCTGCGCGACGACGTCGCCCTGCCGCCACGCGCCGGGCGCATCCGACGCCTGCCGCGCGAACAGCCCTTCAAGCACGCGCACCGCCTGGAAGAACTCGAAGCGATGCGGCTCGTCGAGCAGCGCGTCGACTACGCCAGGATCGATTCGCCGGTTCGGGGCTTGCATCGGATGATCTCCTCGCCGGTGCGCTTCGACACGACGACCAATTGAACGAAACTGTTGAGGTGGACGTACAGCCCGAAGAAGCTGTCGAGCACGCGCACGAACGATGCGAGGCTCGCGCCGACGAAGTGTTCCTCGTCGATCGTCAGCCGGATCTCGATGCCGCGCACGAAGGTCGCGAACGGCTTGCCGGGCAGCCACTGCACGGCGCCGCGCTGCTCGACGCCGGCCAGGCCGTCGATCTGGCGCATCGACACGGCCGTGCGTCGCAGGTCGTACAGCGTCAGCATTTCCTTCAGCGGCGCGAGGCCGTGCGCGACGAGCGACACGTGGTTGAGCGCGAGGTGCGACACGAGCCGCCAGTGCGCGGCGCGGCCGCGCTCGAAGCGCACGCTCTGCGTCGGGCGGCGCAGCATCGAGATGCCGCTCGTCTGCGCGCCGCCTTCCTGGAACAGGTCGCCGCCCTCGAGGCCGAACGCCAGCATCGCCGGCAGGTCGCGGTTCGTGCAGGTGAGGTCGAGGCTCAGCGTGTCGGTTTGCGGCGACGTCGGCTCGAAGTCGATGTCGACGATCGAGATCTCGGTTTCGTAGCCGGGGCTCTTCTGCGCGACCCAGTCGTTGCGGCGCGCGAACCAGTAATGGCCGATCCGCGCCGATTCGCCGTGATGCAGCGAATAGAACGGACGGAACTCGATCACCGATTCCTCGTGCGCCTGCTGCCGGACGAGCTTCACCGAGTCGATCGAGTACACCTCGTACGCGAACGCGCGCCGCGCCTCGGCGATCACCGGATACGACACCGCGCGGTGCGTGATGCGGATCGGCTCGCCGTGCTGGCGGAACAGGTTGACGATCGGCGTGCAGAACAGCCGGAAATGGCTCGCCGTCAGCAGCTCCAGCAGGCGCGCGACATGCGAATCGCTGCGCACGTCCTGCAGCACGAGATGCAGCGTCGCGCGCTGGCAGCGGCCCGATGCGCGTGCGATCGCCGCGAGGTCGAAGTCGACGAAATCGAATTTGTCGGGAAACGCGAAGTATTCGGTGAGCAGCCGGTACGCGGGATGCGATTTCGCCGGGTAGTCGATCAGCGCGTCGTCCTCGGCGAAGCCGGCCTGCGCGATCGGCAGCTTGCGCAGCGCGGTCCAGCGGCCGTTGCGTTCGGGCTCGACATACGCGCCGAGCACGTTGACGAACAGGCAGTCGGTCAGCGCGGCGACGAACGACTGCTCGCCGTGCAGATGCGCGCGCAGCGTCGACAGCTTCAGCGCGCCGAGATCGAGCTGCGCGGCGAGCGATTCGAACGTGATCGAGATCACGCCCGTCGCGTTCGACGGCAGCACCGTCGCGCTCGGCGCGAGCGCGACCGGCGTGTAGCGCGCCTCCGAGATGCGGATCGGCGCGAGCGTCACGTCGTAGGCGGTGCGGAACCGGCATTGCACGCCGCGGATCGGGCGGCTCTTCAGCTCGGTGCCGCGATCGATCACGACCGGCTCGGTCTGCTGGCCGGGCGAAGCCGGCGTGAACTGCGCGATCGAGCACGACGGGAACGGCCGCAGGTAGTGCGGATACAGCACTTCCAGCAGCGCTTCGGTGAATTCCGGGTAGTCGTCGTCGAGCTTCTTGTTGATGCGTGCGCCGAGCAGCGCGAACGACTCGATCATCCGTTCGACGTGCGGATCCTCGCAGTGCTCGCCCGACACCGCGAGACGCGCGGCGATCTTCGGATAGCGTTCGGCGAAATCTCGCGAATAGCGCCGCAAAAACGATAATTCGCGTTCGTAATACGGCAGCAATTCTTCCATCGACGACCCCGAACCTCAATATTTCCTGCCGGACCTGATTGACCACCGGGCGGTCCGGCCCGCTCGGCGACTTGATTTACTGCATTCGTGCGGCGCGTGCGCGCGTGACCGAGTATTGCAGCGTCGACGGTTGCAGCATCGCGTCGAAACTCACCGGCTCCTCGGCCGGGTGTACGACGAGCAGTGCCTGGATCGCGAAATAGAGCGCGTTGGTGGCCTGCTCGTTCAGCTCGAACGTCACCTGCACCTGCTGCAGGCGCGGCTCATGGCGCGCGATCGCCTGCTGGATCGACTTGCAGATGAATGCGCGATCGTAGTGGCTCGCGAGGCTCAGCCCCGCGAAATCGTTCAGCCCGTAGGTCAGCACCGATTTCTGGCATTCCGGCAGCGCGGCCAGCTCGTTCTCGGTGTGGGCGATACGGGTGTTGAGGATCGCCTCGACGTCGCGGGCGACCGTGTTCTTGAGCTCGTCCAGCGACAATTGCCGCATCGCTGCCGAGGCCGGCAGGTGCGGTTCGTCATCGAACAGCTTGTCGAGAAAACTGGGTTCGAATCGTTTCATCGGCCGGTGTGGACAGCGAAAACGGCAACGGGACGCGAAGCGCCCCGTTGCCGCAACCGACCTTAGACCGCGTAGGTCTTGTCGTTCTTCGTCAGGCTCCAGGCGCCTTGCGTGTTACCGCCCTGGTTGCCGCCGATCTTCTGCTGGGTTTGCTTCCACTGCACGGCTGCGTACTTCAACGAGAACGTCTCGAGGGGCAGACCTTCCTCGCGAACGCTCGGGGCGATGCTCGAGATGATCACGTACTTGAGCTTGACTTCCAGATACTGCACGCGCTTGCCTTCACCGTCCGCGCGCGAGAAATGGACCGTCACTTCGTCGAACGTGGTACCGCCCGAAGCGTGCTGGTACAGCAGCGGGCTCGACGAATCGATTTCCTTCGTGAAGATCATGTCGCCGTGCTCGCAACGCGTCATCGTGTGACCGCCAGCGGTCGATGCGGTTGCCGAACGCGGCTGAACGATCGAGTGATCCCACGATTTCAGTTCGATCCAGCCCTGGTGGTCCTTGTCCGCGGATTCGCCCTTCACCGCGGGACTACCAAACTGCAAGTGCATATGTAACATGGCCCTTCGACTCCCCAAAGAGGTGGTTTTAACGTCCTACCCAGGCGGCCCGCCCGGGCGATTTACTCGCTTATGAATTTGCCGGTTTGGGCAGATCAGCGACAAGTCGCAGAGAAATCGAGAGTTCGTCGAGCTGAAAGTGCGGGCGCAGGAACGCGACCGAACGATACGAGCCCGGCTTGCCCGGAATCTCCGACACTTGTATGGATGCCTCGCGCAGCGGAAATTGCGCTTTCTGTTCCTGCGAGGCGTTGTCGTCGAGCAGGACGTATTGCGAAATCCACCGGTTGAGGAAAGTCTCCACGTTCTGCGCCGATGCGAAGCTGCCGATCTTGTCCCGCATCATCGCCTTCAGGTAGTGCGCGACGCGCGATACCGAGAAGATGTACTGAAGCTGGGCGGACAGGACGGCGTTCGCATTCGCGCTGTCGGTACTGTATTTTTTGGGCTTCTGCACCGACTGCGCGGCGAAGAACGCGGCGTAATCTGAGTTCTTGCAATGGACGAGCGGGATGAAGCCGAGGTCGCTCAGCTCCTTCTCGCGGCGATCGGTGATCGCGATTTCGGTCGGGCACTTCAGCGCGACTTCACCGTCGTCGGTCTTGAACGTGTGGGTCGGCAGGTCCTCGACGAGGCCGCCGCCTTCGACGCCGCGGATCGCCGCGCACCAGCCGAAGTCGTCGAACGCGGCCGTCAGGCGAGCCGCGAAGGCCCATGCCGCGTTGCACCACAGGTACTTGTCGTGATCGGTGCCGTCGACGTCCTCGACGAAGTTGAAGTTCTCCGCGGTCTGGCCGTCCTTCGGATTGAACGGCAGGCGGCCGAGGAAGCGCGGCAGCGTCAGGCCGACGTAGCGCGAATCCTCGGCGTCGCGGAACGACTTCCATTTCGCGTATTCGACGGTGTCGAACACCTTGCCGAGGTCACGCGGCTTGCCGAGGTCGGAGAACGACTCGAGGCCGAGCAGTTCCGGCGACGCCGACGCGATGAACGGCGCATGCGCGGCTGCGGCGACGTGCGACATCTGCTCGATGAAGTACATGTCTTCCGGCTGGCGCGAGATCTCGTAATCGCCGATCAGCGCCCCGAACGGCGAGCCGCCGAACGTGCCGAACTCCTCTTCGTAGACCTTCTTGAACAGCGCGCTCTGGTCGAACTCGCTCGCACCCTTGAAGTCGCGCACGAGGTCGCGCTTCGGCGCGTGCAGCGCCTTGATCTTGATCGTCTGGCCCGTGTTGCTTTCCTTGACCAGATAATCCAGCCCGCGCCACGTGCTTTCGAGGCGCTGGAATTCCGGCGCATGCATCACGGCGGAAAGCTGCGTGGAAATCAGGCGGTCGAGTTCCGCGACGCGCGCGTCGATCGTGGCCGACAGGTTGTCCGACACGATCACCGTGCCGTCGAGCACCTGGTGCACGAGTTCGCCGATCAGGTCCTTCGCACGCGCATGCTCGGAATCGGATTTCGCGACCTTGCTCTTCTCGACGATGTCGTCGAGCAGCGAAGTCCCGGCGGCGTATTCCGCGCCGCTCGCTTGGGCCGCAGCCGTTTGCTGGTTCATCTCAACACTCCGTCGTCATTCGCCGTCTTTGTCGCCGCCGGTGCCCTTCGCGAGCTCCTGCAGCTGCTGCGTGTTCTTCAGCACCTCGGACAGCAGATCCTCGAGCTTGTCGTTGCCGGCGAGCTTGTTGCGCAGGTCGGCGAGCTTCGAACGCGCCTCGAGCAGGCGGCGCAGCGGCTCGACCTGTTCGACGACGTCGTCCGGGCTGAAATCCGACAGCGAGCGGAACTTCAGGTCGACCGCGAACTTGCCGCCTTCCGGGCTCAGGCGGTTTTCCACCTGGAACGCGGCACGCGGCTCGATCGCCTTCATCACGTCGTCGAAATTGTCGCGGTCGATATTGACGAACTTGCGGTCGCGCAGCTTCGGCTGCTCGATTTCGGACTGGCCCGCCAGATCGCCGACGACCCCGACGACGAACGGCAGTTCCTTCACCTCGATCGCATCGCCCTTCTCGACCTCGTAGGTCAGCTGGACGCGCGGCGGCCGTATTTTCTGCAAGCTTTTCTGAATGCTTTCTTTCTTGGCCATCTCGACGGCTCCCAGGTTAGTTGTGGTTATCGCGTCAGTTGCGGGTTCAGTTGCGCAGTGCGCCGAACGGATCCGCGCTGCCCTTTTGCGCGGCGGGCGGCGTCGGGGTCGGCGCGGCGCTCGCCGCCGTGTCCGCGGCCGGCGCGGCCCCCGCCTTCGGACGATGAACCGGACGGCGGCCGGTGTACTTCTTCGACTGCGCCCTCTGCTCCGGCGGGAACAGCGCCGACTCGCCGAGCGTGTCGCGCAGCTGCTTCGCGAGCGCCTGCGCGTCGGACTTCGCGTCGCCCGCGAGCGATGCATCCTGGCGCAGCTCGCCGAGCGACTGCGTTGCGATCCGCAGGCCGGCGACGGCCAGCACGCTCTTCGCCTGACGATCGGTCGCGTCGCGCTGCAGCGCTTCCTGGGCGGCGACGATCGCCTGCCCGTAATGGTTTTGTGCGAACTGGATTTGCGCGATGCGCGACCACGGCTCCTCGCGCGTCGGATCCGACTTCGCGAGCTGCTGGTACAGGCCCAGCGCCTTGTCCTGATCCCCCGCCTTCGCGACGGCGTCTGCATCGGCCAGCGACTTGTTGAACACTTCCGCAGTCGGCGGCGCGGAAGGCTGGCTCGCACAGCCGGCGATCACGCCGCAAGCCACCACCACCCCAGACAGTTTTGCGAACAGACGGTCTTTCATCGTTATATCCACCGGCGCGTGAGTTTTAAATCGTTGAGAATCTGGTTCTTTTGCTTTGCAAGAAGCGCGCGGGTATAGTACCGATCAATTTTTCATAATTCAATCGTCGTGTGAAGAGTAATTCCTTTTAAAACCGGGCGCTACCCCCTCGAATGGCTTCTCGTTGCGGGCTCGCAGCGGTTTTCCGTCGGGCTGGAAAGTGCAAGTTTTACTGATCGCGCGACGCGCCGCCGGGGCGGCGGAAAAAATTTCCGAGCGCTTGCCACGACGCAGGCGTGCCTAATAGTTGAGCGATGCAACGTCGGGGATACGCAGCGAACGCGGCAATGCCCGGCAGTTTTGACAGGGATAAAGGCGGCACGCCGGAAAAACGATGAGATCGTCCATGATTCGCTACGCGCTGCCGCTGCTTGCGTGCACCCTTCTGGCCGGATGCGCGGCCGCCCCGCTGCTCGGCTCGGCCGCGAGCGCCGTGATGTCCGCGGCCGGCATCGGCAAGCCCGAGGTGCCCGACGCGCAGAAGCCGCCGCGCAACATCGGGCTCACGCTGGCCGCCGCGCAGAACCTGAATGCCGCGACCGACCACAAGCCGCTCGCGCTCGTCGTCCGGCTCTATGCGCTGAAGGACCCGACTTCGTTCCAGCAGGCGCCGTTCGACGCCTTTACCGATCCGACCAAGGAAAAAGCCGCACTCGGCGCCGATCTGCTGAACGTGCGCGAAATCACGCTGATTCCGGGCCAGCGCTATACGGCAACCGAGAAGGTGTCGCGCGAGGCGCAGGCGTTCGGTATTGTCGCGCTGTTCCGCGATCCCGCACTGCAACGATGGAAACTGACGTTCGATCCGGCGAAGTCGGAGAAATCCGGCATAATCATCGGCCTGCATAACTGCGCGATGACGGTCACCGACGGGACGGTCATCGCACCGCAACAGGGTGCGCCTTCGCAACCGCTGAATATGCTGTCTTCGGTGTCCTGCGGTTAAACATGACGCACGAATGTCAATTAACAAGAGTTAACAATTGGCGATTTAATTCGGGCACGAACAAATCGATTACGTCGCAACGCCACATTAACCGGATTTGACATGAGTTATTCGGCCAAGGTGCTGTGGGGGGAAGGACTGTTCCTTCGGCCTCAACACTTTCAACGACAGGACGCGTACCACGAGGCGCGCCTGTTCGAGTCCATCCAGGCGATCCAGCCGTACAACTGGGGCGTGCGCTCGGTGCGCATCGATCGCGACGCGCTCGGCAGCAACGTGCTGCGCGTGGCCGAGCTCGCGCTCGTGTTCCCGGACGGCGCGCTGTATGCCGCGCCGCAGGCCGACGATCTGCCGCCGCCCATCGCGCTGGATACGTTGCCCGACGGCATCAACGAATTCGTGTTCTATCTCGCGCTGCATCCGCTGCGCGAGAACGGCACCAACTACAGCGACGATCCGGCCGCCGGCTTCATGACGCGATTCGTCAGCGAGCAGACGAGCGTCGCCGACAATTTCACCGACGCCGCCGAAGCCGACATCACGTTCCTGAAGACGCAGGTCAAGCTGATCGCGCACAGCGAGCCGCGCGACCAGTTGCTGTCGGTGCCGCTCGTGCGCGTGCGCCGCACCGCGACGTCCGGCTTCGAGATCGACGACAGCTTCGTGCCGCCGTGCCTCGCGATCGAAGCGTCGCCGATCCTGCACCAGCGGCTGCGCCAGCTGGTCGACGCGCTGCAGGCGAAGGTGAACGCGCTGTACGGCTTCCACCGCGAGCCGTCGAAGAACATCATCGAATTCCGCTCGGGCGACATCGCGTCGTTCTGGCTGCTGCACACGGCGAACGCCGCATTCGCGACGCTCGCGCATCTGCACCAGCACGCGGCGCTGCATCCTGAACGGCTGTTCCAGGAACTGCTGCGCCTCGCGGGCCAGCTGATGACGTTCTCGAAGGGCTATACGCTCGCCGACCTGCCCGTGTATCGCCACGACGATCCGGGCCCGAGCTTCGCGCGTCTCGACCTGATGCTGCGCGAACTGCTCGACACGGTGATCTCGACGCGCTATTTCGCGATCACGCTCGACGAGGTGCGCCCGTCGTTCCACCTCGGCCGCCTCGATTCCGGCAAGATCGACGACAAGACCGAGTTCTACCTCGCGGTGTCCGCGGACATGCCGAGCGTCGAGCTCGTCGATGCGGTGCCGGCCCGCTTCAAGGTCGGCGCGCCCGACGACGTCGACAAACTCGTGCTGTCGGCGATGCCCGGCGTGCGGCTGTCGTACACGCCGCAGGTGCCGCCCGCGATTCCGGTGCGCCCCGGCGCGTGCTACTTCGCGCTCGATTCGCGCAGCCCGCTGTACGAGCGCATGCTGCAGGCCCAGTCCGCGATGATCTATGCGCCGACTGGCATCAATGACCTGAAATTCGAACTGATCGCGGTCACATCATGAGCTACGCGCCTTCCCTGTTCGGCGACAACGTGCCGCCGCCCCTGCATAGCCCGGCGTCGACGGACTCCGCGTTCCAGGCCCGTTCGCTGCTCGATCTGCTGTACGACGGGTTCTTCATGCTGTTCCTGCTCAAGAACAAGCGGGAGCCGGACAGCGCCAGCGAGTTCAGCACGCGAATCCAGGAATTCCTGTCGGATTTCGAGCGCGGCGCGAAGAAGCTGAATATCGCCGCCGAAGACGTGTACGGCGCGAAGTTCGCGTTCTGCGCGGCGATCGACGAGATGGTGCTGTCGTCGCAGTTCAAGATCCGCGCGGATTGGGAACGCCGGCCGCTGCAGCTCGTGCTGTTCGGCGAGCAGCTCGCGGGCGAGAAGTTCTTCCAGTATCTCGAGGAATGTCGCGCGCAGGGTGCGGCGCGGTTGCAGTCGCTCGAGGTGTTTCATATGTGCCTGCTGCTCGGGTTCCAGGGCAAGTATCTGCTCGAGGGGCCGGAGAAGCTCGCTTATCTCACCGCGCGGCTCGGCGACGAGATCGCGCACATGAAGGGCAAGCGCGCTGCGTTTGCTCCGCATTGGCCGCTGCCGGATCAGATCGCGCATCGGTTGAAGCGGGAGGTGCCGGTTTGGGCGATCGGGGCGGTGTTTGCGCTCGTTGCGCTGCTCGGGTATCTCGGGCTCAATACTTATCTCAAGGACAAGACGCTGCAGGCGTTGGCGCCTTATTCGCAGGTGATCAAGGTGGGCCCGGAGTCGGCGAATTTGACGATTTCGTTGCCGTAAGAGGCGCGCGTTTTTTCGAATGCCGCTTCATGGAAAAGGACCGCGTGGCGGTCCTTTTTCGTTTCCGCCCCGCTCCTCTGGATCGCTGCAAAGATCGATCGCGTACCGATACGTCACGCCGTCCAGACATCTTCATAACCGACATCGTCGATGATGAAAGCGCGCGCCGGCCGGCAACCGCAGATAGGGCAGAACCGAGGGCAGGTAGGTCGACAGGTGCGTGGCGTGCAGCGGCTGATAGAAATCGGCGGCGTCCGGGTATTCGCCGCAATGAAAGAACCAGCCGACGTTGTCGCCTTCTGACAGCGCGATGCGCGTGCCGTAGACAGGCATGCGCCCGAGCGTCGACATCGTGATGGCAACCATGTCTTCGGGTTCGACGGCATGCAGCCCGTAACGCATGACCGCACACCCGTGTATCGATACCTGCATTCGGCTCCGCCATGTCGCGAATCGCGACGATGAACGACTTCAGATTCCGGTCGCGCATCGTGCCTCCGTCGACATCACGCGTGGTCCATTCGTTCGAAACCGATGCCAATTTCGCACCGTCCATACTAAAACACGCCGCCGTGCCGCCGGCTCGGTCTCAGAACAGGATAAACGCGTCGTTCTCGACGTAGAAGACGAACGCGTCGAGCAATTGTGCGACGCTCGGCTCGTCGATCTGGTCGTGTGCGTCGATCACGATGTCCTCGATCGTCGCGCTGTCGAGCGTGACTTTCCAGCCGGACTGCACCGCAACGACAGGAGCGGCGTCTGCTTCCGCGTCATCGGCATCTTCGAAAAACGCCCCTTCGGTGTCGAGCGTCCACGGCATCGGCGGCAGGTAAAGCCGCCCGGAGAAATCGCCGGGACGTTCGAGAATATGGTGCAGCGACACTGCGGTCGTGGAATCGAGCGACATGGGTATTGCGGTGGTATCCGGATTGATTGCGTTGCATCGGCCGCGAGCAACCCGCGGCAGGCCGTGATTATGCCAATTCCGCGCACGCCCGCCGCCGAACGCCCGTCAGTCGATGCGCGGCATGACCGAGGTCCCCGCAAAAACCGCCGCCAACCCCTGCCTCACGTGTTCCAGCCCGTCCGTCGCGCGCAACGCGATCGTGACAAGGCCGAGCCCTTGCGCCCATCGCGCATCCGGCGCCAGTTCGATATTCAGCATTTCTCCGCGCAGCGAGACGGATTCGACTCCGCCATAACCGGCCACGCCGCGCTCGCCCACTTCCACATAGTACGTGTCGAGGCCGAGCGCCTCGTCCTGTTCGTCGTCCTCGGTTCCACGCTGCAGGATCACGTAGTTCGTCGGCGGGTCGCGATCCGCGAAGCCGACGACGTGAATGCCGTCCTCGAACCTGTCAGTCGCGATGTCGGCGAAAAATCCGGAATCCATGTCCATCTGCTCCTGGCCCGATGATGTCGGCGTCCTCCGGCGGACGGCTTTCGTCGGATTATTCGCATGCGCGAACGCGTCACCGGTTTTCGGTGAAATCGATTGCAATCAGGGCCAATTCGACTTCCGGCGCGGCGCGGTTGCGAGTAGTGTCTACGTGCCCGCATTCCGGCCGCCCCGGGTCCGACCGATACCCGGCGCTCACACCACGACACTGAACCCTGGAGATCTGCGATGAAACGTTCGAAGTTCCTGCTGTCGGGCCTGCTGCTCGCGTCGGCCCTCGGCTTCACGGCCGTCGCCGCGCACGCGGACGACCTGCTCGATTCCGTGAAGAAAGCCGGCGTGCTGCGCGTCGGCCTCGAAGGCACGTATCCGCCGTTCAACTCGCGCGGCACGTCGGGCCAGCTCGAGGGCTTCGACGTCGACGTCGCGAACGCGGTCGCCGGCAAGCTCGGCGTGAAGACGCAGTTCGTCCCGACCGAATGGAGCGGCATCATCGCGGGGCTGCAGGCCGGCAAGTTCGACGTGATCGTCAACCAGGTCACGATCACGCCGCAGCGCAAGGAGGCGCTCGACTTCAGCGAACCGTACACGTACTCGGCCGCGCAACTGATCCAGCGCAAGGACGACACGCGCAACTTCAAGTCGCTCGAGGACTTCAAGGGCAAGAAGCTCGGCGTGACGCTCGGCACCAACTACGACCAGATGGCGCGCAGCGTGCCGGGCATCGAGGTGCAGACGTATCCGGGCGCGCCGGAGAAGCTGCGCGACCTCGCCGCGGGCCGGATCGAAGCGACGCTCGACGACCGCCTGATGCTGCCGTACATGATCAAGACGTCGAACCTGCCGCTGCGCTCGGGTGCGGTGCTGAACGGCGGCAAGCAGGAGATGGCGATCCCGTTCCGCAAGGGCAACCCGAAGTTCGAGAAGGCGATCAACGACGCGCTCGATTCGCTGCGCAAGGACGGCACGCTGAAGAAGATCTCGACGCACTGGTTCGGCAGCGACGTGACGGTGCCGGTCGCGCAGTAAGCGGTTCGCCGCGCGTTCAATGCGTCACGCTTTTCGCGGCGGCGAAGGCGTGACGCGCGGTTGCAGCGCTCCCCTTCTTTCCTTTTCCTTTTTCGGTCAGGCCGACTCGTCGAAGCGGGCAAGCGGCATCTCACCGGTCGGCGTCGGCGCCGGGCGCGCCGCTATCTCGTACATGCTGCGGAACAGGCGGATTCTTGATCGCTGCAATGACAGCGATGGACAAAATAGCCGGCAACGACCGATGTTCGCGAAGCTGCGCACCGCGCGCTTCCTCGAAAGTGCGTCGAGCGCAACGGGCCGATCGTCCAGTATCCAGTGCGCGAGCTGCTCGGCCTGGCCGACGTCGACCGCATTGAGGACTGCGTTCTCGACTTTCTATCGCGGTAGGGCGACGCACAGGCCGGTTTTCATTTCAAGGCCGTGTGGTCGGCTGCCTCTCGCACTCCCAAACGGACATTCCATGCCAATGGCGACCGATATTTCGTCCATGGGGTCCAGTAAAATTAAATAATCAATTTATTAATTTTACAAAATCGAAAACTCGAACAAACCAGTACTTTATATCACCTTATATCGCCGCAATTTCATAAATTAAATCAAACCATATTTCATTTACCAAAATCACGATTCTTGTTAAATAAGGTTAATCCCAGCAAATATACCAGTCGCAAACTTCCCCACAGATCCTAATATTCATCTGCCGAGTCAATGCAATCTCGGTACCTCCCCAAAAAACGGGGTCTGAGTTTAACAAACGATTAATCGAGGGAAAAATGGGCCAATACATTATCGAGTACGCTCAAGATCCGGATTATCGGCTTGCTGTCACGGATCAAATTTCTGGAAGCGCTGTCGTACTCAGAAACAAGAAGGGGCTGACGGGGCGTCATTGCATTTGGGATATCAACTTTGACAACGGCATCATCGCGCTGAGCGGCAGTGGCGACGTGCTGGCAATCGGTGCGGACCGGATCGCACCGGAAGCGTATCTGAAGCTCAAGCCGACTTCCGAAGCAATACCTTGGGATTTCTTCGACAAGCCCGGATACATCGTGCCTTTCGCCGATCCCAACCTCTGCCTCGACGACAAGGACCGCGTCGTTCGGGACGGAAACCCGATCTGGCTCTACCCGGTCAACGGCTCGCCCGCCCAGCAATGGAAATTGGTCTCGCTGTTCAAACTCAAGACCCTCGAATAACACGACGATCAAAGTCGCGCCTCACTTAGGCCGCCCCGACCTTCGCTTCATACACAGCGCTCGAGTCGGATCACGCCACTAGTGCTGAAGCCCGCGGACCGAGAATCCGCGGGCTTTTTCGTTGTGGCCCGTCCCGACACAACTGAATTTACGCGTCCCTCCGGCGACACAGCGCATGTACGACTTGTTCCTGTCGAGGCTCGCGGCCGTTATCGGCGATCGTGAGCTCGACACGATCACGCCGACAGACGTGGCAGAAATCTGGCGAGCGACGTCGGAGAAGTGCGGCATCGTGACGGCAAACCGCACGAAATCCGTGCTGTCGCTCGTACTCAACTGCGGCAGACTCTGGAACATGATAACGATCGCGAACCCGTGCGCAAGGGGTACGTGGAAAGAAGGAGACTGGCCGGCAGAACATCCCCATCGATGACGAGTTGTATGCGTCGGTCTATGCTGTTGCGGATCAACCCCTTCGCAATGCGATGGACCTGGCTGATCTAGGCGCGCAACGGCCATCCGATGTTCTCGACGTGTTGAAGACGAACATCGTCAAAGGCAACCTGATCTTCCGCACACGTAAGGCCGGTGCGTTCGTCACCATCCAGATCCCTGACGACCTCGCTGCATGGATCGAGCGCCTCCTGGCGTGGCGCGGCACGAAGGTCGACATGTCGCCGTATCTGCTGCTCGACGAGGAAGGCTACCCGCCGACGAAGGGCAAGTTGCGCTCGCGATTTGCTAAGGCGCGCGAGTTAGCCGGCATTGACAAGGCGCAGTTTCAGTTCCGCGACCTTCGCGCGCGCGGCGTAACGCACAAGACGATCGACGAAGGGCTCGAAGCAGGGTAGCGCCTGGCGGGCCACAGCGGGTCAGGGATGACGGCGCGCTACGTACGGGGCGCACGGCCGCTAAAGCCATCGCGTTGATTGCCTTGTTGCCGGCGGCGACACGCCGGCAGCTTCGGTGCGCGACGCTGCAATGCATCGAGCACGCGTAACAGGCCGCTCTTCAGCGGGCCCGCAACCGGCTTCTCGACTATAACGTGCGCCAGGAGCGCAGCTCCGATCACCATAACGATTACCGACCAGAACACTACGACCTGGTTCACAGCCGTACCGACCGTGTTGAAAATCATGTAACCGACATTCTGGTGGATCAGGTACAGGGGGTAACTGACTGCGCCGAACCAGACCCACCGCGGGCTGGCGAGCATCGGCATGCGACGCAGTGCCAGCGCCAGCATAACCACGAAGAAAGAGGTCATCACGGCCGCCACGACCGCTGGGTCCAGTGCATTCTCGAAGTGGTCGCTGGAATACGACAGGAGCTGGAATTCGTGATGGAGCGACAGCATCCAGGCTGCGCAAACGAGTACGAGGCGCGACCACGACAGGCCACGTGCACGAATGAGGAAACACGCAGCGCCGGCAATGAAGAAACCGGCATAGTCCGTCACCAGAAAACCCTTGAGCTTGATGAACGGAAATAGGTCCACGAGCACGGTGGAGATGAGCCACACGAACAGCCAGCGCTCGGCGCGATGGATCTGGCCGACGATGAGTAGAATGCCGACCAGGCGATAGAACCGCAGCTCCGCGCCGAGCGACCAGTACGCGCCATCGATTGGATCGGCACCGAAGCCGCCGCCGAGCGTGACCATGTTCACGAGGTATTGCGGCCACGTCGCGACGAAGCGTTCACCGCCGATCGCGAGCGTCACGAGGAAGGTGATCGTGCAACAGACCCAGAAGGCGGGCAGCAGGCGAGACGCCCGTGACGCGATGAAACGCTTGATGCTTCCGTCGCCCGCCGTCATCAGGATCACGAAACCGCTGATCATAAAAAACAGGTGCACGCCCATGAACCCGTACTGCGCGACAGGCTTGAGCGCCGGATAGTGCATGGTCGTCAGGTCGTCGGCGGCGTAGCCTCGAAATGCGTAGTGAAAGAACACAACGGCAACGGCGGCGATGAAGCGGAGAACATCCAGCTCGGGAATTCGGGAAGACTTCACGATCGATTTTTGTTGGATTTGTCGTTGTGGACTGCGCCGGCCGGGCGGCAGTTTGACCTCGCACGACGGTCTATTCGTGCGCGTTCGCCCATTGGACGAGCTGGTCTTAGGGCGCCGTCTAGCGTCTTTTGGAAACGTGACGGGTGCTTTGGAAACGCGAAGGGGCTACGCAAACATCGCGTAACCCCTTGCTGGATATGGTGCGGCTGCAGGATCAACAATCAGCCGACAAACCATTGATTTTGTTTAACTCAACATCACACGACCAACTAGCACACCCCCAAACGTACCCCCACGCTCTACAGGCGTTCCGAATTACCTCTACATCCCGGCACCGACGGCAAGCGGCGCAAGAATGAAAACCGCTGGAGATCTGGAGATAAACGCCCAAAATCGCGGAAAGTCCTTACTGGGTAAGCCTTCGACTATCTCCAAGTGTATCTCCAAATGACCACATTTCTTGGAGACAGACTTGGAGATAGCCTCGCCGGTGATCTGAGCAGAGGACGTTGCTCTCATCTGGAGCCCTGCGCGCAAAGCTGTCCCGCCGCGCCACCGCCCCCCGCGCGGCCGACATCTCCTTGATGCGGTCCACTCGCTGAATTTCGGCTCCCGCCCCACAAAATTGTGCGTATCGTGCACATACCTCCCGATAATTTCCGAAATGAAACTGTATAGATATACAGGTATACTTGCGAAATTTAGAAATTCCGCTAGAATGGGCCTACCATGATTGACTACAAGACGCCCGGACAACTCATTGAAGCCCTGCTCGCCGAGCGTGGATGGACGCAACGGCTACTCGCCGCCGTACTAGACATTAGCGAGTCGACGACGAACAAACTTATCTCCGGCAAACAGGCCGTCTCTGCCGAGATCGCGATCGTATTGGAGGAGGTGTTTGAGGTTCCAGCGGAGCAGTTCCTTTCCCTGCAGAAAGACTACGACCTCGCCCGCGCCCGCTTGGTCTCACGCCCGGACCCCGGAAGAGCAACACGCGCGGAGGTATTTCGTGGTTTGCCGGTCGCCGAAATGATTAAACGCCGCTGGCTGGACGCAACAGACGTCAAGGACATCCCGGCGGTCGAGAGTTCCTTGGCAAAGTTCTTTGGCGTTCCTACGGTCAACGACATTGAATTTTTGCCGCACGCAGCAAAGAAAACAGCAGTCGGCGGGGATACGACTCCGGCCCAACTTGCTTGGCTGTACCGCGTTCGTCAAATCGCAAGCGAGCTTCTCGTCGGCCAGTTCTCGGTCTTTGGCGTACGCCGTGCAATTGATCGACTCAAACAGCTTGTGCTTTCGGTCGAAGAAACCCGAAAGGTTCCACGCATTCTCGCCGAGGCAGGAATTCGGTTTGTCATAGTGGAATCGCTGCCGAGCGCGAAGATCGACGGGGTTTGCTTTTGGCTGGACGATCAGTCGCCGGTTATCGGCATGTCGTTCCGGCACGACCGAATCGACAATTTTTGGTTTGTCCTGCGGCATGAGCTTGAGCATGTTCTGAGGGGGCATGGCAAAGATCGAATCGAGATCGACGCCGAGTTGGAGGGAAGCAAGGCAGGCGCTGGGCCAGACATTCCCGAACAAGAAAGGCAGGCCAATCTTGCGGCCTCCGAGTTCTGCGTACCAGCGAAGTCCATGGAAGCGTTTATTGCTCGCAAAGCACCTTTTTTCGCTGAACGAGATATTCGCAGCTTGGCCGCTGCCTTAAAGATTCACCCCGGCCTTGTCGCCGGGCAGTTGCAACACCGGACTGGTCGTTACGATAGATTTCGCGACCACTTGGTGAAGGTTCGTTCCGTGGTCACGCCGGGGGCTGCTGTGGACGGTTGGGGAGACGTAGCGCCGGTGGGCATTTGAAAGGAATTCACATGCAGACGCGTGCACAGCAATATCAAGCCATCATTCGTTGGTATCGGGAAGAGACCGGCGAACAATCAGTCGATATGCATGAGGTAGCTCGTTTCGCTATTAGCAAGGGAGTCACACCGCCAACGCCTAAGACGCCTGAGGCATTGTTGGCGGAAAAACTCTCCGCTGCTGCGCGCGAAGAAACTGCCGTCGACGATGAAACGGGTAGGCCGTACCGCGTCAATTTCGCGGTTACACAACGTAGCGGGAAGGACCAATTGACGTTGTGGCATACGCTGGACGACGCGCCGCGTCACGTGGCACACAAGGGGCTAATGCAACGGCGTGAACAGATGGTCGGCGATGCGGTCTCTCTGGTCGACGATGCAGATCACTGGAATCGTGTGCATGCAACGGACGAGCCCATTCAGATCCCGCTCGACTTTGAATTTGACGTCATGTTGCGCCGTAACGCGCCGCCCGACGAAGATCAGAAAGCCGCTTAGGCCATACTTTCCGGATCGGCTGCTCTCAACTCTGACCGCCTTACGGCGGTCAGCTTGTTTCTACACGCTGCACCCGCGTCCTGGCATCAAGTCGCCTGCTCGGCGGTGCCGCGAATACGCATAATCGTCTGGCGGCTCGTTCCAAGCTGCCGAGCGATTGCCGCGATACTCTCGCCCATCCCAAGACGGCGCAACGCATCTGATTTCTGCGCCTCAGACAGAGCCGATGGCCGCCCCATCCGCTTACCGTCCGCCTTCGCCCTCGCAAGCCCTGAGTTGGTCCGTTCAATGAGCAAATCACGCTCAAACTCGGCGACCGCATTTAGGACTTGCATCGTCATGCGGCCGGCCGCGCTCGTAAGGTCAACACCCCCAAGTGCAAGGCAGTGGATACGAACGCCGCGATTCGAAAGATCCTCGACCGTCGTGCGCACGTCCATCGCGTTCCGCCCAAGTCGGTCAAGCTTGGTGACGATCAACACGTCCCCCTCTTCCATCTTGTCGAGCAACTTCAAAAAACCGGGTCGCTGGTTCGCGCTGACGCTACCGGAGATACTTTCCGTCACGACCCTGCGCTTGTCGACGGAAAAGCCGGCTGCCTCGATCTCGCGAATTTGATTGACTGCCGTCTGGTCCGCCGTGCTGACGCGCGCGTATGCGAAGGTCCGTGACATGCCGTGCTCCCAATGCGTTCAAAAAGGATGTCCGAATCATATCGCATGTACGAAAATATGAAAGGCTTATTTTTGGACATGGCTACGCGACATGTCCGAAAAGGATCGGTTTCGGACAGCCCGCAAGCGGAGTGGGGCCCGATCTGGGCGGGACCGTAACGCAATCGGCTACATCGTGGCCACCCCCCGCGTCATACGCATTGGGGATTGCGATATACGCGTGCTGGAGCGCGTGGCGGTGGATTAAAATCGCGTCCTAATCATCTACGGGGATTGGGCGACGTATCATGCCAGTAATACTTACAAATCAGGCCGGTAAGTCTACGTTTGAGCAAACCTACTTTGACGCCTCACCCACTCTAACGAACAACGCAACTCTGTTTCTTCGAGCCAACCCGCAATTGTTCACGGCCTCTCTTGCTGATATCCAAGATCTGGCAGGAGCACCAAGTGGAAGCGAAATTGATATCGGCTTTGTCTCCGCGTGGGGGAAAACAGGGGCTGATCGCCCTCCTCCCGGACTTTACTTTTCTGTTACACATCCTACGTTTATTGCCAGTCACAATGTAGTCGGCCTCGTAAACGATCGCGGTCGGCTCGGAATCTACGTCAAGGATGTAGATCTTACCGATAAGGCCCCAAGCGGCATGGGAGCATTGATCGTCGCAAAAATGGTTCGGTTTGCGCTGCGACAAGGGGCTGCGAATATCCGATTGCTCGCAGCGGGCGGCCGATCTTGGCCCTCAAAAACAAGCACGGTCGAATGGGCCGGGTACTACGCTTGGGCCCGGTACGGGTTCAATATGTCGATGTCGCAACCTCTGGAGGACCCAGCAGGGACGCCGATGGCAGGCACTGAAAATGCCGCTCTCGCGCCCTTCTTTGTACACCGCCCCCCGAATTTGGCGAATTGCGGCGCCGTGCAGGATGTGCTACAACAAACTGGTGGGAAGGAGTGGTGGAAGTCTTGCGGCAACGGCTGGTTCATGGAGTTCGATTGTTCCTCAGCCACGAGCGCATCAGTGACAGCGCTGGAAGACTTCTGCAAGGAGAAATCAATATGAACTCGAAATTTTCGCGGTTCACACTCAGTTCCGATCACCTCGACCGGCGCCCCGCCGCATCTAGTGATAGTTCGTCCGGCAGCGGCGGCCCAAGCTACGCGCGCCGCGATGAAGTGAGCGTGACCGAGTTCCGAATCAACCTCGACCCAGCCAACGGCGGCCTACCGATGGTCGACATGGGACGCACTAACCTTGGTTTTCGTGCCGTTGTTGCTCTGCTGCGCGATGGCGAGCTTGGCTCGACCGAATTGCCACCCAAGCAATATGACTAGGCCGTGCTTGCGTCACGACTTGTGCAAAAGCCCGCTGGAAAGCGGGCTTTTTTGTGATCAATGAATCGAGCACGCAGATCGGATGTTCCCGTGCTGCAGATGATGACGCGACGGATCGCAATACTATGCGGCACGGGAGACAATCAAACTAGGTGTCGAGCATGTCCCATTCATCACCGAGTATCCATCGCAGCGCGGAAAGCTTGCCGTTGAGCATGCCCCATTCGAAATCATCCCAAGGGCCGAGATTCTCTATCCCCACCTCGTCTTCGGTTTTCCTCGCGGCGGCCAGCGCGCGCTCCCAAACGGAATCGAGCGTCTGATCACTTCGATACGGGTTGCGACTGTAGTCCTGCTCGGTAACGACGTGGTGCTCGCCGCTTTCAATTTTCAACCGTAGGTTCCAGTGTCTGTTGTACCAGACCTGACGGAACAATAGCTGCTCGGCTTCGAGAATCTCCGAAAGGCGACGCGCCTCCTGCGAAGAGTTGAGCTCAAAGTCGTAGTCGCCAAGTAAGGCGGGACTGTGATCCTTCAGAAACTCAACAATCGCAATCCAGTAGGTGGACTCAGATGTATGGAACAGATGTGCTAGGTCTGGATGAGGCAGACGGAAATCACCGTTCGTGCTGCTGAAGTCCTTCGTGTTGTGCGTAATGAATGCGCACGGAGCGTCGGCAGTCGCAGCCAATGCAACGTCAGCGTATATTTCAACAAGAATAGCGTCCCCGACACTGTTCCTCGCCCTGTGGTAAGGCGCCTTGTTCGCTAGCGCTCGCTCGGTGACGCGCTGCTTTACGGCATCACTTGTGGGAACTGCGGGAGTGCTCCGCAGGAGCTTATGGATACGCTCAATCGATTCACCGACCGCGTCGCCGTCCACGCCAATTTGGTGATCGATTTCGTTTAGGCCGGCGAGCAGATCAGCCTTCCGCGCCTCACCACCGAAGCGATCAATTGCCTGTCGGACGAGTCGAAAGTGACTTTTCAGCCCGCGCCGTGCTTCGTCGGCGACGCGCGCCTTGTTGCGATCAAACTCGTCTAGTACCTGCTGCGGCACAATTAGTTCGACCTCGCTGGCGTTGACCAGATCCTCTAACACGGCGATGGCGACCTGCTCTCGGTAATCCTTCGCCAGATCTAGCCAGACACACGTATCTACCAAAAGCCTCGTTGCCATCGCGAGCCTCGCAATGTTGTGAAGCTTCGATTCTACGACTGCCGGAAAGCGCCTCGAAGCACGGAATCTTGAGACAATATGGGACTGTTTGCTTCGATTGGAGGCCAAGTGTCATTCAGCGGTCGAGAAATGGATTTAATTAATCGCACAGCCTATGTCTACAATCGGATAGGTGCAATTTTGCTACCCACCGAAAGGCATATCGAAAGCCGCTACCATCCACGCGGCTTGCAACGGATGCGAGCACGACTTACGAGATCTCGGCTCTGTGCAGAGATAAGAAGTCTATGCATTGAGGTGTTCGCGGAGATCAGGGCCGTTGAGTATTCGCTTTGCGGCCTCTGGTTCGAACGCGATGAGGCATATCGGAACGCGACACTGCATCGGCACTTCGGAAAGCGATTCATGGTCGACGCGGCATATCGCGCCGAAGTATTTGCACGGCTTTATCCTGGCATGCCACCCAGTGACGTCCAAGATATCGCTATCAAGATTCCTGATAATCTGACTGGTCTCGCTGCGCATCTTGAAGCGGAGCGTGCATGCGCCCCCGGCCCGGGGCTTGATACGCTACTGAAGCAAGCAGCGCAATTCCGGCGAGAGGTTATCGAATTCTTGAACTGCGTTCGGCTGGAGCAAACTCCTATGCCGGCCGAACTGGCGATGCGTGCTCCAGACGTGCTTGATGACGACGGCACCTTTTCGGCGTTGTTTTGCGATCACCTCAGCATCATTGCTGACGCGTGGCTACGACGCCCAATCACGGATGAACTATCCGTTCCGGCATTGTCGTTCGGCATCCCACGTTTTATGCATAGACATTGGATTCGACGCATGTATCTTGCTGAAGCCGTGTCCCACCTCGAAGCGTCGACATTGAGACCGGCTCACGCATCCAATTTATCCGTGCACGACGTTCTTAACGCTGTCAAAGCGCTCAATTTATCGCGGCAGCACAAAGAGGCCCCGAATGGAACAATGTCTTCCGTATCCGTAGCGGAGGCTCTTTCTGAGAATGGCCGTCGTGCCGCTATCGCACGCCACAACAGCAGTCCCAAAGCGAGGGAAAAGGAAGCTGCCTTTCGGCACTGGTTAGCGTGGCAAGCTGGCTCCGTTCGATACAAGAGTGTCGCCGAATTTGCGCGCAAGGTTCTGGATGAATCTGAACATCTAGAAAGCTCGGCAGTCATTGAGGGGTGGTGTCGAGCATGGAGAAAAAACGCAGAGACTGACACTCAAAAAATACCTAGTTTGCGCGCAGGCTAACCATTGTGCTTGCTAGCTGCTTGTTGTGCGAGAACAGCGCGCATTTTGCGCGCCTCGTTCGCATCATGCATGCGCGAATCTTGTAGCAGGTATCGGACACAAGAATACTTTGCTAGCCGTCCCAAATCGTTCCATTTTGGGGGCAATCAAAGGAGATACCTGTATGCAAGAAAAACTCGATGCCCTGTCAGCCGCATCGGCACAATCGACGCGCATTATCCGGATGCGCACGTTGACGGAACGAGTCGGTCTCAGTCGCAGCGAGATCTATCGACGAATTAGCGCTGGCACCTTCGTCAAGCCAATCGCACTCGGCCCACGTGCAGTTGGTTGGCGCGAGGCAGATATTGAAACATGGCTTGCGTCGCTGACGAAGCGAGGTGAGGCATGAATGCGCATGTTCCGGACAAGCAAACCGCAGCCGATCTTGAATCGGCGCGCGTCGCGCAGAAGGCTGCGGAGATCGACCACTACCTTGCACGGATTGCGCATCAGCGCGACCGCTATGCGATCGCATATCGTCGCTGCGATGATTTGGAGCGGCGAGAAGCAGCGGACGGCATGATCGCGGCGGCAACCATATTCGAGCGAGACGGGAAAGCTGTTCCGTCACGACTGAAAAAGGCAACCGAAGCCATCAAGATTGCAGTCTTCTTGCTGGATCCAAGGGCACCGGCGTGATGTCCAACCAAAGTCACTTTGCCGCGATGCGTGGCCCGGGACGCTGGCTTCGTCCGTCGCCGTCTCTGCTCCGTCCCGTCCTCGATTTGCGCATCGCGGCGGTGCGCAGTATCCTGTGGGGGTCGCTGAGACAACAGCGACCCGGATTGGCGTCCGGAACATGCAAAAGGCGGACAACCGCCGCAGCGCGGTTTTTTTACGTCCGCACGCTAAGCGCCTTCAATGGTCGGGCCTTGGCGGGGGTGCCTTCGGGCACGCCGGTTTCCTTTTGCGCCGGTACGCCAACTCCGTCATGTGCTCGGCCACCCCAATTGGCGTTGGGGGCCGGGTTTCGAACCCAGCAGAAGGAGGTCGCACCCAATGCGCCAGTCCACGCACGCCCGTACCGGGCAGCAATCCCACCTCATTCAATCCATCATCCGCGCAGCACTGCGCGACGCAGCAACCGCCAGCACGTACCAAGACGCGCTCGATGCGACCGGCGCAGCATTGGCGGCCATCGCCGCGCTCGTCCGTACGGAGGTGCGCCATGGCTGACCTGCGATGCAAGATTGGCGATCTGGCGATCGTCACGAAGTGCGACGCTCGCGCACGCATTGGCATGCTGGTCGAGGTGGCATCGGCTCGTCCGACGCCCGATCACGATTGGCGCGTGCGGATCTTGGGCGGCCCCGTCTCGGGGCGAAGCGTCTGCGGTCGCCGGTCTGGCGATTTCACGCATGCGGCCGTCTATGACTGGAACCTCACGCCGATTCGCGGCGAAGCGGAGCTGGATTGCACGATCGACGTCGGGCAACTCCTCGCGTCGATTCTGGAGGTGCGCCATGTCTAAATACCGCCTGCCGAACGAAGTCACGATGATCGCCATGTGCGCGGCCCATCAGCTCGCCCAGCTCGAAGCCCTGTTCGATGCTGTCCGTTCGCATCTTGCGGAGGGCACCTACGAGCGCGCGCTCGTCGACATGGGGCAAAGCGTTGCGAGCCGGTATTCGGCCGAAATGCGCCGCACGGCGCAACCGGAGGCGTGCCATGACTGATCAACGCATCCGAACCGCGGTTATCAATGGATTCGACAATGCGCCGCCGCTCGATACCGGCGCTCCGATCGAGCTGCAATTCGCTGTCGACCTGGGCGCGATCTGCGCCGACGCATGGCTCGACCTGAAAGGCGACGTGCGGCTGCACGACTACGCGGCCCATCAAGCCGCTGCGTTCGCGCGCGGCATGGAAGCTGCCATGCAGGACGCAGGCGACGTCGACGCGCATCGCGTGACGATCAGCCGCCAAGCGTTCGCGGCCGGCCTGATGGGGCGCGTGCAGCAACACCTGTTCGCGGCGCTCGGTCTCGTCACGCGTGAACCGCGTACAACGCACTGAGGGGACGAACATGGCAAAGACGAACAAGAACGCCGTGCAACCGCTCGCGTCGTACTTCGTGGCCGAGGTGAATCGCCCCGATCCCACCCGCATCGGCACGCGGATCAGCGATGCGATGGAGCTGCTGGACAGCCTGCATTGGGCGGCCGACAAGGCTATGTCCGATGACGACTACTGGCTTGTGCTGAGCCTGTTCCGCGCGTCCCTGCCGTCGATCGGCGCGGCGCTGGAGGCGGCCAACGACGCCCTTGGCGAGTCGCGGCTCGGCCGCTACGTCTACAGCAACGACGTCACGGCCGGCGGTGCGGTTCTGTCGGTGCCTCGCGCGGCCGGCTAAGACCCGCCGCTAGGCATCGTCGCATCATTCAATTCTTCGCGCGTCGGGTAGCTACTTACCCGATATGGACTACTAATCGGTAGTCGACCGACGCGCGTCCAGTGGGAACCTATGAGTAACGCACCCATGTCCGAATTCGAGCGGGCGAGAGTCGCGCTCGGCTATGTTCTGCCTGACGACCGCGACACGTGGAGTCAGGTGGGGATGGCGCTCAAGGCCGAGTTTGGCGAGGAGGGCTTCGCCCTCTGGAACGAATGGAGCCAAGGCGCGCAGAACTACAACGGCAAGGACTCGCGCGAT
This sequence comes from Burkholderia sp. A2, assembly GCF_001729305.1. Classification (NCBI taxonomy): domain Bacteria; kingdom Pseudomonadati; phylum Pseudomonadota; class Betaproteobacteria; order Burkholderiales; family Burkholderiaceae; genus Burkholderia; species Burkholderia sp. A2. The sequence goes on along the minus strand of NZ_LZXX01000099.1, from coordinate 89,068 downwards.
GTATGGAAGTCGTTCAAGGGCGGCAAGATCACCATCAACACGCTGTTTCACCTCGCCAAGCTCGGCGGCTTTGATCCGCGCGCGCATCGGGCGAAGCCGGTCGATCCAGCGGAGCGCGAGCGGCAGAAAGCCGAGCGCGCGGCCCGCGAAGCGGCCGAGCTGGCCGAACTGACCGAGAAGCAGCAAGCCGCGTCGGCGCTCGCTGAGTCGATCTGGTCGGCGGCCGAGCCAGCGCCGGCCGATCACCCCTATCTCGTTCGCAAGCGCATCCCGGTCGACGCGCTGCGCGTCTATCGCGGCGGCTTGTGCATCGGCACGGCCGCATGCGACGGCGCCCTCGTCATCCCGGCCCGTGACGCGGACGGCACGCTGTGGACGCTGGAGTTCGTCCTGACGGACGGCCAGAAACGCTATCTGCCGAACGGCCGCAAGGCGGGCTGCTTCTCGCTGATCGGCGGGCCGGTATCGTCCACGCTGCTGATTGGTGAGGGTTACGCCACGTGCGCGACGCTCGCGGCCGCGACCGGCTATCCGGCTGTCGTCGCGTTCGACGCCGGCAACCTGCACACGGTCGCAACGGCGCTGCGCGGCCAGTATCCGGACGCCCGCATCGTCGTCTGCGCCGATGACGATCACACGACGAAGGGCAATCCGGGCGTGACGAAGGCCCGAGCGGCGGCCGAGGCTGTTGCCGGCATCGTTGCGGTGCCCGACTTCGGTCCGAACCGTCCTGCGGCCGGCACCGACTTCAACGACCTGGCTGCGCACCTCGGCCCGGATGCGGTGGCCGCGGCCGTGCGCGCTGCGCTTGCGCCGGCCGGCTCGGCGGACGCCGGCAAGGCCAAGGCTGCTCCAGTCGCCGCGAAGCCAGCCAAGCGCCCGAAAACGGCTCGCGCGCAGGACGGTAAGTCGCGGTTCGTCGTCGACGACAAGGGCGTGTGGTTTCACGGCTTCAACAATCAAGGCGATCCGCTGCCGCCGCATTGGGTCAGCACGCGTATCGACGTGATCGCGGAAACGCGGAACGAGATGAACAGCGAGTGGGGCTACCTGCTCGAATTCACCGATCGCGACGGCATCCTGAAACGGTGGGCGGTGCCGGCCGGCCTCTTTGCCGGCGACGGCACGGAGCTGCGCCGCATGCTGCTCGATATGGGCGTGAAGCTCGGCGTGACGCAGATCGCCCGCACGCAGATCGCCAACTATGTCCAGATGGCGCAGCCGGACGAGCGCGTGCGCTGCGTGCCGCGCGTCGGCTGGCATCACGGCGCGTTCGTGCTGCCCGACCGCGTCATCGGCACGGGCAAAGAGGCGTTGATCTATCAGGCCGACACGCCGATCCAGAGCCAGTTCAAGGAGCGCGGCACGCTGGACGACTGGCAACGCGAGGTCGCGGCCTACTGCGTCGGCAATAGCCGGCTGCTGTTCTGCGTCGCTACCGCCTTCGCTGGTCCGCTGCTGCACTTCTCCGGGCTCCAGTCGGGCGGCTTCCACCTGCTCGGCACGACGTCCAAGGGCAAGTCGACGGGCGGTGTCATCGCCGCGTCCGTGTTCGGCTCGCCCGACTACGTGCGGAGCTGGAAGGCGACCGACAACGCGCTCGAAGCCGTCGCCACGCAGCATAGCGACGCACTGCTGATCCTCGACGAAATCGGACAGGTGGAACCGCGCTTGGTCGGCGATGTGATTTACATGCTCGCGAACGAGTCGGGCAAGGCTCGCGCGTCGCGTAGCGGCTCGGCCAAGCCCGTGCTCACGTGGCGGCTGCTGTTCCTGTCGAACGGCGAAAAGAGCGTGTCCGCGCTGATGGCCGAGGGCAACAAGCCCATGAAAGGCGGTATCGAGGTGCGCTTGCCCGCGATCCCGGCCGAGGTCGGCGAAATGGGCGTCGTGGAGAAGCTGCACGGCTTCCCGACGCCGGCCGCACTGATCGAGCATCTAGAGCGGCACGCGGGCATGCACTACGGCACGGCCGGCCCCGCGTTCATCGAGTGGGCGTCGTCGCAGGCCGACGAGCTGGCCGAGCATCTGCGCATGCGCGTCGATGAGCTGGTCGGGCAATGGGTGCCGGAAGGCTCGCATTCGCAGGTCGCGCGCGTCGCTAAGCGGTTCTGCCTCGTCGCGGTAGCCGGCGAGCTGGCGACGGCACACGGGCTGACCGGCTGGCCGCAGGGCGAAGCGGTCGAGGCAGCGCGTCGTTGCTTCGAAGGCTGGCTCGAACTACGCGGCGGCACCGGCAATTCGGACGAAGCGGATGCGGTGCGACAGGTGCTGCATTTCCTCGTCGCACACGGCGACAACCGTTTTGTGTGGATGAACCGGGCGCAGGACGACCATCGGCCGAACGCGCCGCACCGTGCGGGCTGGAAACGACTCGTAAAACACGACAAGAGCCGCATCGCGATTGAGTCGGATCAAGCGTATTACGCTGAGTTCGGCGAGAAGATGAGCGCCGAAGACGCGGAAAGCGTCGAGACGGAATACCTGATCGAGTCAACCGTGTTTCGCAAGGAAGTATGCGCCGGCTACGACCATAGGATCGTCGAGAAGGCTTTGATGAAGCGGGGTGTGCTGATGCTGCGTAGCGATGGGCGTCCGTATCGACAAGAACATATCCCCGGCATGACAAAGAAACTCATGGTCTATCGCATCCTGCCGTCCATCTTCTCACTCGAAATCTAAGCTGCACCGTCGCCGTCCGGGAGGGCGGTGGCGGGCATCCCTTTGCGCGGCACTTTTGGCCCGTGCGTCAAAGTTACTTTGAGCGATACGCGCCAGATGGAACCGGGCGGGCGTTGGCAGTGACTCTTGCTGTATCCGTAACAATCCAGCCCGGTTTATCTCCAGTATCTCCAGCGTTCTCCAAATCGTTTGGAGACACGCAAAGCCTTACCCGATAAGGCTTTGCGGCCGATTCAGGCGTTTATCTCCAAATCTCCAACTTGTTTTGCACTGAGCGGACAGGCGTCGATCGCCTGTATCGATCGCGAAGCCAGGCGGGGCGCGGCTCTCCGGGATTTGAGGTGCTTCGCCAACGCGTTTTTGAGGGGGGTGTCCGCGATGCGCCCCAATCGGGCATTGTTGCGCCGGCCGCAAGTGTCGGGGCGGGTGGAAAGCGGGGGACCCTGCGTCTAGGGCAAAGACGCGGGGGCTCACACCCGCGTCTTTTCTCTACTGACGGCAAACATAGGGGGGGCACATAATAATAAGGGGCCAAATCATCGGCTTACCCTATGCCTAGGCCGTGTCCGTTTTACTGGTGGGGGACGCATGGAAGGGGGTCATACTCGCAGCGGCACGGATCTATCCTGCCGCCGCGATCGGGATGATCTGCGCCCCACTCTGCTTGTCGAGATAGTCCGCCCACCACTGCATCATTCGATGGCGCTCAGACAGATACTCGGCATGGTTGTATGCCGCCCGCACCCCGTCCTGCTCCGAGTGGGCGAGCTGACGCTCGATCCAGTCGGAATTGAATCCCTTCTCGTTCAAGATCGTTGAAGCGAGACCACGGAACCCGTGCCCGGTCATACGGCTGCGATAACCCATCCGGTATAGAGCGTACAGAATCGTGTTCTCGCTCATCTGCTGCAACGGTCTGCGGGTGTTCGGGAACAACCAGCGACGGTGCCCCGTCAGCGCGCGCAGCTCGGAAAGTAGCGCGATCGTCTGCTCGGCGAGCGGCACGATATGCACGCGGCGCATCTTCATCTTCTCGGCCGGAATTCGCCACTCCCGGCGCTCCACGTCGATCTCCGTCCACTCGGCCTGCCGCAGTTCGATGGTGCGAACGAACGTCAATGCCAGGAATCGCAGAGCGAGCCGGGTCTCGGGCTCGCCTTCATAGGAAGCGATCGAGCGAAGCAACTCCGGCAGCTCGTTTTCGCCGACTCGCGCCATATGCTTGACGGGCACCGCCTTCAATGCGCCTCGCAGGTCCGGTGACGGATCTCGCTCGGCACGGCTCGTTGCAACGGCATAGCGAAAGACTTGGCCGCATGTCTGCAACGTCTTGCGCGCCGTCTCGAACGCCTCTCGACCTTCGATTCGTCGAATGACCGCGAGCAAATCCGGTGCGCCGATCGAAGAAATCGGACGCTGGCCGATCAGGGGAAACACCTCGCGATCGAGCTGTTTCTTGACTCGGTTCGCGTGCGAAGCGCTCCATGTCGCTTGCTGCGCCTCGTACCACTCCAGCGCGACGGCCTCGAAGGTGTTCTGTGCGGCAATGGCGCGAGTCTGCTTCTCGACGTCACGCTCGAACGCAGGGTTCTTCCCTTCCGCTAACAGCCTCTTCGCTTCGTCACGCCTCGACCGAGCATCAGCGAGCGACGTCGCGGGATAGTCGCCGAACGTCAGCAGGTTTTCTTTGCCATTGAACCGGTATTTGAGCCGCCATTTCTTCGAACCACTGGAGCGCAGATCGAGATACAGGCCGCCGCCGTCGAAGAGTTTGTTTCCCCCGGCCTCATCGAATCTAGCGTTGCGGCACTTGGCGTCGGTAAGAGGTTTGGTTTTCATTGTTCGCCGGGGGTACGGCATACCCCCAAATCCCGGAAGTCATACCCCGAATCTTACCCCCAAATTTTGGGGATGCCCCGGCCTCTCACGGGACGTCCTGAAACAAAAAACCCGCGTCAGCGCTAGGCTGGACGCGGGTTTTGGGACTTCAGGGTACTACTTGAAACTAGTGTTTGGTGCCGGCTGCAGGACTCGAACCCGCCACCTGATGATTACAAATCAACTGCTCTACCAGATGAGCTAAGCCGGCGTAGCGCGAGATTCTACCTCATTTCACGATCTTGAGGCGAGGTCTGCTGCCGCCTTTCGAGCCGTCGCCGTCGGTTTTCGGCGGTTCGTCGGCGCCTTCGGAAGGCTCCTCGTTCGCGCCGCTGCCGACGACCGGCGCCAACGGCGATACGGACTCGTCACGCTGCGCGTCATCGGCTTGCACGACATCATCGTCGAACGCGCCCGAATCCTCGCCTTCGCCCGCGACCGCATCGACCTGGAACGCCATACCCTGCCCGTTCTCGCGCGCGTAGATCGCGAGAACGTTCGCCACCGGAATCTCGATCTTGTGCGCCTTCCCGGAGAACCGGGCCGTGAACTCGATCCACTCGTTGCCCATCTGCAGCTGGCTCGTCGCCTCGAAGCTGATGTTGAGCACGATCTCGCCGTCACGCACGAACTGACGCGGCACGCGCGTCGAGTTGTCGACCCTCACCGCGATATGCGGCGTGTAACCGTTATCGGTGCACCACTCGTACAACGCGCGCAGCAGATAAGGCTTCGTTGAAATCTCTTGCATCACAATCCTCGAACCCGGAGCGGGCGCGCGGCACGCCGCCACCCGCTCCGTCATGCCTTCATTGCAACATTAACGACGCATGACCTTTTCGGACGGCGTCAGTGCTTCGATGTAGGCCGGGCGGCTGAAGATCCGTTCGGCATACTTCATCAGCGGCGCGGCGTTCTTCGACAGCTCGATGCCGTAGTGATCCAGGCGCCACAGCAGCGGTGCGATCGCGACGTCGAGCATCGAGAACTCCTCGCCGAGCATGTACTTGTTCTTCACGAAGATCGGCGCGAGCTGCGTCAGGCGATCGCGGATCGCGAGGCGCGCCTTCTCGTGATTCTTCTCCGCCGCCTTGCCCTTCTCGTTCTCGAGCGTGCTGACGTGGACGAACAGTTCCTTCTCGAAGTTGAGCAGGAACAGGCGCGCGCGGGCGCGCTGCACCGGGTCGGCCGGCATCAGCTGCGGATGCGGGAAGCGCTCGTCGATGTACTCGTTGATGATGTTCGATTCGTACAGGATCAGATCGCGCTCGACCAGGATCGGCACCTGGCCGTACGGGTTCATCACCGAAATGTCTTCCGGCTTGTTGAACAGGTCGACGTCGCGGATTTCGAAGTCCATGCCCTTCTCGAACAGCACCAGCCGGCAACGCTGGGAGAACGGGCAAGTTGTGCCGGAATACAGAACCATCATATTTGCGTTTCCTCAAAAAAGCCGAGGGCCGGCACGCGGCGCAACCCCTTTCACGGGTTCCGCCTTGCGCCGGCCCCACGCCGGTCAGGCGTGTTTACTTGATATCTTTCCAGTACGCGGCATTGAGCCGCCAGGCCAGGAAAGTCAGGACACCGAGAAAGATCAGCACCCACACGCCGAGGCGTTTGCGGGTCTGCTGGGCCGGCTCGGACATCCACGTCATATAGGCCACCAGGTCGGCCACCGCAGCATCGTAGTCGGGCGACGAGAGCGTACCCGGCGTGACCTGCTGGAAGCCGACGAGCACGTGGGCCTTTTCGCCCGTCTCCTCGTCCGTCTTGTCTTCGAATTTGGCAACGCGCTGCCCCTGCAGCTGCCACAACACATGGGGCATGCCGACGTTCTCGAACACCGCGTTGTTCCAGCCGGTCGGCCGCGTATCGTCACGGTAGAAGCTCCGCAGATACGTGTACAGCCAGTCGCGGCCGCGCGCACGCTCCTCGACCGACAGGTCGGGCGGCGTGGTGCCGAGCCAGTTCTTCGCGTCGTCGGGCCGCATCGCCACGGACATCGTGTTTCCGACCTTGTCGGTCGTGAACAGGAGATTCGTTTCGATCTCCTTCTGGGATATGCCCAGATCCGTCAGACGGTTGTAGCGCATCAGGTTCGCGCTGTGGCAGTTCAGGCAATAGTTTACAAACAATTGCGCGCCGTGCTGAAGCGAAACGAGATTTTCCGTGTTATCGGGCGCCCGGTCGAGCGGAAAATTACCCTCCGCCCGCACGGCCGGCGCCGCCAGCAGCGCACAGGCGGTCGCCCCGATCAGCGCGAGTGTCGAAAGCAGTTTCTTCATGTCGTTCTCTCCTCGCTCACGTTAATGGGGCTTGAAGCGCACCCGTTCCGGCGGCTGCTTGAACGTGCCAAGCGGCGTCCAGACGGGCATGCCGAGGAAGAACGCGAAGTAGATCAACGCGCAGAACTGCGCGATCAGCGTCGCCGCCGGCGAGGGCGGCCGCGTGCCGAGGAACGCGAGGGTCAGGAACGCCGCGACGAAGATCCCGAGGAACACCTTGTGGAACAGCGGCCGGTAGCGGATCGACTTCACCGGGCTGCGGTCGAGCCACGGCAGGAAGAACAGCGAGATCACCGCCGAGCCCATCACGACGACGCCCCAGAACTTCGACTCCGTCAGGTACATGAACACGACGATCGCGGCGGCCAGCACCGGCAGCCCGACCTTCCACTTGCCGCGCGCGCGGATCAGCGCGAGCACGCCGAGCAGCGCGATCACGACCATCAGCACGATCTTGAACGGGTCGGTGGTCGCACGCAGCATCGCGTAGAACGCGGTGAAGTACCAGACCGGCGCGATCTCGGGCGGCGTCTGCAGCGGGTTCGCCGGGACGAAGTTGTTCGCCTCGAGGAAGTAGCCGCCCATCTCCGGCGAGAAGAACACGATCAGCGCGAACACCATCAGGAACACGCACACACCGAGGAAATCGTGCACCGAGTAGTACGGGTGGAACGGGATGCCGTCGAGCGGAATGCCGTTCTCGTCCTTCTTCGCCTTGATTTCGATGCCGTCCGGGTTGTTCGACCCGACTTCGTGCAGCGCAACGAGGTGCGCAACGACGAGTCCGACCAGCACGAGCGGGATCGCGATCACGTGGAACGCGAAGAACCGGTTCAGCGTGACGTCGGACACGACGTAGTCGCCGCGAATCCACAGCGACAGGTCCGGGCCGACGAACGGGATCGCCGAGAACAGGTTCACGATCACCTGCGCGCCCCAGAACGACATCTGGCCCCACGGCAGCAGGTAGCCGAAGAACGCCTCGGCCATCAGGCAGAGGAAGATCGCGCAGCCGAAGATCCAGACGAGTTCGCGCGGCTTGCGGTACGACCCGTACAGCAGCCCGCGGAACATGTGCAGGTAGACGACCACGAAGAACATCGATGCACCGGTCGAGTGCATGTAGCGGATCAGCCAGCCCCACGGCACCTCGCGCATGATGTACTCGACCGACGCGAACGCGAGCGTCGAGTCGGGCTTGTAGTTCATCGTCAGGAAGATGCCCGTGACGATCTGGTTCACGAGCACCAGCAGCGCGAGGGAGCCGAAGAAGTACCAGAAGTTGAAGTTCTTCGGCGCGTAGTACTCGGATACGTGCTTCTTCCAGGTGGACGTGAGCGGGAAGCGCTGGTCGATCCAGCCGGTGAAACCTGTCGTGGAGACTTCCTTGTTGTCGGCGGCCATCACGCTTCTCCTTTCTCGTCCTTGCCGATCACGAGGGTCGTCGCCGACGTGAACATGTAGGGCGGGATGTCGAGATTCTGAGGCGCCGGCTTGTTCTTGAACACGCGGCCGGCGAGGTCGTAGGTCGAACCGTGGCACGGGCACAGGAAACCGCCCGGCCAGTCGTCCGGCAGGTTCGGCTGCGGACCCGGCGTGAAGCGTTGGCTAGGCGTGCAGCCGAGATGCGTACACACGGCCATCACGACGAGAATGTTCTTGCGATCGGCCCGTGCACGATATTCGTTCGCGCAATACGCGGGCAACGGCATCGAATACGGGGATTTCGTGGTCGGATCGGCCACTTCCTTGTCGGCCTTGACCACGTCGGCCAGCATCGAATCGGTGCGATTCAGGATCCAGACGGGCTTGCCGCGCCACGGCACGGTGACCATTTCGCCGGGCTTCAGGCCGCTGATATCGACCTCGACCGGTGCACCGGCCGCTTTCGCTTTCGCGGACGGCGCAAGCGACGCCGCGAAAGGTATGACGGTGGCGACGCCTCCTACGCCACCTGCTACGGATGTCGCAATCAGCCAGGTACGGCGGCCGCTGTCGACGCGTTTCTCTTCCTTGTCTCGCATCACACGCCCCACTTCTGAGTTGGATTTTCCGTCACGACTTTCCATTCCGCCGCTAGTTTGCGCGAATGGAGTCGCCATTTACAAGGCCCGGAGATGAAAATCCCTTCGAAGTGTTTGATAGTTAAGGGTTATCCCCCACTATCGGAGCGATTAAATCATTTCTCTTTTAAGCAGGTGCTACATAGAGAAATTTCGATGCACCGCCGCAAATCCGGCTGCTCAGACCGGATTATGAATATCGATAAAAAGGTGTTCGAGATCGAATTCCTCGGACAAGTGGCGCCCCAGCGCCTGGATTCCGTAGCGCTCGGTCGCATGGTGCCCCGCCGCAACGAACGCGACGCCGCTCTCTGCGGCCGCATGCGTGGTCGACTCGGACACCTCGCCGGTCAGGAACACGTCCGCGCCGGCGTCGATCGCCGCGTCGAAATAGCTCTGCGCGGCGCCCGTGCACCACGCGATGCGGCGCAGCTGCGTGTCCGGATCGCCGAGCACGAGCGGCGTGCGGCCGAGCGTGCGCTCGACCTTCGCGACGAAGTGCTCGAGCGTGACGGGCATCGGCAGCGTCGCCATCCAGCCGAGATCGCCTTCGCCGAAACGCTGCTCGCCGATCAGGCCGAGTTTTTCGCCGAGCTGCGCGTTGTTGCCGAACTGGGGGTGCGCGTCGAGCGGCAGGTGGAACGCGAACAGGTTCAGGTCGTTCGCGAGCAGCAGCTTCAGCCGCTGATACTTGCGGCCGGTGATCTGCGGCGCCTCGTTGCGCCAGAAATAGCCGTGATGGACGAGCACGGCATCCGCCCCCCATTCGAGCGCGGCTTCGAGGAGCGCGACCGACGCCGTCACGCCGGTGGCGATCTTCTCGATCTTGCGGCGCCCTTCGACCTGGAGGCCGTTCGGGCAATAGTCCTTGAAGCGCGCGGTTTCAAGGGTATTGTTCAAGTACAATTCGAGTTCGATCCGATCCATATAAACCTCTAATCCATTCAGATGCTTAGACGCTTCTGGCTGTTCTTCGCGCAGGCGGTGACCGTACTGCTCGCGCTGATGTTCATCGTCGTGACGCTCAAGCCGCAATGGCTGCAACGGCAAGGACAGCTCGGCAAGCAGCTCGCCACGCCGATCGTCGCGCTACGCGAAGTCGCGCCGGGCATCGGCGGCGCACCGGCGACCACGTCGTATGCCGAAGCCGCGCAGAAGGCGATGCCGGCCGTCGTCAACGTGTTCTCCAGCAAGGACGGCTCGCTGCCGCCCGACCCGCGCGCGAAGGATCCGCTGTTCCGCTACTTCTTCGGCGACCGCAACGCCCGCAAGCAGCAGGACGAACCGGCCGCCAACCTCGGCTCGGGCGTTATCGTGAGCCCTGAAGGTTACATTCTAACGAACCAGCACGTCGTCGACGGCGCCGACCAGATCGAAGTCGCGCTCGCCGACGGCCGCACGGGCACCGCGAAGGTGATCGGCAGCGATCCCGAAACCGATCTCGCGGTGCTGAAGATCAACATGACGAACCTGCCGACGATCACGCTTGGCCGCTCCGACCAGTCGCGCGTCGGCGACGTCGTGCTCGCGATCGGCAACCCGTTCGGCGTCGGCCAGACGGTCACGATGGGGATCATCAGCGCGCTCGGCCGCAATCACCTCGGCATCAACACGTTCGAGAACTTCATCCAGACCGACGCGCCGATCAACCCCGGCAACTCCGGCGGCGCGCTGGTCGACGTGAACGGCAACCTGCTCGGCATCAACACGGCGATCTACTCGCGCTCGGGCGGCTCGCTCGGCATCGGTTTCGCGATTCCGGTCTCGACCGCTCGCACGGTGCTCGAAAGCATCATCACGACGGGTTCGGTCACGCGCGGCTGGATCGGCGTCGAGCCGCAGGACGTCACGCCGGAAATCGCCGAGTCGTTCGGGTTGCAGCAGAAATCGGGCGCGATCGTCGCGGGCGTGCTGCAAGGTGGCCCGGCCGACAAGGCCGGCATCAAGCCGGGCGACATCCTGGTGAGCGTCAATAGCGAGGAAATCACCGACACGACGAAGCTGCTGAACGTCGTCGCACAGATCAAGCCGGGCACGCCGACCAAGGTACACGTCGTACGCAAGGGCAAACAGTTCGACGTGAACGTCGTGATCGGCAAGCGCCCGCCGCCGCCGAAGCAGACGCTCGACGAGCAGGACAGCGATAGCGAATGACGGTCGGCGGGCAGCGCACCGCCTGCCGGTCATGATGCAACGCGGAAACGGGAAAAGGCAGCCGGTTGGCTGCCTTTTTGCTTTGCTTCAAACGGCGTCTGGCGGAAGGTAGCTTTGCGATGCGCCGGCTGGCGGCCCAACGCGGTACCGGGCGCCCCGGGCCGGAAAGCCGCCGCGGCGCCGCCGTCAACTCGCGGCTTCGCCGTTCCCCGCCTCACCCTCTTCCACCGGCTTCTTCGGCACGAAGAACCGCGCGGCCAAGAGGCCGATCTCGAACAGCACGATCAGCGGCAGCGCGAGCATCAGTTGCGAGAACACGTCCGGCGGGGTGACGACCGCCGCGACCACGAATGCGCCGACGATCACGTACGGCCGCATCTCCTTCAGCTTCTTCAGGGACAGCACGCCCATCCTGACGAGCAGCACGACGACGATCGGCACCTCGAACGTGACCCCGAACGCGATGAACATCCCGAGCACGAAGCTCAGGTAGTTGTCGATGTCGGTCGTCATCTCGGCGCCGAGCGGCGCGTTGTAATGCGCCATCACGCGGAAGATCGTGGGGAATACGAGGAAGTACGCGAACGCCATCCCGCACAGGAACAGCACGTAGCTGCTGCCGACGAGCGGCGTGACGAGCTTCTTCTCGTGCTGGTACAGCCCCGGCGCGACGAACGCCCAGATCTGGTACAGCACGATCGGCAGCGCGATCACGAGCGCGACGAGCATCGTGACCTTCATCGGCACGAAGAATGAGCCGGTGACGTCGGTGACGATCATCTTGCCGTCTTTCGGCAGGTTCTCCATCAACGGCCGCGCGAGCAGCTTGAAGATGTCCGGCGCCCAGTACACGAGCCCGACGAACACGACGATCACGGCCAGCCCCGCGCGAATGATGCGATCGCGAAGCTCGACGAGATGGGAAATGAAGGTTTCTTCCGGGGCGTCGCCCGGGTTCTGCTGGGGGTCGCTCACACCGGCCCTCGGTAGGATTGACGAGCGAGCATGCGCTCGACTCAGAAGAAGCGCGTCGGCCGGCGCAGGCTGGCCGGCTGGTGGCGCGCGACACGCGCGGCGCCCGACTGCACGTGCGTGCGGCGGGTCGTCGCGCGCTTGTACCAGACAGGCGTCGCCGCCTGCTTGATGCGCCAGTTGCGACGCTTCGGCGCAAGCGCGGCCGTGCTGCCGCCACGCCACGACGGCGCCGCGGGCGTGTCGCTACCGTGCACGCCGGCATCGACCGAGCCTTCGTTGAGACCGCCGACCGCGGAATGCCACGTGTCGTTCAGTTCCTTCTCGTGCTCGCGCAGGTTGTCGTGAATCGTCGTCTCGACATTGCGCGCGGCCGATTCGAAATCGGTCTTCATCGTCCGCAGCGCGTCGAGTTCGATTTCGCGCGAGACCTCGGCCTTCACGTCGTTGATGTACCGCTGCGCGCGGCCGAACAGCGCGCCTGCCGTACGCGCGACGCGCGGCAGGCGCTCGGGGCCGAGCACCACGAGCGCGACGACGCCGATCAGCGCCATCTTCGAAAGACCGAGATCCAGCATCGCGAATGCCTCAGCGTGCCGGCGTTACGCCTTGTTCGAATCGGAACGCGTCGTTTCCTTCGCGTTGACGTCGACCGCGCCCGAACGCGGCAGTTGCTGCGCGTCCGCCGGCGTTTCGCCTTCCTTCATGCCGTCCTTGAAACCCTTCACGGCGCTACCGAGGTCGTTGCCGATGTTGCGCAGCTTCTTCGTACCGAAAACCAGCGCGACGATCAGCAGCACGATCAGCCAGTGCCAAATGCTCAATCCACCCATGATGAAACCTCTCCTCAACCACGCCGCGATGCGGCGTAAATTGCCGGCGACGCGCCGGCTTCGACTATCGGATGCGGGGAAACGCCCCGCGTCGTCAACCCATCCGTTGCCACGGGCGCGGGCCGGCCAGGATATGCGCGTGCAGGTGGTAGACCTCCTGCCCGCCGCCCGGGCCCGTGTTGATCACCGTGCGAAAACCGGTTTCGCCGCCCGTATACGCGACGCCGAGCTGGTCGGCCAGACGCGCGACGAGCAGCATCAGCCGGCCGAGCATCGGCGCATCGGTGTCGACCGCCGCGGACAGCGTCGGCAGGTGCCGGCGCGGAATCACGAGCACGTGCGTATCGGCCGCCGGCCGGATGTCGCGGAACGCGACGAATTCGTCGTCCTCGTGCACCTTCGTGCTCGGAATCTCGCCTGCCGCGATCTTGCAGAACAGGCAATTCGGATCGTGACTCATGTTGCTCCTGCAAACGCCCGCGTGCGGCCGGTCAGAACCACGCCTGCGGATCGAGCGTCTTGTTGTCGTTCAGGTACAGCCAACCCTTGATGATACGGTACAGCGTCCAAATCCACGTGACAAACATCACGACGAATCCGACCACGACGAACATCAGCGCGAACCCGATCACGTAAGCGATCAGCGCGCGCCAGAACGTGCGGATCTGCCACTCGAAGTGATCGGCGTACGGCGTGCCGGCCACGTCGCCGCGCTTCACGTAGTTGATGATGATCGCGATGATGCCCGTGACGCCGCCCGTCAGCCAGTGAATTGCATAAAGACCGTACAGCACGTGGGTCAGCGTGCGCAGCCCGTTCAGGCGCTCGGCATCCGCGGCTCCCGGCACCGCCGGCGTCGGAAACTGGTTCGACGTATCGTTCATGATGCTACCCCCGTTAGATGACAATTCTTACAGCTTACCGCACTGTTGCCACCGCGGCGGGCCCTGTTCGTCACCCGCCGTTTTCCTCGCGCTCGCGGCGCTTGCGCAGCGCTTTTTCCTCGATGCCCGACAGGCCTTCGCGGCGCTCGAGTTCGGCGATCACGTCCGCCGGGCTCAGGTCGAAATGCGACAGCATCACGAGGCAGTGGAACCACAGGTCGGCCACCTCGCCGACCAGCGCGCTCGGCGCGCCGCCCTGGCGCACGTCCTTCGCGGCCAGCACGACTTCCGTCGCCTCTTCGCCGATCTTCTTCAGCACGGCGTCGTCGCCCTTGTGGAACAGGCGCGATACGTACGATTGATCGGGATCGCCGCCCTTGCGGCTGTCGATCACGGCCGCCAGGCGCAGCAGCGTGTCTTCGGTCGATTGCGTCATTTGTAGATGTGTTCGGGGTCTTTCAGCACCGGCTCGACCGCGACCCAGTCGCCGCTGTCCACCGTACCTTCGAATTTCTGGAAGAAGCACGAATGCCGGCCGGTGTGGCACGCGATGCCCGACACCTGCTCGACCTTCAGCAGCACGACGTCCTCGTCGCAGTCGAGCCGCACCTCGTGCACGTGCTGCACGTGGCCCGACTCCTCGCCCTTGAACCACAGGCGCTTGCGCGAACGCGAATAGTAGACCGCGCGCTGCGTCTCGATCGTCTTCGCGAGCGCTTCGCGGTTCATCCACGCGAACATCAGCACGTCGTTCGTCGACGCCTCCTGCGCGATCACCGGCACGAGGCCGTTGTCGTCCCAGCGGACCTTGTCGAGCCACGCGGGCACCGATTTCGTTTCGGTATTCATCACAGCCTCACCGCGATGCCCTGGTCGGCCATGAAGCGCTTCGCCTCGCCGACCGTGTGCTCGCCGTAGTGGAAGATGCTCGCGGCCAGCACCGCGTCGGCGCGGCCGTCCTTGATGCCGTCCGCGAGATCCTGCAGGCAGCCGACGCCGCCCGACGCGATCACCGGCACCGGCACCGCGTCCGACACGCCGCGCGTGAGCGCGAGGTCGAAGCCCGACTTCGTGCCGTCGCGGTCCATGCTCGTGAGCAGGATCTCGCCCGCGCCGAGCTCGGCCATCCTGCGCGCCCATTCGATCGCGTCGAGGCCCGTGTTCTTGCGGCCGCCGTGCGTGAACACTTCCCAGCGCGGCGTCTCGCCGTCGGCAGACACGCGCTTCGCGTCGATCGCGACGACGATGCACTGCGAGCCGTACTTGTCGGCCGCGTCGCGCACGAGCTGCGGATTCGCGACCGCCGACGAATTCATGCTGACCTTGTCCGCGCCCGCGTTCAGCAGGCGCCGCACGTCCTCGACGGCGCGCACGCCGCCGCCGACGGTCAGCGGAATGAAGACCTGCGACGCGACGGCTTCGATGATCGGCAGGATCAGGTCGCGCTGGTCGGACGTCGCGGTGATGTCGAGGAAGGTCAGTTCGTCGGCACCCTGGTCGTCGTAGCGGCGGGCGATTTCGACGGGGTCGCCGGCGTCGCGCAGCTCGACGAAATTGACGCCCTTGACGACACGCCCGGCGGTCACGTCCAGGCAGGGGATGATGCGTTTAGCTAGAGCCATGATGTTGCGCCAAATGCCGCGCTGGGACGGCCGGTTGCGGAAGCCTCGCGCGAGGCTTCCGGTCGGGGCCGCCCGCGGGCAGCCCCGGCGAACGGGACGATCGCGGTTACGCGTTGTCGAGTTCGCCGTTCAGTTCGTCCGCGCGCTTTTGCGCGGCCGCGAAATCGAGATCGCCGGAGTAGATCGCCCGGCCGCAGATCACGCCTTCGACGCCGTGCTCTTCCACTTCGCACAGGCTCTCGATGTCCGTGAGGTTCGACAGGCCGCCCGACGCGATCACCGGGATGCCGACCGCCTGCGCAAGCTTCACGGTCGCGTCGATGTTGATGCCTTGCAGCATCCCGTCGCGGCCGATGTCCGTGTAGACGATCGATTCGACGCCGTAGTCCTCGAACTTCTTCGCGAGATCGATCACTTCGTGGCCGGTCAGCTTGCTCCAGCCGTCGGTCGCGACCTTGCCGTCCTTCGCGTCCAGCCCGACGATGATGCTGCCGGAGAACGCGGTGCACGCGTCCTGCAGGAAGCCCGGGTTCTTCACTGCCGCGGTGCCGATGATCACGTAGGACAGGCCGGCGTCGAGATACTTCTCGATCGTCTCGAGGCTGCGGATGCCGCCGCCGAGCTGGACCGGGATTTCGTCGCCGACTTCGTCGAGGATCGCTTCGATCGCCTCGAGGTTCTTCGGCTTGCCGGCGAATGCGCCGTTCAGGTCGACGAGATGGAGCCGTCGGGCGCCGAGATCGACCCACTTGCGGGCCATCGCCGCCGGGTCCTCGGAGAAAATCGTGGCCTGGTCCATATCGCCCTGTTTGAGGCGCACACACTGACCGTCTTTGAGGTCGATGGCCGGAATCAGCAACATAGCAATCGGGTGTCGTCGTGGAAAATGAAAAGAATCAGGCGCGTACCGGCCAAACCGGTGCCGCGCCGTCTCGCTAGTTTAGTACAACTCTTTCGGTGCTTAAGCGCGCGCGCCATGCACGACAGGCCGTTCGGCCAGGTCGACTGTGGCTCGCGCGCCACGTTTTACGGCTTCCAGTGTACGAAGTTGCGATACAGACGCAACCCGACTTCCGCGCTCTTCTCCGGGTGGAATTGGGTCGCGAAGATGTTGTCCCGCGCGACCGCGGACGTGAACGGCGCGCCGTAGGCCGTTTCGCCGACCGTGTGCGCCGGGTTGTCCGGGCTCACGTAATAGCTGTGCACGAAGTAGAAATACGCGTCGTCGGGCACGCCGTCCCACAGCGGGTGCGGCTGCGCCTGGCGCACGCGGTTCCAGCCCATCTGCGGCACCTTGAAGCGCGAGCCGTCGTCCTGCACGCGGCCGTCGAGCTCGAAGCGCACGACCTTGCCGGGCAGGAGGCCCAGACCCTTCGTGTCGCCTTCCGCGCTCCAGTCGAACAGCATCTGCTCGCCGACGCATACGCCGAGCAGCGGCTTGGTGCGCGATGCGTCGATCACGGCCTCCTGCAAGCCCGATTCGCCTAGGCAGCGCATGCAGTCGGGCATCGCGCCCTGGCCGGGCAGCACGACGCGGTCGGCCGCGCGAATCGCGGCCGGCGTGTCGACGATCGCCACGTCGGCGGCCGGTTCGGCCTTCTTGAGCGCCTGCGCGACCGAGCGCAGGTTGCCCATCCCATAATCCACAATCGCAATCGAAGTTTTCATCTCAGTGCAGGCAGTAGCGCCCTCAGTCCATCGACGATGAATTCCACCGCCAGCGCCGACAGCATCAGACCCATCAGCCGCGTGGCGATGTTGATGCCGGTGCGGCCGATCCAGGTCGCGATCGGCTCGGCGAGCCGCATCGCGACGAAACACAGAAAAGCCAGGACCGCGCCGATCGCGACCAGCCCGGCCCGCTCATACCAGTGATGCGCGTTCGCCGCATAGATGATCACCGTGCTGATCGAGCCGGGGCCCGTGAGCAGCGGAATCGCCAGCGGCACGACCGCGATGTTGTCCTTCAGCTCGGCTTCGTGGCGTTCCTCCGGCGTCGATCGCGTGTTGCCGATCTGCGCGTTCAGCATGTTGATCGCCATCAGCAGCATGATGATCCCGCCGCCCACTTCGAGCGACCCGACCGAAATGCCGAAGAAGTTGATGATCTGCTGCCCGAGCAGCGCGGTCACCGTCATCACGCAGAACACCGACACCGATGCGATCCGGATCGTGCGCCGCCGCTCGTCGTCCGTCTGCTGCGCCGTCAAGCTCAGGAAGAACGGCACCGCGCCGACCGGGTTGATCAGCGCGAGCAGCGAAATGAACGATTTGAGCAGATCCATCGCAAGCCGGCGCGCCGCGCCGAAGCCGTGAGGTTGTCCTTGGCGTCGTCCGTTCGGAAGTTAGAGGCTGCCTTTCGTCGACGGAATCTGCCCCGCCGCGCGCTCGTCGAGTTCCACCGCCGCGCGCAGCGCGCGTCCGAAGGCCTTGAACACCGTCTCGAGCTGATGGTGCGCGTTGATCCCGCGCAGGTTGTCGATATGCAGCGTGACGCCCGCGTGGTTCACGAACCCGCGGAAGAACTCGATCGACAGGTCGACGTCGAACGTGCCGATCCGCGCGCGCGTGAACGGCACGTGGAATTCGAGGCCCGGCCGGCCGGAGAAGTCGATCACGACGCGCGACAGCGCCTCGTCGAGCGGCACGTACGAATGGCCGTAGCGGCGGATGCCCTTGCGGTCGCCGATCGCCTTCGTGACGGCCTGACCGAGCGTGATACCGACATCCTCGACCGTGTGGTGATCGTCGATATGCGTGTCGCCATGCGCTTCGACCTCGAGATCGACCAGACCGTGTCGCGCGATCTGGTCGAGCATATGGTCGAGAAACGGCACGCCGGTGGCCAGCTTCTGCCGGCCGGTGCCGTCGAGATCGAGCTTCACACGGATCTGCGTTTCGCTGGTATTGCGAACGACTTCCGCCACACGCATGGCAATTCCTTGATTGAGTCTGATGTAAATGGGGATTGATCGTCGCGCGCCGCCGCGCCCTGGGCTCAACCGGGCAGCGCGAGTTTCAAGGCGGCCAGCAGGCGGGCGTTTTCGTCGGGAGAACCGACGGTCAGCCGCACGCATTCGGCCAGTAACGGATGCATTTTACTCACGTTTTTGACCAGCACCCGCTCGGTGAGCAGCGCATCGAACACGGCCGCGGCGTCCGGCACGCGCACCAGCAGGAAATTGCCGGCGCTCGGGAACACCGTCGCGCCCGGCAGCGCGGCCACCGCCTGCGCGAGGCGCGCGCGTTCCGCGCGCAATTCGGCCGCCTGCGCGTCGAGCACGTCGAGGTGGTCGAGCAGGAAATCGGCGGTCGCCTGGGTCAGCACGTTGATGTTGTACGGCGGGCGCACCTTGTCGAACTCGTTCAGCCACGCGGGCGTGCCGACGAGATAGCCGAGGCGGATGCCCGCGAGGCCGAGCTTCGACACCGTGCGCATCACGACGACGTTGTCGAACTCGCCCGCGCGCGGCAGCCACGAGCGCTCGGCGAACGGCTGGTACGCCTCGTCGATCACGATCAGGCTGTGCCGCGCGGCCGCGACGATCCGCTCGACATCGGCGTCGTCGTACAGCGTGCCGGTCGGGTTGTTCGGATACGCGAGATAGACGATCGCCGGCCGGTGCTCGGCGATCGCCGCGAGCAGCGCGTCGGCATCGAGCGTCAGGTCCGCCTTCAGCGGCACGCCGACGAACTCGAGCTGCGCGAACTTCGCCGAGAGTTCGTACATCACGAAGCCCGGCACCGGCGCGAGCACCTTCGCACCCGGCTTCGCGCACGCGACCGAGATCATGCTGATGATTTCGTCGGAACCGTTGCCGAGCAGCACGTCGCAGCCGGCCGGCACGCGCATCGCATGGCGCAGCTTGTCGAGCAGCGCGGCCGGGCGCGGCGCCGGGTAGCGGTTCAGCGCGACCTGCGCGAGCCGCTCGCCGAGCGCCGCGGCGAGCGGCTCCGGCAGCGAATACGGGTTCTCCATCGCGTCGAGCTTCACGAACCCGCTCGCGTCGGGAACCGGATAGCTCGTCATCGCGAGCACGTCGCGGCGGATGATGTCTTGTGGCGTCGTCATGGTCTCAAGCCGGCGTGCATCGCGCCGGCGTCAAATGGTCGGCAAGGCGGCGGCTGCCGCCCTGCGCTCGTCCCCTGCCCCGATCCGGGGCGGCCGGTGCCGGCGCCTCGGCGCCCGCCCGGCCCGCGCACCCGGCGCGGTCAGCCCTTCATCCGGAACTCGGCGCTCCTTGCGTGCGCCTGCAGCCCTTCGCCGTAGGCGAGTTCGGACGCGATCTCGCCGAGCGTCTGCGCGCCCTCCGCGCTGACCTCGATCAGGCTCGAGCGCTTGATGAAGTCGTACACGCCGAGCGGCGACGAGAAGCGCGCGGTGCGCGACGTCGGCAGCACGTGGTTCGGGCCCGCGCAGTAGTCGCCGAGGCTCTCGCTCGTGTAGCGGCCGAGGAAGATCGCGCCCGCGTGGCGAATCTGCTGGCCCCATTGCTGCGGCTCCAGCGCGGAAATTTCGAGGTGTTCCGGCGCGATGTCGTTCGCGATCCGGCACGCCTCGGCCATGTCGCGCACCTTGATCAGCGCACCGCGGCCTTCGAGCGACGCACGGATCACGTCCTGGCGCGGCATCGTCGGCAGCAGCTCGTCGATCGCCTTCTCGACGCGATCGAGGAACGCGCCGTCCGGGCACAGCAGGATCGACTGCGCGAGTTCGTCGTGCTCGGCCTGCGAGAACAGGTCCATCGCGACCCAGTTCGGATCGGTCGTGCCGTCGCACAGCACGAGGATTTCCGACGGCCCGGCGATCATGTCGATGCCGACCGTCCCGAACACGCGGCGCTTCGCCGACGCGACGTACGCGTTGCCGGGACCGCAGATCTTGTCGACGGCCGGCACCGTCGCCGTGCCGTACGCGAGCGCGCCGACCGCCTGCGCGCCGCCGATCGTGAACACGCGATCGACGCCGCCGAGCAGCGCCGCGGCGAGCACGAGGTCGTTCTTCACGCCGTCCGGGGTCGGCACGACCATCACGATCTCGCCGACGCCCGCGACGCGCGCGGGAATCGCGTTCATCAGCACCGATGACGGATACGCGGCCTTGCCGCCCGGCACGTACAGGCCGACGCGGTCGAGCGGCGTGACTTTCTGGCCGAGCACCGTGCCGTCGCTCTCCGTGTACTGCCAGCTATGCGTGCCGCACTCGATCTTCTGCTTCTCGTGGTACGCGCGCACCCGCGCCGCGGCCGCTTCCAGCGCCGCGCGCGCCTTCGGCGCGAGGCCGTCGAGCGCCGTCTGCAGCGCGTCCTGCGGCAGTTCGAGCGCGGCGACGCTGTCCGCGCTCAGCCGGTCGAAGCGGTTCGTGTATTCGAGCACCGCGGCGTCGCCGCGCGACTTCACGTCGGCGAGGATCTGCGCGACCGACTGCTCGATCGCTTCGTCTTCGCTCGCCTCGAACGCGAGCACGGCGCGCAGCGCGGCGCCGAAGCCTTCGTTCGTCGAATCGAGCTTGCGGATGGTGATGGACATGGGAGTTCCGTTACGGTGATGCGCTCAACCGCCATTCTGCGACGCGCGTTCGAACGCGTCGAGGATCGGCTTGAGCGCCGCGCGCTTCAGCTTGAGCGCGGCCTGGTTCACGACGAGGCGCGACGAGATCGCCATGATCTCCTCGACCTCGACCAGATTGTTCGCCTTCAGCGTGCCGCCCGAGCTGACGAGGTCGACGATCGCGTCGGCCAGCCCGACCAGCGGCGCGAGCTCCATCGAGCCGTACAGCTTGATCAGGTCGACGTGCACGCCCTTCGCGGCAAAGTGTTCGCGCGCCGTTTCGACGTATTTCGTCGCGACCCGCAGGCGCGCGCCCTGGCGCACCGCGTTCGCATAGTCGAAACCGGCGGACACGGCCACCGACATCCGGCAGCGCGCAATGTTCAGATCGATCGGCTGGTACAGGCCCGAGCCGCCGTGCTCGACCAGCACGTCCTTGCCGGCCACGCCGAAATCGGCCGCGCCGTATTCGACGTAGGTCGGCACGTCGCTCGCGCGCACGATGATCACGCGCAGGTTCGGATCGGTCGTCGGCAGGATCAGCTTGCGCGACGTTTCCGGATCCTCGGCCACCTGCACGCCGGCGGCGGCCAGCAGCGGCAGGGTTTCCTCGAAGATCCGGCCCTTCGACAGGGCAAGGGTCAGCGGCGCGGTCATGCTTGGCTCCCGGAGAGGCGGCGCACGTTCGCGCCGACGGCGGTCAGTTTGGTTTCCATGCGGTCGTAGCCGCGGTCCAGGTGATAGATGCGGTCGACGAGCGTTTCGCCGTCCGCGCGCAGCCCGGCGATCACGAGGCTCGCCGACGCGCGCAGGTCGGTCGCCATCACGTTCGCGCCGGACAGCTTGTCGACGCCGGTCACGAGCGCCGTGTTGCCGTCGATCGTGATGTTCGCGCCGAGCCGGTTCAGCTCCTGCACATGCATGAAGCGGTTCTCGAAAATGGTTTCGACGACTTGCGCGGTGCCCGTCGCGACCGTATTGAGGGCCATGAACTGCGCCTGCATGTCGGTCGGAAACGCCGGGTATTCCGACGTGCGGATCGTCACCGCCGACGGGCGGCGCTCCATCTTCACGCGCAGCCAGCTGTCCCCTTCCTCGATCGACACGCCGGCTTCGCGCAGCTTGTCGATCACCGCGTCGAGGATGTGCGGGCGCACGCCCGTCAGCATCACGTCGCCGCCGGCCGCCGCGACCGCGCACAGGAACGTGCCGGCCTCGATACGGTCTGGGATCACCGAATGGCGCGCGCCGTGCAGCCGCTCGACGCCCTGGATCACGAGGCGATCGGTGCCGATACCGTCGATTTTCGCGCCCATCGCGACCAGCAAGTGTGCGAGATCGCTCACTTCCGGCTCGCGCGCGGCGTTTTCGATCACCGTCTCGCCGTCGGCGAGCGTCGCGGCCATCAGCAGGTTTTCCGTTCCCGTCACCGTGATCATGTCGGTCACGATGCGCGCGCCCTTCAGGCGCTTCGCGCGCGCTTCGATGAAGCCGTGCTCGATGCTGATCTCCGCGCCCATCGCCTGCAGGCCCTTGATGTGCTGGTCGACCGGCCGCGCGCCGATCGCGCAGCCGCCCGGCAGCGACACCTTCGCCTCGCCGAAGCGCGCGAGCAGCGGCCCGAGCACGAGGATCGACGCCCGCATCGTCTTCACGAGCTCGTACGGCGCGACGAGGTTGTCGACGCGCGATGCGTCGAGCTGCACGCGGCAGCCGTCCGTTTCGCTCTTCACGCCCATCTGGTTCAGCACCTTCAGCGTGGTGCGCACGTCCTTCAGGTTCGGCACGTTGTCGAGTTCGACCGGCTCGGCGCTGAGCAGCCCCGCGCACAGGATCGGCAGCGCGGCGTTCTTCGCGCCCGACACGACGATCTCGCCCGACAGCCGGCGACCGCCTTCGATCACGAGCTTGTCCATCCCCAGTCCCTGCGATTCCCCGTTGGCGGCCGGGTGTGCCGTGGCGACGCTCTGGACGGCGTCGCGCTCGTTGACGGTGACTTGCACTCAGTGATTTCCGTTTATGCGTTCTGCCATTCGGCGGGCGTCAGCGTCTTCATGCTGAGCGCGTGAATTTCCTGCTTCATGCGATCGCCGAGCGCCGCATAGACGAGCTGGTGCCGCTGGATCGGCCGCTTGCCTTCGAAGGCCGCCGACACGATCGTCGCGAAGAAATGCTGGCCGTCGCCTTCGACTTCCAGATGCGTGCAGGCGAGACCGCCGGCGATGTATTGCTTGACCTGTTCGGGAGTCGGCAACATGGTGTAAGGCTCCTGTCGGCGCGCGCCGCCCTGCGGCGGCCGCGGCCTGTCGATATCAATGACGCAGTTTGTAGCCGGTCGCGAGCAGCCGCATCGCGATCAGCGCGAGCAGCACGAAGAAACCGGTGACGATCGCGAGGCTCGCGAACGGGTTGACGTCGGACGCGCCGAAGAACCCGAAACGGAAGCCGTCGATCATGTAGAAAAACGGGTTGAGACGCGACACTTCGCGCCACACGGGCGGCAGCGAGTGCGTCGAATAGAACACGCCGGACAGGAACGTCAGCGGCATGATCAGGAAGTTCTGGAACGCGGCGAGCTGGTCGAACTTCTCGGCCCAGATCCCGGCGATCAGGCCGAGCGTGCCGAGAATCGCGGAGCCGAGCAGCGCGAACGCCATGATGAACAACGGCGCCGCGAAGTGCATCGGGACAAACCAGATCGTCACGACGAACACGCCGGCGCCGACCGCGAGCCCGCGCACGACGGACGCGAGCACGTACGCGCCGAAGATGTCGCGGTACGACAGCGGCGGCAGCAGCATGAACACGAGGTTGCCGGTGATCTTCGACTGGATCAGCGACGACGAGCTGTTCGCGAACGCGTTCTGCAGCACGCTCATCATCACGAGGCCGGGCACGAGAAAGCTCACGTACTCGACGCCCGGATACACTTCGACGCGGCCCGACAGCGCGTGGCCGAAGATCGTCAGGTACAGCAGCGCCGTGACGATCGGCGCGCACACCGTCTGGAACGACACCTTCCAGAAACGCAGCAGTTCCTTGTAGAACAGCGTGCGGAACCCGCTTCCCGGCACGCGCCGGGCCGCCCCTTCGAGCGGCAGCGAACGCAGTTCGCGTGGGGAGTGTTGATTCATGCCAGACCCTCGATCACCTCGGCCCCGTTCATCACCTGGACGAACACATCCTCGAGGTCGGCCTTGCGGACCTCGATCTCGTCGAACGTGCAGCCGGCCGCACGGCATTGCGCGAGGATGCGTTCGACCTCGTCGTAGCTCGCGAGGCGCAGCAGGTGCTCGCCCGGCGCGCGCGCGGCCGGGTCGGTTTCCAGCCCGCGCAGTTCGGCCGGCAGCGCGCCGGTCGCGAACCGCAGGTACAGCTGCAGGCCCGCGAAGCGGCGCAGCAGCGCGTCGGTGCGATCGAGCGCGACGACTTCGCCGCGGCGCAGCATCGCGATGCGGTCGCACAGCGACTCGGCTTCCTCGAGGTAGTGGGTGGTCAGCACGATCGTGTGACCCTCGCGGTTCAGGCGCGAGATGAATTTCCACAGCGTCTGGCGCAATTCGACGTCGACGCCGGCGGTCGGCTCGTCGAGCACGATCACCGGCGGCCGGTGCACGAGCGCCTGCGCGACGAGCACGCGGCGCTTCATCCCGCCCGACAGCGCGCGCATGTTCGCGTCGGCTTTCTCGGTGAGATCGAGATTGGCCATCACTTCGTCGATCCAGTCGTCGTTGCGGCGCAGCCCGAAATAGCCGGACTGGATCCGCAGCGTCTCGCGGACGGTGAAGAACGGGTCGAAAACGAGTTCCTGCGGCACGACGCCGAGCGAGCGGCGGGCGTTGCGGAAGTCCTGGACGACGTCGTGACCGCGCACCGAGATACTGCCTTCGTCGGCCCGGGCGAGCCCGGCGAGGATACTGATGAGCGTGGTCTTGCCTGCGCCGTTGGGGCCGAGCAGACCGAAAAACTCGCCTTCCTCGACCGACAGGCTGACGCCCTTGAGCGCCTGAAGCGACTTGTAGCGCTTCTTGACGTGACGGATTTCTATGGCTGACATGACTGTGCGCGACGCCAGGGCCGCGACGCCTATTCTGTGCTTGCTGCGAAAGAAAATGGGGGCCGGACGCCGATTGGCTGCCCCGCAAAACGCTTGATTATAGGGCAAACCGGCTGGGGGAGCCGGCGCCGGCGGCGCGCGGCCCGAAGCGTGCGCGCGCCGGCTGGCGCGGCAGGCTTCGATCGGACAGGGTCAATGTCGGCCGGTGCCTTCGATGAGCGCGTCGACGCCGTACGCGCGCGCGAGGCTGGCGAGCTTCGGAGGGAGATTGAGGATGTCGAGGGCTGCACCGCGCGTCTTGGCGGCACGTTGCCATGCGAGCAGCACGGCGAGCGCGGACGAGTCGAATTGCGTGAGCGCCGCGCAATCGACGGCGGTCGCGCCCGCGCCGATGCGCGCAAGACCGTCCGCGAGCGCGGACTTCGCGCTCGCGACGGTCAGCGAGGAGCCGGCTTCGAAGCCGCTCACGACGCTTGCTTGCCGGCGGCAAGTTGCTGGTTGCGCTGCGTCAGGAACTGGATCAGCCCTTCCACGCCGCTTTGCTGGATCTTTTCGTTGAACTGCTGCTGGTACGTCTGGATCAGCCACGCGCCGAGCACGTTCAGGTCATACACCTTCCAGCCGTTCGCCGTCTTGTACAGGCGGTAATCGATCTGGACCGGCTGGCCGTTGTTCATCGCGACCGTCTTGACCACGACGTCGGTATCGGCCGGATCGGCGCGGAACGGCGGGTACTGGATCTGCTGGTCCGGCTTCAGCTGCGCCAGCGCGCCCGAATACGTGCGGATCAGCAGCAGCTTGAACTGCTCCTGAACCTGCTGTTGCTGCTCGGCCGTCGCCGTGCGCCAGTTGCGGCCCATCGCGAGCTGCGTGGTGCGGCGGAAATCGGTGTACGGCAGGATGTCCTTGTTGACGATCGAGATGATGCGGTTGGTGTCGCCCTGCTTGATCGTCTGCTGCTTGACTTCGTCGAGCACCTGCTGCGTCGCCGTCTTGATCAGCGCCTGCGGGTTCGACTGGTCGACTTGCGCGTGAGCCGCGCTGCCGAACGAGAACAGCGCCGCGAAAACGGGGATCAGGAACAGTTTTTTCATCATAGTGGCCTGCATGAATGAGTCGATGCCAAGGTTGGAGCAGGTAGCTTACGCGCAAGTTCGCATACGCTACCGACTGAATCGTTTCCGGCTGTAACGAATGTAAATCCGTCAGTGCAGCCGGATGCTCGGGAACCGGAGCCCGCCCGGCGACGGCGGCGCCACCTGCATCGCCGGCACGTTCGTCTCGCTGGCCGGGTTCGGCGATTCGGCCGTGCCCGAGGCCGGCGCAGCAACCGCCGCGCCCGATGCCGGCGCCGGCGCCGCGCCGCCCACCGCTGCCGCGCCCGCCGTACCGGCCGCGCCGGCTGCCGCCGGTGCCGCGCCGTCTTCCGGCAGGTCGTACTTCGGCAGCGCATCGTTGCTCGACGTCGCGGCGGCCTCGCCGCGCGCGTTGCTGATCAGCATCTGGCGACGCTGCAGGTACGCGTTGCGCACGAACGAATACTTGTCGAGCGCCGCGGCATCCAGCACGTCGCCCGCGCCGAGCAGGTTCGAACGCGTGTTGACCAGGTTCACGCCGAACAGGCCCCAGCTCAGGCCGTCCGGCTTCACGTAGGTGAGCGGGTTGCCGACGTAGTCGACGCCGAGGCCGGCCGTGTCGCGCAGCGTGCTCGGGCCGAGCAGCGGCAGCACCAGATACGGGCCCGACGGCATCCCGTAGCGGCCCATCGTGATCCCGAAGTCGGCCGTGTGCTTCGGCAGCTTCGCGATCGTCGCGACGTCGAACAGGCCGCCGACGCCGAACACCGTGTTGATCACGACGCGCATGATGTCGCCGACGCCGTCCGCGATCCGCAACTGCACGATGTTGTTCGCCGCGATGTACACGTCACCGATGTTCGAGAAGAAGTTCGTCACGCTGTCGCGCACCGGCTGCGGCACCACGTACTGGTAGCCCTTCGCGACCGGTTTCAGCGCGTACGTGTCCACCGTGTCGTTGAACTTGTACATCGACCGGTTGAAGCCTTCGAGCGGATCGCCCTTGGTCGGCGTCTGCACGGTCGCGCAGCCGCTCAACGCGGCGACTGCCGCCATCGCCAGCGCGGCGTGCCTGATGCGGATCGTGTGCATGGTCATTCCCTCTTGTTTTCTCTCGTGTGGTTATTGGCCGGCCGAACCGGACACCGCGGACGCCGGCACCGCCACCGGTGCGGGCGCGGCGGGCGCGCCCGATGCGCCGGCCGCCGGCTTCGCACCGCCCGCATCGGCGGCCTTGCTGTACAGGAACTGGCCGATCAGGTTCTCGAGCACGATCGCCGATTGCGTCATCGTGATCGTATCGCCCGCCTTCAGCATTTCGGTGTCGCCGCCCGGCTCGAGGCCGATATATTGCTCGCCGAGCAGGCCCGACGTCAGGATCTTCGCCGACGAATCCTTCGGGAACGGGTATTGGCCGTCGACGTCGATCGTGACGAGCGCCTGGTACGTGTTCGTGTCGAAGCCGATCGACTTCACGCGGCCGACCACGACACCCGCGCTCTTCACGGCCGCGCGCGGCTTCAGCCCGCCGATATTGTCGAATTTCATTCTCACCGAGTAGGTCGGCTGAAACGACAGCGAGCTCATGTTGCCGACCTTCAGCGCCAGGAACAGCACCGCAAGGAAGCCCACCACCACGAACAGGCCGACCCAGAAGTCGAGAGCAGTCTTTTTCATCGTCATCCCAAAATTTGGCTTGGCTGAGGCTTAGCTGAACATCAGCGCGGTCAGCAGGAAATCGAGGCCGAGTACGGCGAGCGACGCGAACACGACCGTCTTGGTGGTCGCGCGCGACACGCCTTCGGGCGTGGGCTTCGCTTCATACCCTTGAAACAGTGCAATGAAGGTCACGGCGAACCCGAACACGATGCTCTTGATCACGCCGTTGCCGACATCGGCCCAGACCTGGACCCCGCCCTGCATCTGCGACCAGAACGCGCCCGGATCAACGCCGATCAGCACGACGCCGACGAAGTAACCGCCGAGCACGCCGACCGCATTGAAGATCGCGGCCAGGAGCGGCATCGCGATGATGCCCGCCCACATGCGCGGCGCGATCACGTTCTTGATCGGGTCGACCGCCATCATCTCGAGCGCGGTGAGCTGCTCGCCGGCCTTCATCAAGCCGATCTCGGCCGTCAGCGACGTGCCCGCGCGGCCCGCGAACAGCAGCGCGGTGACGACCGGCCCGAGCTCGCGAACGAGCGACAGCGCGACCAGCAGGCCGAGCGCCTGCTCGGAACCGTAGCGGTTCAGCGTGTAGTACCCCTGCAGGCCGAGCACGAAGCCGACGAAGAGCCCCGACACGGCGATGATCACGAACGAATAGTTGCCGAGGAAGTGGATCTGCTTCGTGACCAGCCGCGGCCGGCGCAGCAGCGGGAAGAATTCCAGCACGAGGCGCACGAACAGGCGCGTGCCGTAGCCCGCGCGCTCGAGGCCGCCGATGACGTAACGTCCGATCGCGCTGATCATGCGCGCCCTCCGCCGAGCCCGAAATCCGCCGCCAGCGGCGGGCTCGTGTAATGAAATTTGAACGGGCCGTCCGGCGCGCCGTCGATGAATTGCCGCACGCTCGGATCGGTCGACGCGCGCAGCTCGTCGGGCGTGCCCTGCGCGAGCACGCCGCCGTTGGCCAGAAAATACACGTAGTCGGCGATCGCGAACGATTCCGGCACGTCGTGCGTGACGAGGATCGACGTCGCGCCGAGCGCCTCGTTCAGCGTGCGGATCAGGTTCGCGGTGATGCCGAGCGAGATCGGATCGAGGCCGGCGAACGGCTCGTCGTACATGATGAGCTGCGGATCGAGCGCGATCGCGCGGGCGAGCGCGATGCGGCGCGCCATCCCGCCCGACACCTCGGACGGCATCAGGTCGCGCGCGCCGCGCAACCCGACCGCGTTCAGCTTCATCAGCACGAGGTCGCGGATCAGGTCTTCGGGCAGGTCGGTATGCTCGCGCAGCGCGAACGCGACGTTCTCGAACACCGACATGTCGGTGAACAACGCGCCGAACTGGAACAGCATGCCCATCTTGCGGCGCAGCGCATACAGGCCGTCGCGCGTTTGCGCGCCGACGTCGGCGCCGTCGAACAGCACCTGGCCGCGGTTCGCGCGCACGAGGCCGCCGATCAGGCGCAGCACGGTGGTCTTGCCGCAACCCGAGCCGCCCATGACCGCGACGACCTGCCCGCGCCCGAAGCGCAGGTTCAGGTTGGACAGGACGAGGCGGTCGCCGTAGCCGAAGTCGACGTCGCGAAGTTCCAGCAGGGTCTCGGTAGGAGTGGGGCTCACGGAGCTGACAGTCCTTTTACGCAGAACGCCGAATTATAGGGCCTGCATTGGAATGATGTCGTGACGCCGTTCCGGGCCCTGCGGTCAATGATTGTCAAATTGTCGGGCAAAGCACTGCTGCAGCGCAACAAGCGCCGTCCGATAGTCGTCCGCGCCCGTGACCGCGCTGACCACCGCGACGCTGCCGACGCCCGTCGCCAGCACCGCCGGCAGCGTGTCGAGCGCGACCCCGCCGATCGCGACGAGCGGCGCGCTCGCGCCGGCGAAGCGCGCGTAGCGGGCAATCCGGGCGAGGCCCTGCGGCGGCGCGGCGACGGCCTTGGTGGCGGTCGCGTACACGGGGCCGAGCGCGAGATAGCTCGGCCGCTCATGCAGCGCCCGCAACATCTCGTAATAACCGTGGCTCGAAAGTCCGAGCCGCAGGCCCGCGCGCGCGATCGCGGCCAGATCGGCCGTTTCGAGGTCCTCCTGGCCGAGATGTACGCCGTACGCCCCTTCTTCTGCGGCGATTTGCCAGTGATCGTTGATGAACACGCGCGCATCGGGGTAGCGGCGCCCGGCCTCGACCGCTCGCGCGATTTCCCGGCGCAGCGCGTCCGGGGTCGCATCCTTCACGCGCAGCTGCACGGTTCGCGCGCCGCCGTCGAGCACGCGCTCGACCCATTCGGCGCTCGGCACGACCGGATAGAGGCCGAGCCGCGCGGGGCACGGCGCGAACGCCGGTTCCGGCGCAGGCGGCAGTCCGGCGACGCGCGGGAACCGCGCGGCATCGACCGGCCACGCGTCGGCGGCGCGCGTCTCGTCGCCGTCGCGCCACGCCAGCGCGAGCACCAGCGCGTCGAGCGGCGCGAAGCCGCAATCGAGGAACGCGGCGAGCGCCGCGATCCAGTCGTCCGCGAGCGGATGCGCGGCGTCGAGCGCGTAGCGCACGCCGGCCGCATGCAGCACGGCGCCCTGCTCGTCGAATTCGATCGCGACCGCCGGCGACGCAGGCCGCGACACGGCGGACGCGCGCGCCTGCGCGGCACGGTCGCCGGCCGACACGATCAGCACGTCGCCATCGGCGGGCACGTCGGGCGCCGCCACGCAGAGCCGCCACGGCGCCGCACCGTCCGGCCAGTCGCCGAGCCGCGCGCGAATTCGCTCGGCCGCTTCGGCCAGTTCGTCGGCCGGCGGCCAGAACGCATCGGCGAAGCGCGCGCTCATGCGCCGCCCCCATCCTGGTGCCAGAACGGCATCCCGACGACCGGCGTGCTCGCGTGCGCGGTTTCGCGGGCATCCATCGGGCCGGCGAGATACGCGGCGCGGCCGGCCTCGACGCCCTGCGCGAATGCGCGCGCCATGATCTCCGGGTGCGTGGCCTGCGACACGGCCGTGTTCAGCAGCACGCCGTCGAAGCCCCACTCCATCACCTGGCACGCGTGCGACGGCACGCCGAGCCCCGCGTCGACGATCAGCGGCACGTCCGGCAGCCGTTCGCGCAGCACGCGCAGCCCGTACGGGTTCACGACGCCCTTGCCGGTGCCGATCGGCGCGCCCCACGGCATCAGCGCCTCGCAGCCGACGTCGAGCAGGCGCCGGCCGATCACGAGATCCTCGGTGCAGTACGGCAGCACCTTGAAGCCGTCCTTGACCAGTTGCGCGGCGGCTTCGATCAGCCCGACCGGGTCGGGCTGCAGCGTGTAGTCGTCGCCGATCAGTTCGAGCTTGATCCAGTCGGTATCGAAGACCTCGCGCGCCATGTGCGCGGTCGTCACGGCCTCGGCGACGGTCTGGCAGCCGGCCGTGTTCGGCAGCAGCGGCACCGCGTGGCGCTTGAGCAGGTCGAAGAAGCCGGCTTCGGCCGTGCCGCCCGTCATCTGGCGGCGCAGCGCGACCGTCACCATCCCGGGACGCGACGCGGCGATCGAATCGGACAGCGACTGCAGCGACGGATAGCGCGACGTGCCGAGCAGCACGCGGCTTGCGAAGGTGACGCCGTACAGCGTCAGCGCGTCGGCGGAGGGGTGGGACGTCATGTCGTTTTCCTGGAAGAGCGGGGACGAACCGGCGGCGCTCAGCCGCCCGCGACGGGGTGCACGACGTCGAGCCTGTCGCCCGCCGCGAGCGCGCGCGCCGCATGCTGCGTGCGCGCGACGAAGTTGCCGTTCAGCGCCACCGCGTACGGCGGACGCGCGCCGTACGCGGCAAGCGCGTCGGCCACCGTCGCGCCGTCGGGCAACGTCAGGGTGTGTTGATTGATCTGGATATCCATGAGGCTGGGTCGGATTCGGTCGGCGGCGCGCGTCAGGCCGGCTGGCGCGCGTCGTTGCGGTGATGAAGCAGCGTCGGCCAACGGGCGGCGTCGCGCCACGCGGCGAACGCGTCGGGATTGCCGAGCGCGCCGCCGAGCGCGGCCTGCGCGAACGCGACGGCCGCGTGCGCGACTTCCGGCGCGATCATGAAGCCGTGCCGGTACAGGCCGTTGACGGCGAGCGTCGACGCGCCGTCCCAGATCACCGCCGGGCGATGATCGGGCAGCGTCGGCCGGCACTGCGCGTTGAGTTCGAGGATGCGCGCCTCGCCGAACGCCGGATGCACGGAGAATGCCGCGCTCAGCAGTTCGAGCGCGGAGCGCACGCTGACGGGCGACATGTCCTCGCCCTCCACCTCGGTCGCGCCGATCACATAGAGATCGCCCTGCTTCGGCGCGACGTACAGCGGATAGCGCGGATGCAGCAGCCGCACGGGCCGGGTGAGCCCGATGCCGGGCGCGTGCACGCGCGCGACTTCGCCGCGGATGCCGCGCAGCGCGGGCAGTGCGGGTTTCGCGCCAAGCCCGCGGCAATCGATCGTGAAATGCGCGGCGGGCAGGTTCGCGTCGTCGACCGGCGCGTGCCAGTGCAGCGCGACGCCGCGTTCGGCGAGGCCCGCCGCGAGCGCGCGCAGCGCCTGGCGATTGTCGAGCTGCCCTTCGCGCGGCAGCATCAGCCCGCGCGCGAAGCGGCCCGCGAGCGCGGGTTCGGCTGCGTCGACCTGTGCGCCGGCGAGCGTCACGAAGCCGCCGTCGAACAGCTCGGCCGGCGCGTTCGCGCGCACGCGCCGCTCGAACAATGGCGCCTCCGCGCGGTCCGCGTGATGCCAGACGACGAGCGTGCCGTGCTGTTGGAAGAAGACGGGTTCGGGCAGTTCCGCGAGCCACTGCGGCCAGCGCGCGAGGGAAGCTGCGCCGAGCTCGGTGATCAGCAGTTCCGCGCTCGCCGCTTCCGCGAGCGGCGCAAGCATCGCGGCCGCGATCCACGCGGCCGACTGCTCGCCGTCCGGGCCGCCGCGCTCGTGGAGCGCGACGCGATGCCCGTCGCCGGCGAGGCGCCACGCGATCAGGCGGCCGACGAGACCGCCGCCGAGCACCGCGAAATCGGGCCGTGCATCCCGGACGTTCATCGCACGCCCTCCGCGCGCTCACGCGCGACGAACGCCGACGCGCACGCGCCGCCACATGCGAACGCACGCGGCATCGGGCCGGGGACCCTACAAAAGACTGAAGATTGTGCGGCCATCATTCCTTCCGTAACGCGCAATGCGCGTACCCAAAAGGACGAAACCGGCAGCAAAGGCCGGCCGGGCGGGACTCGGGCGCTGACCATGTGGGATGGCGGCCAGCGCGGCCCGGCGGGATCAGAAACTTCCCTCGCCGGTATTACCCGGATCGGGTGCGAAGGGTCTTTCTCAGCCTCGCCGCGCTGCCCGGAACATCCGCCGGCCGCGCCACGAAGCACCCCTGTTTCGTCGTCGGCCATTAGACCATAAAAGCGGAAAGCGCCGCAAACTGTCCCCCTTGCGGCAAATTCGCCGGCGCGCCGCGCCGCTCTGGCACAATGCCCGCAGGCCGGCCGCGCGAGCGGCCGGTTGCCGCGTCACCGCCGGTCTTTAAGTGCCGTTTAAGCCGCACGGGCGACCATCCGGACGCCCGCCGTCAGTCGGCGCCGCGCCCCGGCATGCCGTATCGCGGCGCGCGCCCGGTTTCGCCCGGCCCGCGCGCCGGCTCATCATCAGGAAGCACATGACCCAATCGATCGATCCCGTCCGCTCCGCCTCCGACGCGCCGCAGGACGAGCGCCCGGTATCCGCATGGAGCCTCATCAAGCCCTACTGGGTATCGTCCGAATGGAAAATCGCGTGGGGCCTGCTGGTCACGATCATCGCGATCAACCTCTGCGTGGTCTGGATCAACGTCCGGCTGAACAAATGGAACGCGCAGTTCTACAACGCGCTGCAGTCGAAGGACGTCCACGACTTCCCGAACCTGCTGATGCAGTTCTCCGCGCTCGCCTTCGCATTCATCATCCTCGCCGTGTACGGCCGCTACCTGCGGCAGATGCTCGGCTTCCGCTGGCGCCAGTGGCTCACCGACCGCTTCCTCGGCCAGTGGCTCGGCGATCGCGCGTTCTACCGGATCGAGCGTGACCGCCTCGCGGACAACCCCGACCAGCGGATCACCGACGACCTCCAGTCGTTCGCGACCACGACGCTCGCGCTGTCGCTCGACCTGCTGTCCACGGTCGTCACGCTCGTGTCGTTCATCACGATCCTGTGGTCGCTCGCCGGCGCGCTGACGTTCACGCTCGGCGCGACGCCGATCGCGATTCCCGGCTACATGGTGTGGGCGGCCGCGCTGTACGCGGTAGTCGGCTCGCTGATCATCCAGAAGGTCGGTCATCCGCTCGTGTCGATCAACTACCAGCAGCAGCGCGTCGAGGCCGACTTCCGCTTCGGGCTGATCCGCGTGCGCGAGAACGCCGAGCAGATCGCGTTCTACGACGGCGAGAAGACCGAGACCGGCAACGCGCAGACCCTCTTCATGCGCATCCGCGACAACTGGTGGCGCGTGATGAAGTACACGAAGCGGCTCACGTTCGTGCTGAGCTTCTACGGGCAGATCGCGATCATCTTCCCGCTCGTCGTGGCCGCGCCGCGCTACTTTGCCGGTGCGTTCTCGTTCGGCGTACTGATGCAGATCTCGTCCGCGTTCGGCACCGTCAGCGATTCGTTCTCGTGGTTCATCAACAGCTACTCGACCCTCGTCGAATGGCGCGCCACCGTCAACCGTCTGCGCGAATTCAAGCGTGTGATGGGCACGTCGCACCTGAAGGAAAGCCTGTCGCCCGCGACCGAGCACGGCGGCATCAACCTGCATTACGTCGACGCCGCGAAGCTGTCCACGTCGTCGCTGAAGCTCGCGCTGCCGAACGGCAACGCGCTCGCGAACATCGGCGACCTCACGATCGAGCCCGGCTCGCGCTGGCTCGTGACCGGCAAGTCGGGTTCCGGCAAGAGCACGTTCATGCGCGCGCTCGCGGGCCTGTGGCCGTTCGGCGACGGCGCGATCGACGCGCCGGTCGGCGCGCGGATGATGTTCGTGCCGCAAACCAGCTACTTGCCGATCGGCACGCTGAAGGCCGCGCTCACCTATCCGGCGACGCCCGACGCGTTCAGCGACGAAGCGTGCCGCGATGCGCTGCGCGCGTGCCGCCTCGAGGATTACGTCGAGCGCCTCGACGAAACCGCGCACTGGACCCGCGTGCTGTCGCCGGGCGAACAGCAGCGCCTGGCCGGCGCGCGCGTGCTGCTGCACAAGCCCGACTTCCTGTTCCTCGACGAAGCGACCAGCGCGCTCGACGCCGACAACGAAGCGCGCCTCTATCACCTGTTCGCCGAGCGGCTGCCGAAGGCCGCGATCGTCAGCATCGCGCACCGCGAGTCGCTGGCCGCGTTCCACGTCGGCACGATCAATGTCGAGCGCGTAAACGACGACGACAAGGTCGCCGCGTGAGCCCACGCGCCGCGCACCTCGCGCGCATCGCGCTGATCACCGGCGCAGGTGCGGGGATCGGCGCGGCGCTCGCGCGGCGGCTCGCGGCACCCGGCGTCGCGCTGGCGCTGCATGCGCGCGGCGCGGACGATGCGGCACACGCGCGGCTCGCCGACGTCGCACAAGCGTGCACGGCGGCCGGCGCGGAATGCCTGACGCTGACCGGCGATCTCGGCGAGCCGGGTATTGCGGCCGCGCTCGTCGATGCCGTCGCCGCCCGCTTCGGCGGGCTCGACCAGCTCGTCGCAAACGCCGGCTTCGCCGCGCGGCAATCCTTTTCCGATCTCTCCGTGGATGCACTCGCATCCGCGTTCGCGGCGATGCCCGGTGCGTTCTCCGCGCTCGCGGGCCGCGCGCGGCCGCTGCTCGAAGCGTCGGCAGCACCACGAATCGTCGCGGTCAGTTCGTTCGTCGCGCACCGCTACCGCGCCGATGCGCCATTCGCGGCGACCGCCGCCGCGAAGGCCGCGCTCGAATCGCTGGTGCGTACCGCAGCCGCCGAATTCGCCGCGCACGGCATCACCGTCAACGCGGTCGCGCCGGGCTTCACGCGCAAGGACCACGGGCCGAGTGCCGGCAACGCCGCCGCGTGGGCGCAGGCCGAACAGGCGACGCCGCTCGGCCGCATCGCCGAACCCGACGACGTCGCCGCACTGATCGCGTTCCTGCTGTCGGACGCGGCACGGCAAATCACCGGCCAGGTCATCCACGTCGACGGCGGCCTGACGCTCTGACGCGTCTTTCCGCCCGCCAGCTTTCCCGCACGACCCTGCATCCGCCTTTTTGGCGCGCCGAATCGCGCCCGTAAAATAACCGCGACGCGGCAGCGCCGGACGAGACAAGACGAGAGAGGGCGGCAAGCATGCAGGCATTCCAGTGGTTCAACGAATTGTCGACGCGCGAGCGCCGGACGCTGTACGCCGGTTTCGGCGGCTATGCGGTCGATGCGTTCGACTTCATGATCTATTCGTTCCTGATTCCGACGCTGATCGCCACCTGGGGCATGACGAAGAGCGAGGCCGGGATGATCGCGACCAGTTCGCTGATCTCGTCGGCGATCGGCGGCTGGGTCGCCGGCATCCTCGCCGACCGCTACGGCCGCGTGCGCGTGCTGCAGTGGACGATCGCGACGTTCGCGCTGTTCACGTGCCTGTCCGGCTTCACGCATTCGTTCTGGCAGTTGCTCGCGACGCGCACGCTGCAGGGTTTCGGCTTCGGCGGCGAATGGTCGGTCGTGACGATCATGATGGCCGAGACGATCCGCTCGCCCGAGCATCGCGCGAAGGCCGTCGGCACCGTGCAGAGCAGCTGGTCGTTCGGCTGGGGCGCGGCCGCGATCCTCTACTGGGCGTTCTTCGCGCTGCTGCCCGAGCAGGTCGCGTGGCGCGCGTGCTTCTGGATCGGCATCGTGCCCGCGCTGTGGATCCTGTACATCCGCCGCAACGTCAGCGATCCCGATATTTATACGGCCACGCGCCGCGCGCGCGACGAAGGCCGCGTGTCGGGCCACTTCCTCGAGATCTTCTCGCCGCCGCACCTGCGCGCGACGCTGTTCGGCAGCGCGCTGTGCACCGGCATGCTCGGCGGCTACTACGCGATCACGACGTGGCTGCCCACCTATCTCAAAACCGTGCGCCACCTGTCGGTGTTCAACACGAGCGGCTATCTGGTCGTGCTGATCGTCGGCTCGTTCGTCGGCTACGTGGTCGGCGCGATCCTGTCCGACCGGCTCGGCCGCCGCGCGTCGTTCATCCTGTTCGCGATCGGCTCGTTCTCGCTCGGCATGGCGTACACGATGCTGCCGATCACCGATACCGCGATGCTGCTGCTCGGCTTTCCGCTCGGCATCGTCGTGCAAGGCATCTTCGCGGGCGTCGGCGCGTATCTGTCGGAACTGTATCCGGGCGCGATCCGCGGCTCGGGCCAGGGCTTCTGCTACAACCTCGGCCGCGGGCTCGGCTCGTTCTTTCCGATCCTCGTCGGCGCGCTGTCGCAATCGATGTCGCTTGTGAAAGCGATCGGCCTCGTCGCGGGCGGCGGCTACCTGCTCGTGATCGTCGCGGCGCTCGTGCTGCCGGAAACGCGCGGCAAGTCGCTCGCCGACGATCCGGCCGTCGCGTCGTGAGCCACCGTTTCATTCCGGACACCGCATGCACGTGATCGTTCTCGGCGCCGGCGTGATCGGCGTCACCACCGCGTGGCACCTGCGCGAAGCAGGCTGCGACGTCACCGTGATCGAACGCGAGGCCGACGTCGCGCAAGCGACGAGCCTCGGCAACGCGGGCGTGATCGCGCCCGGCTACGTGACGCCGTGGGCCGCGCCCGGGATGCCCGGCAAGATCCTCAGGTACCTGTTCAAGCCCGCGTCGCCGCTGATCTTCCGGCCGACGCTCGATGCCGCCCAGTGGCGCTGGATCGCGCGCTGGCTGCGCGAATGCGAATTCGGGCGGTTCCGCGTGAACAAGCAGCGGATGCAGCGCATCGCGTATTACAGCCGCGCGTGCCTGCATGCGTTTCGCGAGCGCTATCCATTCGACTACGGCGCGAGCCGCGGTTACCTGCAACTGCTGCGCGGCGCGTTCGACGTCGAGATGGCGCAGCCCGCGCTGAAGGTGCTGCGCGATGCCGGCATCGCGTTCCGCGAACTGGACGCGGCCGGCTGTACCGCGATCGAGCCGGGCCTGCGCTGGGCACGGCAGGCCCCCGTCGGCGGCATCTACCTGCCCGACGACGAAGCCGGGGACTGCGCGCGCTTCACCCGCGAACTGCGGGCGCTGTGCGAAGCGAACGGCGTGACGTTCCGATTCCGCACCGCGATTCGAGCGCTGGATGTCGCAGGCGGCAAGGTGCGCGGCGTGCGAATCGACTCGCTCGAAGCAGGCACGGCCATTCAACGCGATGCACTGCTCGCCGCGGACGCGATCGTCGTCGCGCTCGGCGTCGACAGCGCCGGCCTGCTGCGACCGCACGGCATCGACGTGCCGCTGTATCCGGTGAAGGGCTACTCGGCCACGCTCACGGTCGTCGACGACGAAAAGGCGCCGTGCGCCGCGCTGATGGATGAATCGCTGAAGACCGCGATCACGCGCTTCGGCCCGATGCTGCGCGTCGCGGGCACCGCGGAGCTCGGCAACCGCCACGCAACGCTGCGGCAGCAGGCGCTCGACACGCTGATGAAGGTGCTCGACGACTGGTTCCCGCATGCGGCCGACCGCGCGTCGGCGCGTTTCTGGGTCGGCCGGCGGCCGATGACGCCCGATGGGCCGCCGCTGCTCGGCCCGAGCGGGATCGATGGCCTCTGGCTCAACGTCGGCCACGGCTCGACGGGCTGGGCGATGTCGATGGGGTCGGGAAAGGTGGTCGCGGATCTCGTCGCCGGGCGCGCACCGGAGATCGATCTGTCCGGGCTGACGCTCGCGCGCTACGACCGGTAGTGCGGCCGGCGGGGTAGTACCGTCGATGCGATCGATGCGCGGCCGCGACCGGTATGGCGCGCGGCCGTCCGCGCGTGTCGCTACCGCGGCGTCCATCGGCCTTCGGCCGCGGCGATCGGCGCCGACACGATCGGCCGATGCGACACGCCCGCCTGCGACAGCCGGCTTTCGAACAGCGTCAGCGCTTCGACGCGCACCTCGACGGGCCGCCCCGGCGCGCCGCCGTGCGCGGGCTGGCCGACCGCATCGCGCGGCAGCCGCGCGAGCGTCACGTGCGGCCGGAACGGCCGCCGGTCGGTCGGCACGCCGAGTTCGCGCAGCAACGTCACCAGCCCGGCATTCAGCGCGACGCACGCGGCATCGGCCGCGAGTTCCGCGACGATCAGCCGCGCGCGCGGCAGGCTCGGCCACCACGCGATCCGCTCGACCGGCAACGGCGGCAGCGCATGCGCGGCCGCGAGCGCGGGCAGATGCGCGGCCAGTGCGTCGCACCGCTCCCGCTCGATTGCGCCGATGAACGCGAGCGTCATGTGCAGTTGCGCGGGCAGCGTGCGCCGCGCGCCACGCGTGACGGGCAACGCGTGCAGCGCGTCGCGCGACGCCGCATCGGGCATCAGCGCGACGAACGCACGAAGCCGGTCGCCGTTCATTCCAGAGTCCCTGTCAACGAATCCCTGATGTGATCAGATTAGGCGACGCCTGGCGGAAATGACGCGGCTGCGCCAGCACGCAGCCGCCCGGGCATAAAAAAACCGGGCGCCCTCTCGGACGCCCGGCGTTCATCGAAACCCGCTCGCGCGATTCGGCTCAGCGCGGCAGTTCCGAATGCCCCATCAGGTACGCATCGACCGAGCGCGCGCACTGGCGGCCTTCGCGGATCGCCCACACCACGAGCGACTGGCCGCGGCGCATGTCGCCTGCCGCGAACACCTTGTCGACCGACGTGTAGTACGAACGATCGCCTTCGGTCGCCGCGCGCGCATTGCCGCGCGCATCCTTCGCGACGCCGAACGCGTCGAGCACCGGCGCGGCCGGCTGCGTGAAGCCCATCGCGAGCAGCACGAGATCGGCCTTCATCTCGAACTCGGAACCCGGCACTTCCTGCATCTTGCCGTCCTTCCACTCGACGCGCACCGCGATCAGCTTCTCGACCTTGCCGTTCTTGCCTTCGAGACGCTTCGTCGCGACCGCCCAGTCACGCTCGCAGCCTTCCTCGTGCGACGACGACGTGCGCAGCTTGATCGGCCAGTACGGCCACACGAGCGGCTTGTTTTCCTCTTCCGGCGGCTGCGGCAGCAGCTCGAACTGCGTGACCTGCTTCGCGCCGTGACGGTTCGACGTGCCGACGCAGTCCGACCCCGTATCGCCGCCGCCGATCACGATCACGTGCTTGCCCTTCGCGAGCAACTGGTCGGCCAGCTTGTCGCCCGCGTTCACGCGGTTCTGCTGCGGCAGGAAGTCCATCGCGAAGTGAACGCCCGCGAGTTCGCGGCCCGGCACCGGCAGGTCGCGCGGCGTTTCCGAACCGCCGGCGATCACGACCGCGTCGAATTCTTCCTTCAGCGTATCCGGCGAAATGGTTTCCTTCGCGAGGCTGCCGATCGACTCGGGCAACGGATCCTTGCCGATGAACACGCTGGTGCGGAACGTCACGCCTTCCGCTTCCATCTGGCGCATGCGGCGGTCGATCAGCCACTTCTCGAGCTTGAAGTCGGGAATGCCGTAACGCAGCAGGCCGCCAATGCGATCGTTCTTCTCGAACACCGTCACGTCGTGACCGGCGCGCGCGAGCTGCTGCGCGGCGGCCAGGCCCGCGGGGCCCGAACCGACGACCGCAACCTTCTTGCCGGTCTTGTGCTCGGCCGGCAGCGGCTTCACCCAGCCTTCGCCCCAAGCCTTGTCGATGATCGCGTGCTCGATCGACTTGATGCCGACCGGGTCGTCGTTGATCCCGAGCGTGCACGCCGCCTCGCACGGCGCCGGGCAGATACGGCCCGTGAACTCGGGGAAGTTGTTGGTCGAGTGCAGGACTTCGATCGCCTGCTGCCAGTCCTGGCGGTAAACGAGATCGTTGAAGTCCGGGATGATGTTGTTGACCGGGCAGCCGTTGTTACAGAACGGGATGCCGCAATCCATGCAGCGCGCGCCCTGGACCTTCGCGTCCGCGTCGGTCAGCGCCGCGACGAATTCCTTGTAGTGCTTCACGCGCGTGAGCGGTGCTTCGTACGCCTCGTGGCGGCGTTCGAACTCCAGAAAACCGGTTGCCTTGCCCATAAGGTGCTCTTCTGTTCGGTGTATCGGGTGGGGGAGCCGCGCGCGGCCGTCAGGCGCGCGCGGCATTCGCTATGTCGTTCGTCGCTCAGGCGGCCAGCACTTCCTTCGCCGCCTTCTTCGCACCGATCTCGCCCAGCGCGCGCTTGTATTCGTGCGGGAACACCTTCACGAACTGGCGGCGCGCCGCGTCCCAGTTTTCCAGCAGCGACTTCGCGCGCGGCGAACCCGTGAACTGGAAATGACGCTCGACGAGCCCCTTGAGCAGCGCTTCGTCCGTCGTGCCTTCGTGCCAGAGCGCGCGGTCGACCGTGCGCTCCTGCTCGGCCTGCTGCAGCACCGGCTCGAGCGCGACCATCGACTTGTTGCACTTGGCCGCGAACGCGCCTTCCGGATCGTAGATGTACGCGAGACCGCCCGACATGCCGGCCGCGAAGTTGCGCCCGGTCTCGCCGAGCACGACGACCGTGCCGCCCGTCATGTATTCGCAGCCGTGGTCGCCCGTGCCTTCGACGACCGCCGTCGCGCCCGAGTTGCGCACGCAGAAACGCTCGCCGGCCACGCCGCGGAAGAAGGCTTCGCCTTCGATCGCGCCGTACATCACCGTGTTGCCGCAGATGATGTTTTCCTCGGACTTGCCGCGGAAGTCGTTGGTCGGGCGGATGATGATCCGGCCGCCCGACAGGCCCTTGCCGACGTAGTCGTTGCCGTCGCCGACGAGGTCGAGCGTCACGCCCTTCGCGAGGAACGCACCGAAACTCTGCCCGGCGGTGCCCTTCAGCTGGATGTGCACCGCGTCGTCGGCCAGACCGTCGTGGCCGTGCTTCTTCGCGATCACGCCCGACAGCATCGCGCCGACGGTGCGG
Organism: Burkholderia sp. A2; assembly: GCF_001729305.1. Classification (NCBI taxonomy): domain Bacteria; kingdom Pseudomonadati; phylum Pseudomonadota; class Betaproteobacteria; order Burkholderiales; family Burkholderiaceae; genus Burkholderia; species Burkholderia sp. A2. The sequence goes on along the minus strand of NZ_LZXX01000099.1, from coordinate 47,297 downwards.
TTCACGTTGCGCACCGGCTGGATGAACGACACATGCTCGCCGTTCTCGATCGCAGCCTTCGCCTTCTCGATCAGCACGTGGTCGAGCGCGCGCTCGAGGCCGTGATCCTGCACGTCGACGTGACGGCGCGCGACGTCCTCGCACTCTTCCGGCTGGTAAAACACGCGCGAGAAGTCGAGGCCCTTCGCCTTCCAGTGCTCGATGCCCTTGCGCGTGTCGAGCAGATCGGCGCGGCCGATCAGGTCGTCGAACTTCGCGATGCCGAGCTGCGCCATGATCTCGCGCACTTCCTCGGCGACGAAGAAGAAGTAGTTCACGACGTGCTCGGGCTGGCCCTTGAACTTCGCACGCAGCACCGGATCCTGCGTCGCGACGCCGACCGGGCACGTGTTCAGGTGGCACTTGCGCATCATGATGCAGCCTTCGACGACGAGCGGCGCCGTCGCGAAGCCGAATTCGTCCGCGCCGAGCAGCGCGCCGATCACGACGTCGCGGCCCGTCTTCATCTGGCCGTCGGCCTGCACGCGGATGCGGCCGCGCAGGCGGTTCAGCACCAGCGTCTGCTGCGTTTCGGCGAGGCCGAGCTCCCACGGCGTGCCCGCATGCTTGACCGACGACAGCGGCGACGCGCCCGTGCCGCCGTCGTGGCCGGCGATCACCACGTGATCGGCCTTCGCCTTCGCGACACCGGCCGCGACCGTGCCCACGCCCACTTCCGACACGAGCTTCACGGAGATGCTCGCGCTCGGGTTCACGTTCTTCAGGTCGTGGATCAGTTGCGCCAGATCCTCGATCGAGTAGATGTCGTGGTGCGGCGGCGGCGAGATCAGGCCGACGCCCGGCACCGAGTAACGCAGCTTGCCGATGTATTCCGACACCTTGTGGCCCGGCAGCTGGCCGCCTTCGCCCGGCTTCGCGCCCTGCGCCATCTTGATCTGGATCTGGTCGGCCGATGCCAGGTACTCGGCGGTGACGCCGAAGCGGCCCGACGCGACCTGCTTGATCTTCGAGCGCAGCGAATCGCCGTCCTTCAGCGGAATGTCGCTGACGATCTCGTCGCCGATCACCGACTTCAGCGTCTCGCCCGACTTGATCGGAATGCCGCGCAGTTCGTTGCGGTAACGCTTCTGGTCCTCGCCGCCTTCACCGGTGTTCGACTTGCCGCCGATCCGGTTCATCGCGACCGCGAGCGTCGCGTGCGCTTCGGTGCTGATCGAACCGAGCGACATCGCGCCCGTCGCGAAGCGCTTGACGATCTCCTTCGCCGGCTCGACGTCGTCGATCGGGATCGCCTTGGTCGGCTCGACCTTGAACTCGAACAGGCCGCGGAACGTCATGTGACGCTTGGTCTGGTCGTTGATCAGGTGCGCGTATTCCTTGTACGTCTGGTACGAGTTGCTGCGCGTCGCGTGCTGCAGCTTCGCGATCGAATCCGGCGTCCACATGTGGTCTTCGCCGCGCACGCGGTACGCGTACTCGCCGCCCGCGTCGAGCATGTCGCGCAGGACCGGGCTGTCGCCGAACGCATCGCGGTGCAGGCGGATCGCCTCTTCCGCGACTTCGAACAGGCCGATGCCGCCGACCTTCGACGCCGTGCCCTTGAAGTACTTCTCGACGAGGTCGCTCGACAGGCCGAGCGCTTCGAAGATCTGCGCGCCCGTGTACGACATGTACGTCGAGATGCCCATCTTCGACATCACCTTCTGCAGGCCCTTGCCGACCGCCTTCGTGAAGTTGTAGACGGCCTTCTCCGGCGACAGGTCGCCCGGCAGGCCTTCGGCCATCTTCGCGAGCGTTTCCATCGCGAGGTACGGGTGCACGGCTTCCGCGCCGTAGCCCGCGAGCAGCGCGAAGTGGTGCGTTTCGCGCGCGGAGCCCGTCTCGACGACGAGGCCCGTGCTCGTGCGCAGCCCTTGCTGGACGAGGTGCGTGTGGATCGCCGACGTGGCGAGCAGCGCGGGAATCGCGACGTGCTCGGCGTCCGTCTTGCGGTCCGACACGATCAGCATGTTGTAGCCCGACTTGACCGCGTCGACGGCTTCCGCGCACAGCGACGCGAGGCGCGCCTCGATGCCTTCCTTGCCCCAGGCGACCGGATAGCAGATGTTCAGTTCGTACGCGCTGAACTTGCCGCCCGTGTACTGGTCGATCGCGCGGATCTTCGCGATGTCCTTGAAGTCGAGCACCGGCTGCGACACTTCGAGACGCATCGGCGGGTTGATGTTGTTCGTGTCGAGCAGGTTCGGCTTCGGGCCGATGAACGACACGAGCGACATCACCATGTTCTCGCGGATCGGGTCGATCGGCGGGTTCGTGACCTGCGCGAACAGCTGCTTGAAGTAGTGATAGAGCGTCTTGTTCTTGTTCGACATCACCGCGAGCGGCGAGTCGTTGCCCATCGAACCGACGGCCTCTTCGCCCTGCTGCGCCATCGGCGCCATCAGGAACTTCAGGTCTTCCTGCGTATAGCCGAACGCCTGCTGGCGGTCGAGCAGCGCGGCGCCCTGCGTGCGGCCGGCCGCGACGTCCTCGGCCTTCGGCTCGATCTCGTCGAGCTTGATGCGCACCGCGTCGATCCAGCTCTTGTACGGCTTCGCGTTCGCGAGGTTGTCCTTCAGTTCCTTGTCGTCGATGATGCGGCCGTGCTCCATGTCGATCAGGAACATCTTGCCCGGCTGCAGGCGCCACTTCTTGACGATCTTCGATTCGGGGATCGGCAGCGTGCCGGCTTCCGACGCCATGATGACGAGGTCGTCGTCGGTCACGATGTAGCGCGCCGGGCGCAGGCCGTTACGGTCGAGCGTCGCGCCGATCTGGCGGCCGTCGGTGAACGCGATCGCGGCCGGGCCGTCCCACGGCTCCATCATCGCGGCGTGGTATTCGTAGAACGCGCGGCGGTTCTCGTCCATCAGCGTGTGCTGTTCCCACGCTTCCGGGATCATCATCATCACCGCGTGCACGAGCGGATAGCCGGCCATCACCAGCAGTTCGAGACAGTTGTCGAACGATGCGGTATCCGACTGGCCCGGATAGATCAGCGGCCACAGCTTCGGCAGGTCGTCGGCGAGCACGTGCGACGCGATCGCGCCGGTACGCGCGTTCAGCCAGTTCACGTTGCCCTTCACGGTGTTGATCTCGCCGTTGTGCGCGATCATCCGGTACGGGTGAGCCAGCTCCCATGCCGGGAACGTGTTGGTCGAGAAGCGCTGGTGCACGAGCGCGAGCGCCGACACGACGCGCGGGTCCTGCAGGTCGCGGTAGTACACGCCGACCTGGCCCGCCAGCAGCAGCCCCTTGTAGACGACCGTGCGCGCCGACATCGACGGCACGAAGTATTCCTTGCCGTGCTTGAGCTTCAGCGCCTGGATGCGGTGGCTCGCCGTCTTGCGGATCACGTACAGCTTCCGCTCGAGCGCGTCCGTCACCATGATGTCCTTGCCGCGGCCGATGAAGATCTGGCGGATCAGCGGCTCGCTCGCCTTGACCGTCGGCGAGATCGGCATCGCATGGTCGACCGGCACGTCGCGCCAGCCGAGCACGACCTGGCCTTCGGCCTTCACCGTACGCTCGAGCTCCTGCTCGCATGCGAGACGCGAAGCGTTCTCCTTCGGCAGGAAGATCATCCCGACCCCGTATTCGCCGGCCGGCGGCAGGTCCACGCCCTGCTTCGCCATTTCCTCGCGATAGAACGCGTCCGGAATCTGGATCAGGATGCCCGCGCCGTCGCCCATCAGCGGATCGGCGCCCACCGCGCCGCGGTGGTCGAGATTCTCGAGAATCTTCAGACCCTGCTGAATGATCTCGTGACTCTTCTTGCCCTTGATGTGAGCGACGAAGCCGACGCCGCAGGCGTCGTGTTCGTTTTGCGGGTCGTACAGACCTTGTGCGGCGGGCACCGCGGCGAGCGGCTGCTGGTGGTCGTTCATGGGGACACCGTCGTAAAGGGGGCCTGGAGGCCGTTGAACCGTTTTCTTGTTGCCATCGATCCCGCTCCCGGCGGGAGACGGCGCGGCCGACCGTGGTTGGGCAAGCTTCGCCCGGGCCACCGGAATTCGGAATATACGCGACGAATCAAGGGAATAGCAACAAAAACCGCTTGATCGAACCCCAATTAAATGAATGCCTTGATGTGGTGCCATTTTATTGGGGCCGTATCGTTTTGGTGCAAAAAGAAGCGGCGCCCGGAGCGCCGCTTCTGGCCCGCCTTTCCGGCGTTACTGCTGGATCGGCGGCGTGTTCTCGCGCACCTTTCTGGGGCGTCCGCGCGGCAACGGCGAGACGCGCCGGTTCGCGGTGCGCGCCGCCCATTCGCGGTAATTCTCGCCGCCCAGCACCCAGCCCTTCAACGTCGCCTGCTGCAACTGGTCGGCCTGCCGCTCGTCGAGCGGCTGCTCGCACAGCTCCTTGTATGCACGCTGGCGGTCGAACGGCGTGTTGCCGAGCGCCCAGTAGAGCGGATGGTCGGTGATCAGGCTGTCGACGGTGAGCCCGACGTGATGCCGGTAGCTCGACCAGCGATAGGCTTCGGGCGTCGCGACGAGCTGCGAGCGCACCGGGCTCATCTCGACCACGCGGCTCGCGAGCAGGAAATAGCGCTCGCCTTCGATCACCGTCGCCCGGTAGCGGCCTTCCCACAGGGTGCCGCGCCGCGAATAGCGCCGGTTGAAATGCGCGACGTAGCGGCGGCCGACGGCCTGCATCGCCTTGGGCAGGCTGGCCTCGTCGCTCGGCGTCACGAGCAGTTGCACCTGGCGCGGCAGCAGCACGTAGGCATGCACCGACAGGTGGTGATCGCGTGCGGCGGCCTTCAGGCAATCGATGAAGAGTTCGTAGTCCTGGTCGTCGACGAACGCGGGTTGCTGATCCAGGCCGCGCAGTATCACGTGCTGCGGCTGGTCGGGAACGTAGAGTCGTGCTAACCGTGCCATGCTGAATGTCCGTTTGAACGCGTTAGGAAATACCCGGAGGTCCGAAATTGCGCACCTGCGTAGAATGCCTGTCCCTGCGGCGCGCGTAAGCGTACGGTCGTGCGAATCCTAGGGAGAAAACTCTAACTTACGAGCTTGTTTGGTTTTAAACGCAGTCGTCATAATGAGCACGCCTTTGATCGGAGGAGACACAATGAAACGAAAACTGGCCATTACGGGGGCTGCAGCGCTCGCATTCGCGGGCGGTACGGCACATGCACAATCCGCAGGTGACTTCTACGTCAGCACCGGGTGGTTCCACCTTTCGCCGCAGGACAGCAGCGACCCGCTGTTCGTCTACCGCGTAGGCGGCACGCCCATCAACCAATCCATTCCCAACACCGGCGCCGGCATCAACGACGCCGATACGCTTGGGCTCGCAACGGGCTACTTCATCACCGACCATATCTCCACCGAGCTCGTGATGGGGATACCGCCGAAGTTCGACATTACCGGCAAGGGTCAGTTCGAAAGATTCGGCGTACTCGGTCGTGCGTACCAGTGGAGCCCCGCCGTGTTGCTTCGCTACCACTTCAACGACGCCAATGCGAAGTTCCGTCCGTATGTCGGCGTCGGCGCGACGTACGTCTGGTTCACCGGCGCCAAGATCACGAACGGCAGCTTCGAGAACGGCGTGCTCGGCGGCCCGACCAGCGCGACGACCAGCAACCAGTGGGCGCCCGTCTTCAACGCCGGCTTCACGTACAACTTCACGAAACACTGGTTCGCGGGGCTGTCGCTCTCGTACGTCCCAGTCAAGGTGACGGCAACCTTCACGACGGCCCGCCGGACGCCGGTCGGCACCCTGACCGAAACGTCGAAGGCGAGGATCTCGCTGAACCCGATCGTCACGTACCTGAACGTCGGCTATCGCTTCTAAGCGTAGTCGAATATTTGGGGAATGGTTAATCCTGCTGCAATTTGTAGCGGAATTTTCCTGGCGTAACGTCTCCACGATGCAAAACGCCCCGGCGGGAATCCCGTCGGGGCGTCGTTTTTTCGCGTCAGGCACGTTCCGAGCAAGGGTTTCGCCGGACGCCGCCGCGGCCGGGACCGTGGCTGGCGCCATCAAACGGCGTCGATGTCGTCCAGCGCGTCGGGCGCGATCAGGTCGATGCGATCCGTGCACACGGCGTCGACGCCCCAGCGCGCGAGTTCGCGCGCCCGTTCGAGGTCGTTCACCGTGTAAACCAGGATGCGCAGCCCGGCCGCCTTGATCGCGCGCACGAGCGGTTCGTCGAGCCGGTTGTGGTCAGCATGCAACGATACGCAGTCCAGCGCATCGATCACCTGCGCATGCCAGTCGTCCGGCACGACTTCGTAGAGCATCCCGCGCGGCAGGCCAGGCACGGTCGCCCGCGCCTGCTGCAATGCGTCGAACGAGAACGACGACAGCAGCGGCGCCACGGCGGCATCGCGCCAGTACGCGGCCGCGTCGGCCGCCACGCGCTGCCCGGTTTCGCGCTCGCGCCCCGGGCACGGCTTGATCTCGACGTTCGCGGCCAGCCCGTGCGCGATGCAGCGCGCCGCGGCCGCCTCCAGCGTCGGCATCCGTTCGCCCGCGAAGCGGGCATCGCGCCACGCGCCCGCGTCGAGCGCGGCCAGCGTCGCATAACGCATGCCCGCCGCCGCGCCGTGGCCGTTCGAGGTCCGGTCGACCGTGTCGTCGTGCAGCAGGAACGTCACGTCGTCGGCCGACAGCTTCGCGTCGAACTCGACCATCCGGTGACCGCGCCGCGCGCCCTCGTCGAGCGCGGCCAACGTGTTCTCCGGCGCGAGCGTGCCGCCGCCGCGATGGGCGACGACGCGCGGATAGGGCCAGTCGGTGGGGGTGATCATCGTCGGTCTCTCGGCAGTCGGACGGTTTCAGCCGGCACGCTTGCCGGTTTCGGGATCGAAGAAATGCAGTCGGTGCGCGGGCAACGCAGCCGCCAGCGCCGTGCCGCGCGCGGGGCGGTCCGCGTGCGGCAGGCGCACCGCGACGTCGTGATTGCCCCAGCGGCCGTGCGCGAGATTGTCCGCGCCGAGCAGCTCGCACGAATCGACCGGCAGCGTCGCCTGCGCGACGCCCGGCTGCGGCGTCATGTGTTCGGGCCGCACGCCGAGCACCCAGTCGCGCCCGACGGCGATCTCGCGGCCGATGCCGGGCGCACCGGCGACCGGCAACGCGGGGCCGCCGCCCGCGACCGTGAAGGTCGCGCCGTCTTCCGACAGCCGGCCGTGCATCAGGTTCATCGCGGGCGAGCCGATGAAGCCCGCGACGAACACCGTCGCCGGTTTCTCGTACACGTCGACCGGCGCGCCGATCTGCTCCGCGTAACCGCGATTCATCACGATCACCCGCTGCGCGAGCGTCATCGCCTCGATCTGGTCGTGCGTCACGTACACGCTCGTCGTCGCGAGCCGCGCATGCAGCCGCTGGATCTCGAGCCGCATCTGCACGCGCAGCTTCGCGTCGAGGTTCGACAACGGCTCGTCGAAGAGGAACACCGACGGCTCGCGCACGATCGCGCGTCCCATCGCGACGCGCTGCCGCTGTCCGCCCGACAGTTCGCGCGGCCGCCGCGCGAGCAGCGGCTCGAGCTCGAGGATCTTCGCGGCCGCGGCCACCCGCGCATCGATCGTCGCGCGCTCGATCCCGCGGATCTTCAGCCCGTAGCCCATGTTCTGCGCGACCGTCATGTGCGGGTACAGCGCATAGTTCTGGAACACCATCGCGATGTCGCGGTCCTTCGGCTCCAGCGTGTTGACGACCCGGTCGCCGATCGCGATCTCGCCGTCCGTCACGCTCTCGAGCCCCGCGATCATCCGCAGCAACGTCGACTTGCCGCAGCCCGACGGGCCGACCAGCACGATGAATTCGCCGTCGGCGATCTCCACGTCGATGCCATGCAGCACGTGCTGCTTGCCGTCGTAGGATTTCCTGACGCCCTTCAAGCTCAGCGCAGCCATACCTGGTCCTTCTCCCGGTTACTGTCGGTCATTCATTTCTCGGAATCGACGAGGCCGCGCACGAACCAGCGCTGCATCGCCAGCACGACGACGAGCGGCGGGATCATCGCCAGCAGCGTCGCCGCCATCACGTATTGCCATTCGGTCGCGGCGTCGCCGCTCGCGATCATCGTCTTGATGCCCACCACCGCCGTCGACAGCGATGCTTCCGTCGTGATCAGGATCGGCCACAGATACTGGTTCCAGCCGTAGATGAACGTGATCACGAACAGCGCGGCGATGCTCGTCTTCGACAGCGGCAGCACGACGTCCCAGAAGAAGCGCAGCGGCCCCGCGCCGTCGATGCGCGCCGCGTCCATCAGCTCGTCGGGCAGCGTCATGAAGAACTGGCGGAACAGGAACGTCGCGGTCGCCGATGCGATCAGCGGCAGCGACAGCCCCGCGTAGGTGTTCGTCAGATGCAGCGTCGACACGACCTGCACGGTCGGGAAGATCCGCACTTCCACCGGCAGCATCAGCGTGACGAAGATCAGCCAGAACGCCGTATTGCGGAACGGGAAGCGGAAATAGACGATCGCGTACGCGGACAGGATCGACACCGCGATCTTGCCGACCGCGATCCCGAGCGCCATCGCGAAGCTGTTCACGAGCAGCCGGCCGAACGGCGCCGTCGTGCCGCCGCTGCCGTGCCCCCAGATGTACGCGATGTTCTCGAACAGGTGCGTGCTCGGCACGAGCGACAGCGGCACCGTGAACACTTCCTGCGCGTTCATCGTCGCCGCGCAGAACGCGACGTAGACGGGAAACACGATCAGCACGACACCCGCGATCAGCACCGCGTGGCAGAACAGGTCGAAGCCCTTGCGATTTTCGATCATGCGTATTGCACCCTGCGCTCGACGAAGCGGAACTGGATCACCGTGAGCCCCACGACGATGATCATCAGCACGACCGACTGCGCGCCCGAGCTGCCGATGTCGAGCCCCTGGAAGCCCTCCGCGAAGATCTTGTAGATCAGCGTCTTGGTGCTCTGCGCCGGGCCGCCGCCGGTGGCCGCGTCGATCACCGGGAAAGTGTCGAAGAACGCGTAGACGAGGTTCACGACCAGCAGGAAGAAACTCGTCGGCGACAGCAGCGGCAGCACGATGTTGAAGAAGCGCCGCACCGGCCCCGCGCCGTCGATCGCCGCCGCCTCGATCAGCGAGCGCGGAATCGCCTGCAGCCCCGCGTAGAAGAACAGGAAGTTGTAGCTCACCTGCTTCCACACCGACGCCAGCACGACGAGGAACATCGCCTGGCCGCCGTTCAGCGCGTGATTCCAGACGATACCGCCCTTCGCGAGCGCATACGTGATCAGGCCGATGCTCGGGTTGAACAGGAACGCCCACAGCACGGCCGCGATCGTCGGCGCGACCGCGTACGGCCAGATCAGCAGCGTGCGGTACACGCGCGCGCCCCGAATCACGCGGTCGGCGCATGCGGCCAGCAACAGCGACACGACGAGCCCGCTCACCGTGACCAGCGAACTGAACACGAGCGTCGTGCGGAACGAATCGAGATACAGCGGATCGGCGAACAGGTGCGTGAAATTCGCGAAGCCGACGAATTCGCTCGACGTGCCGAACGCGTCCTGCATCTGCGTGGACTGCCACAGCGCGACGCCGGCCGGCCACAGGAAGAACACGGCGGTGATCGCGAGCTGCGGCGCGATCAGCAGGTACGGCACCGGGCTCGTACCGAAACGGGAACGGGATTGCATCGCGGGTGTCCGGTCAGGCGAAACGGAAGGGAAATCGCGCCGCCGGACGGCACGCGCTGACGCGCGGCGCCGCCGGCGGCACGGAGCGATGCGTGCTCAGCCGCCCGACTTCTCGAAGCGGCGCAGCAGTTCGTCGCCGCGCGACGCGGCCGAATCGAGCGCGTCCTTCGGCGACTTCTTCTGCGCCCAGACCTGTTCGAACTCCTCGTCGACGACCGTGCGGATCTGCGGCATGTTGCCCAGCCGCAGCCCCTTCGTGTACGGCAGCGGCGGCTTGTTCAGCATCTGCTTGATCGCGGTTTCGGCGCTCGGGTTCTTCGCGTAGAAGCCCTGCTGGCGCGTCAGGTCGTACGCGGCGGTCGTGACCGGCAGGTAGCCCGTGTCCTGGTGCCACTTCGCGGCGACGGGCGGCGAAGCCAGGTAAGAGAGGAATTTCGCGACGCCCTTGTAGGTCGCCGGATCCTTGCCGGCCAGCACCCACAGGCTCGCGCCGCCGATGATCGCGTTCTGCGGCGCGCCCTTCACGTTCGCGTCGTACGGCATCATGCCCGTGCCGTAGCTGAACTTCGCGAACTTCTGCACGTTCGCGAGCGCGCCCGACGACGTCGTCAGGATCCCGCAGTCGCCGCTGTAGAACTTCGCCGACGCTTCATCCTTGCGGCCCGCGTACGTGAACGTGCCGTCCTTCGCCATCTGCTGGAGGAAGGCGATATGTTCGATCTGCTGCGGCTTGTTGAACTCGAGCACGGCGTCGGTGCCGTCGAAGCCGTTATTGCGGCTCGCGAACGGCAGCCCGTGCCACGCGCTGTAGTTTTCGAGCTGGATCCAGCCCTGCCAGCCGGTCGTGAAGCCGCACGCCATGCCCGACTTGCGCAGCTTCTCGGCATCGGCCTTCACGTCGGCCCACGTCTTCGGCGGCTGGTTCGGATCGAGGCCGGCCTTCTTGAACGCGTCCTTGTTGTAGTACAGCACCGGCGTCGAGCTGTTGAACGGCATCGACACCAGGTGGCCCGTCTTCGCGTCGCTGTAGTAGCTCGCGATGGTCGGCACGAACGCCTTTTCGTCGAGCGTCACGCCGGCCTGCTTGAACACGTCGTAGACGGGCACGACCGCCTTCTTCGCCTGCATCATCGTCGCCGTGCCGACTTCATAGACCTGCAGGATCGCCGGCGCGTTGCCGCTGCGATAGGCCGCGATGCCGGCCGCGAGCGCCTGGTCGTAGGTGCCCTTGAAGACCGGCACGATCTTGTAGTCGCTTTGCGACGCGTTGAACTGGTCGGCGATCGCGTTGACCCGCTCGCCGAGCGCGGCCTCCATCGCATGCCAGAACTGGATTTCCGTCGCGGCGAGCGCCACGTGCTGCACCCCGAACATCAGCGCGCCGCCGAGCGCGATCGAACGAACCAGTGTCCCCGCAGGCTTCTTCTTCATCGACCTCTCCTATGAAAACGTTACCAACAGCGTGTGCAACATTCCCGTCGCCATTGAACCGGCGAAGTCTAGTGATCGTTTGTGACAGTCAGTTGTCGTTGATGACGAACAGGCGCTGATATTCCTTCAGCGCGAAGCGGTCGGTCATGCCGGCGATGTAGTGCGCGACGAGACGCGGCTGCTGCGCCGCGTCGTCGGACTGGTACGGCGGCGGCAGCAGGCGCGGATCGTCGATGAACGCGTCGAACAATCCGGTGACGACGCGTTGCGCCTTGCTCGCCATGCGCATCACCTTGTAGTGGCGATACAGGTTCTTGAAGAGGAAGCGCTTGAGGGCCGCTGCCTGCTCGGCAATCTCGGGGCTGTGCGACACGAGCGGCGGCGCGGCGCGCACATCGTCGAGCGACGCGGGCACGACGCGGGCGAGATTGCGCGTCGTCTCGTCGATCAGGTCGACGATCAGCGTGTTGATGATGCGGCGCACCGTCTCGTGCACGAGACGACGGCCTTCGAGGTGCGGGAATTCGGCGAGCGCCGCTTCGTAGTGACGCTGCCACAGCGCGACTTCCGCGAGCTGCTCGATCGTGATCAGGCCGGAACGCAGGCCGTCGTCGACGTCGTGGTTGTTGTAGGCGATCTCGTCCGCGATGTTCGCGAGCTGCGCCTCGAGCGACGGCTGGCGGCCCTGCAGGAAGCGCTCGCCGAGCGCGCCCAGCTTGCGCGCATTCTCGCGCGAGCAGTGTTTCAGGATGCCTTCGCGCGTCTCGAAGCACAGGTTCAGCCCGTTGAACGCGCCGTAGTGCTCCTCGAGCTCGTCGACCACCGCAAGGCTTTGCAGGTTGTGCTCGAAGCCGCCGTGCTCGCGCATGCACGCGTTCAGCGCATCCTGCCCCGCATGGCCGAACGGCGTATGGCCGAGATCGTGCGCGAGCGAGATCGCTTCGACGAGATCCTCGTTCAGTCGCAGGTTGCGCGCGACCGAGCGCGCGATCTGCGCGACTTCGAGGCTGTGCGTGAGGCGTGTGCGGAACAGGTCGCCTTCGTGATTGACGAAGACCTGCGTCTTGTATTCGAGCCGGCGGAACGCGGTCGAATGGACGATGCGGTCGCGATCGCGCTGGAATTCGGTGCGCGCCGCCGGCGGGGTTTCCGGATGGCGGCGGCCGCGCGACTGCGACGCGTGCGCGGCATACGGAGCGAGATGGGCTTCCAGCGCCGCCAGCGTCGGCGGCTCGGCCACCGGCGCGACGGACGCGCGGCCGGCTTCGGGCAGTGTGCTGCTGGATGTCTCGCTCACGTCTCCTCCATGTCAGGGGCGCCGGCGAATCCGGGCCGCCGTTAGCGGGTCGTCCGCGCCAGTGTAGCGAATACCGCTTCGTCCGGCGCCTGCGTGATCAGCGTATCGCCGAATCGCTTCAGCAGGATGAACTTGATCGCGCCGGCCTCGGCCTTCTTGTCGACACGCATCAGGTCCATGTAGCGCGCATCGCCGAGCGCGGGCCCGCGGGTCGGCAGATGCGCGGCCGCGATCACCGCATCGAGACGCTGCCGCGACGCTTCGTCGAGGAGGCCGAGCCGCACCGACAGGTCGCCGGCCATCACCATCCCGCAGCCGACCGCCTCGCCGTGCAGCCATTCGCCGTAGCCGAGCCCGGCCTCGATCGCATGGCCGAACGTGTGGCCGAAGTTCAGGATCGCGCGCAGGCCGCCTTCGCGCTCGTCGGCCGCGACGACGCTCGCCTTGATCTCGCACGAACGCTTCACCGCGTGCGCGAGCGCAGCGGGCTCGCGACGGTTCAGCGCATCGACGTTCGCCTCGATCCAGTCGAAAAACTCCGCATCGGCGATCGCGCCCGTCTTGATGACTTCGGCGACGCCGGCCGCCAGTTCGCGATCGGGCAGCGTCGTCAACGCGCCGATGTCGGCGATCACGGCCTGCGGCTGGTAGAACGCGCCGATCATGTTCTTGCCGAGCGGGTGGTTGATGCCCGTCTTGCCGCCGACCGACGAATCGACCTGCGACAGCAGCGTCGTCGGCACCTGGATGAACGGCACGCCGCGCATGTAGCATGCGGCGGCAAAGCCCGTCATGTCGCCGACCACGCCGCCGCCGAGCGCGACGAGCGTCGTCTTGCGGTCCGCGTGATCCGTCAGCAGGCCGTCGAAGATCAGGTTCAGCGTTTCCCAGTTCTTGTACGCCTCGCCGTCCGGCAGCACGACCGTCGACACGCGCTTGCCGAGCGGCGCGAGCGCCGCGCGCAGCGCGTCGCCGTAGAGCGGATCGACCGTCGTGTTCGTGACGATCGTGACGGACGAACCCTTGATATGGGGCAAGAACAGCTCGGTGCGGCCGATCAGGCCGGCGCCAATATGAATCGGATAGGCGCGGTCGCCCAGATCGACGTTGACAGTAATCATGCTTGTAGCGGCTTGGCGATGACGCCGGCCAGTTCGAGTTGCATCAACACCATGTTGACGAGACCGTTGACCGACGGACGGCCGGTCTCGATGACGAAATCCGCGCATTCGCGGTACAGCGGGTCACGCACTTCGTACAGCGCTTCGAGACGCCCCTTCGGATCCTCGGTCTGCAACAGCGGGCGGTTCTTGTCCTTGCGCGTGCGCAGCCACAGATCGTGCGGATTGGCGCGCAGGTAGACGACGATGCCGTGGCTTTTCAGGCTGTCGCGATTTTCCGGGCGCAGCACCGCGCCGCCGCCCGTCGCGAGCACGATGTTCTCGCGCTGCGCGAGCTCGGCGATTACCTGCGTTTCGCGATCGCGAAAGCCGGCCTCGCCCTCCAGCTCGAAGATCACCGGAATGCGCGCGCCCGTACGGGCCTCGATTTCGTGGTCGGAGTCGAAGAACGTCCTGTCGAGACGACGCGCGACCGCACGGCCCACGGTGGTCTTACCCGCTCCCATAAGGCCGACGAAAAATACGTTTGCATGTGGGTCCCGCGCTTGCAACGGCTTCCTCTGCTTCAATCTTGCTGGTGTGTGGCGCAGCTTACTGGCAAAGCGGCTGCCTTGTCGAGCCTGCGCCGGCGGCTTCCGGCCCCGTTTTCTCGGCATCCGCGTCGCCCGCGCCGGGTGCGCCGCAACGCGCATCGACGACGGTCGGCGTGATGAAGACGACGAGCTCGTTGCGCTGGTCGCGCTGCACGCGGTGCCGGAAAAGCGCGCCCAGAAACGGTATTTTGCCCAAGAGCGGCACCCGCGTCACATCGTTCCGGTTCAGTTGTTCATAGATGCCGCCGATCGCGACCGTCCCGCCATTCTCGACCTCGACACGCGTCTGCACGTGCTTCGTATGGATCGCGGGGCCCGCCGCGGTCGGCTCGCCGACGCTGTCCTTCGTCACGTCGAGATCGAGCACCACGCGCCCGTCCGGCGTGATCTGCGGCTCGACCTCCAGCTTCAGCGTCGCGCGGCGGAATTGCACGCCACTCATGCCGTTGCCCACCTTCGCCTGGTACGGCAGCTCGGAGCCCTGCTCGACGATGGCCTTCACGCGGTCGGCCGTCACCACCCGCGGACGCGAAACGATCTGGCCCCGGCCCTGTGCCTCCAGCGCGCTCAACTCGATGTCGAGTACGCGGCTGAGCGGCGCGGCGAACAGCGTGAAGCCGGCGGTCGCCGCGTCGAAGCCGCCGAGCGGGCGCGCGGCGAGATCCAGCGCGTTACGCGCATCCGCCGTGAAGGACGCACCCTCGGCCGATGACGGCCGCCCCTGCGCACGCAGCGCGACGCGTGCGCCGAGGTTGCGCGAGAAACCCTGCTCGCCTTCGACGATGCGAGCCTCGATCCGGACCTGCCGCGACGGCCGGTCGATCGCGTCGATCAGTTCCGCGATCTGCACGATGCGCGGCGCGAGATCGGTCACGAACAGCAGGTTCGTGCGCGGATCGGCCGCCGCGGCGCCGCGCTTCGACAGCAGGCGCTGGCCCGTCGCACCGGCCAGCAGCCGCTGCACGTCCTGCGCGCGCGGATAGTGCAGCGAGAACGTACGGCTCGCGAGCGGCTCCAGATCGGCGGCCCGCGCATGCATGTCGAAGCGCTCGCGTTCGCGCGCTGCCAGCTCGGCGGCCGGTGTGACCCAGATCACGTTGCCGCGCCGGGACATCGCGAGCCCGTGCGTATCGAGCAGCGTGTCGAACGCGTCACGCCAGCCGACATTGTTCAGACGTAACGTGACCGTGCCGCGCACCTGTTCGCCGACGACGATATTGAGCCCCGTGAACCGCGCGATCGCGTCGAATGCAGCCGCGAGCCCGACGCCCTGCAGATTCAGCGAGATCCGCCGCGCGTCGTCCGCATCGCCGGGTTGCCGTGCCGCGGCGTCGCTCATCCGGGCCGGCGGCGCCAGCGGGATCGGCGGCCCCTCCAGCGCGGGGAGCGGTGCGGCGGTTTCCGTCTGCAGCGCCGTGCGCGCCGCCTGATCGAACGGCGGCGGGCCGGCGTCCTCCGCTACCGCGCTGCCCACGCTGTCGGCCACACGCGGTGGCTGCGGCGGGCCCGGCACGGACACATCCATGGCTCCGGCCGGCCAGACCGCCGGCAGCGGCGGCAACGACGCGCTTGCGCCGGCCGCCGTCACGCCGGCCCAGATGGCGAGTACCCAACAGCCGTGCGTCGTCATGGCCGGCCTCCGTCGTCAAGAACAAGCCGCTGCGATCCGTCCGCCGTCGCAAGCGTCACGGCCGCGCGCTCGACCCGCACCACGCGCGCGGCCCCCAGCACCTCGCCAGGTGCGACGACCGTGAACACGCCGTCGCCGTCGTCGAACAACGCGAGACCGGTACGCGCGTTGCGAATCGTGCCGGCAAGGCGGGCTGCGCGCCCCGGCGCTTCGGCCGGGCCCGCCTCGTCGAACGGATCGGCGGCGGGCGCAGCGGCGCGAACCGGCACGTTGGCCGCCGCGGCCGTTGTCGCCGGCAGCGCCGGAAACACGTCGACCGACATGTCCACCCGCGCCGCCGACATGCCGCGCTCGATACGCAGCGCCGACGGTACCGCCAGCACCGGGAAGCGCGCCAGCCCGCCAACCATATGCAGCAATGCGTGAAAGCCGCCGTCCGCGACGATGTGCACGGTGCGTCGGCCGTCCGGTGCCGCGCCATCGGCGCGCTGCGGTTCGATCGATACGCCGCGCAACCCGCTCGACGCGGCGAGATCGGCCAGCGCCAGCATCAGCGCGGCCCATTCCGGCTTAGGTGGCAAGCGATCGTCACGCATTGACGCAAGATGGCCGTCGCGTCGTTGTCCGGCGGAAGCCAGCACGCGCTGCGCGTCGGCAGCGCGCGCCTGCGCGGCGGCGAGCAACGCGCGACTATGTGCCAGCCCGCTCCAGTCGGCCGCATTCGCCAGATGAATGCCGCTCGCCAGCACGACCGCGAACGCCAGCACGCAACCCGCGGCATGCGCGGCGGCCGCCGACACGCGCGGCATGCGGCCCGTCCCGGCACCCGCGCACAGCGCCGGCCGATGCGCGAGCGCCGTCATGCGCCACCTCCCGACACCGTCCGCGACGACGTCGCGTCGTGCCAGCGCAACTGCACGGAGAACCGGAACGGCATCCCGGCCGTCGAAGCCGGCGCCTCCGACGCCGGCTTCAACGTGTCTATATCGATCCGCCAGTCGCGCTGCTCGCGCGCCATCGCGGCGAGCCACCGCGCAGCCGCCCGGTAACTCGCGGCGCGCGCCTCGAGCACGGCGCCGGTCGTCGTCATGCGCAGCGCGTCGAGCCGGATATGATCGGCGCGCACCTGCTTCAGGGTCGCGAGCAACCCTGCCACGCGCCGGTAAGGTGCGGCCAGCGCAGTCGCCTGCGCTTCGCGCCGCGCGACGGCGGCGGCTGCGTCGGCCGCGCGCGTCGCAACGGCCACCTGCGGCTGCACCTGCCGCAGCCGTGCCTCCACGCCGGCGCGCTCGGCGTCCACCCGCCACCGCGACAACACGGCAGCGCCTGTCCACAGGCCGGCGCCGAGCACGCCGAGCAGGATCGCGACACCGCACTGCATGGCCCGCCGACGCCGTACCGCGTGCGCCAGCCGCTCGCGGTACGGCAGCAGGTTGAAGTCGCCGAGTATCGCCTGTACGGCCTGCTGGGCCGCAGCCGCGGCGTCCCCGTTTGCCGCCAGGTGACCGGCCGTCATTCCCGCACCCCACGCAAGGCCAGCCCGAACGCGACGGCAAACGCCGGGCCGCCCGGCATGGCGGCGCACGCGCACGGCTGGCCGTCCCAGCCCGTGCAGTCGAACGGGATCACCGCCGTGCCGAGCACATCGCCGATCTCGGCGATCGACGTATCGAAGCGGGCGATACATCGCGCGTCCCCGGCGACGAGTACGCAACCCACGGCCCCCAGCACGCGCCGACGCAGCGCATCGGGAAGTGCCTCCGGCAACGTGCCGGACAGGGTGAGCACCGGAATCGCCGACGGGCCCTCGATCCGCCAGCCGCGCACGCCCGCGTCGCAGAACCAGAGCACGGCATAGGCGCCCTGCGCATCGAGTTCGAACTGTGCGGCATAGCGCAGCGCGCGCAGCACGGCGGCCGACTCGCCGTCGATCACCGTCAGGTCGATACCGGCCTGCGCGGCCACGTCGATCCGCCGCTCGAGCAGCGCCAGCGGCGCCACCGCCACCGCGATCTCGCCGGACCGCGCGCCGCCGTAGTGCCGCCAGTCGAACGCGAGGCTGTCCGGCGCGAGCCCCGAGATGCGCTCGGCGGCCTGCCGCGCGGCATCCGGGATGTCGCCGCGCCCGGCCAGATCGAGCGTCGCGGTGCGCATCTCGTCATCGTGCAGCGCCATCACGCCGCGCGCGTCGCACTGCACGCCGGACGCCGCCAGCCGCGCCACGGCCGCCGCCAGCGACCGCGCGACCGCCGCCCAACGCGCGTCCTCCGGCCCGCCCGCCAGTCCGACCGGTTCCCGCTCGAGCCCCTCGACGCGCACCTCCGCTTCCCTGCCGCGCCGGCTCAGCACGGCCACCCTCACTTCGTGCGCACCGACGTCGATTCCCGTCGACCGGTGCCTGCCCTGCGCAAACCGCGCCACCCATCGTCCTGCCATCCCAGCCTCCCGAGATCGTCGCGGCCCACGCCGCGCTTCCGAGACCTGATTCTGCAAAGCGACGCGCGCGGCCGACAGTCGGCCAAACGGCCAGCATTGGCTCACGGCGGCCGTGCACGGACTATGCTGACGGCACGCCGACCCGCGGCTTCGCGACGGGCGGCCCCCGCGTCCGGAGCGGTCTTACCGGGCGGCTATAATCGCGGGACTGTTTTCCGGTATGCCTATGCAATCCACGACTCCTACGTCCCCGCCTCCCGCCCCGGAGCCGAAGAAGCGGCCCTGGTGGCAAAAAGTCCTGCTCGGCTTCGCCGCGATGTGCGTGGCCCTCGTCGTGGCCGGCGGCCTCGTGCTCGGCTACGCGCTCGTCGTGGCCTGGCCGAACATGCCGTCGCTCGATGCGTTGACCGACTACCGGCCGAAGGTGCCGCTGCGCATCTACACGTCCGATCACGTGCTGATCGGCGAATTCGGCGAGGAACGTCGCGACGTCGTCCATTTCAAGGACGTGCCCGACTCGCTGAAGAAGGCGATCCTCGCGATCGAGGACGCGCGCTTCTACGATCACGGCGGCGTGGACCTCACCGGCATCATCCGCGCCGGCTTCGTCGCGCTGACGAACGGCCACGCGTCGCAGGGCGCGAGCACGATCACGATGCAGGTCGCGCGCAACTTCTTCCTGTCGAGCGAGAAGACCTACACGCGCAAGATCTACGAGATGCTGCTCGCGTACCGGATCGAGCGCGCGCTGACGAAGGATCAGATTCTCGAGGTCTACATGAATCAGATCTATCTCGGCCAGCGCGCGTACGGCTTCGCGAGCGCCGCGCGGGTCTATTTCGGCAAGGACCTGAAGGACATCACGCTCGCGGAAGCCGCGATGCTCGCGGGGCTGCCGAAGGCGCCATCCGCGTACAACCCGGTCGTCAACCCGAAGCGCGCGAAAGTGCGCCAGGAATATATCCTGCAGCGGATGCTCGAGCTGAACTTCATCACGCGCGAACAGTACGACGAAGCTTCCGCTCAGCCGCTCGTCGTCAAGGGTCCGGGGCGCGATTTCAGCGTGCACGCGGAATACGTCGCCGAAATGGTCAGACAGATGATGTACGCGCAGTATCGCGAGGAAACCTACACGCGCGGCTTCAACGTCGTCACGACGATCGATTCCGCGGACCAGCAGGTTGCGTACACCGCGCTGCGCAAGGGCATCATGGATTACGAGCGCCGCCACGGCTACCGCGGGCCGGAAGGCTTCATCGAGCTGCCGGCCGGCGCCGACGACCGTGAACAGGCGATCGACGACGCGCTGCTCGAGCACCCCGACAACGGCGAGCTGATCGCCGCGGTCGTGACGGCCGCAAGCCCGCGCCAGATCACGGTGGCATTCATCGACGGCAGCACCGCGACGATCGAGGGCGACAACCTGCGCTTCGCGTCGGGCGCGCTGTCCGCCAACGCGCAGCCGAACCGCCGCATCCGCCCGGGCGCGATCGTCCGCGTCGTGAAGAACGACGCCGGCAAATGGTCGATCACGCAGTTGCCGCAGGTCGAAGGCGCGTTCCTGTCGATCGTCCCGCAGGACGGCGCGATCCGCTCGCTCGTCGGCGGCTTCGACTACAACAAGAACAAGTTCAACCACGTCACGCAGGCGTGGCGGCAGCCGGGCTCGTCGTTCAAGCCGTTCATCTACTCGGCGTCGCTCGACAAGGGCCTCGGGCCGGCCACCGTGATCAACGACGGCCCGCTGTATTTCAGCGCCGCGGAAACGGGCGGCCAGCCGTGGGAGCCGAAGAACTACGGCGGCGGCTTCGAGGGCCCGATGTCGATGCGCACTGCGCTGCAGCGCTCGCGCAACCTCGTGTCGATCCGGATCCTGAACCACATCGGCACGAAATACGCGCAGCAATACATCACGCGCTTCGGTTTCGACGCCGAGCGCCATCCGGCCTACCTGCCGATGGCACTCGGCGCCGGCCAGGTCACGCCGCTGCAAATGGCCGGCGCGTACTCGGTCTTCGCGAACGGCGGCTACCGCGTCAATCCGTACCTGATCGCCGAAGTCACCGATCCGAACGGCGCGATCGTCGCGCGCGCGCAGCCGCTCGTCGCCGAGCAGAACGCGCCGCGCGCGATCGACGCGCGCAACGCCTACGTGATGAACAGCCTGCTGCAGAGCGTCGCGCAGCGCGGCACGGGCGCGCGGACCAACGTGCTGAAACGCACGGACCTCGCGGGCAAGACCGGCACGACGAACGACTCGCACGACGCCTGGTTCGCCGGCTACCAGCACACGCTCGCCGCGATCGCGTGGATCGGCTATGACAATCCGCGCAGCCTCGGCGATCGCGAAACGGGCGGCGGCCTGTCGCTGCCGGTCTGGATCGACTACATGGGTGCGGCGCTGAAGGGCGTGCCGGAGTTCAAGCCGACGGTGCCGGACGGCGTCGAATCGCTCGGCGGCGAGCTGTACTTCACCGAGTTCACGCCGGGGCACGGCTTCGTGTCGACGGTCGGCGTGCCGCAGGCGCCGGCCGCGCAGAACGTCGACGAGGCCGTGCCGCACGTCGACGAGCAGGAAAAGCAGGACATCATGAACCTGTTCCAGGGCCACTGACCCGCGGCCCGACCATGAAAAAAGCGCCCCGCGGGGCGCTTTTTCTTTGGGCACGACGTTCGGGGGCCGGTGCCCCGGCCGTCACGCGCCGAACGTGATCGGCAGGCCGGCCTGCTGGGTCGCGTATTCGGTGAGCGCCGAGAAGAACTCGGTGCCCGTGCGCGTATCGCGCCATTCGCCGTCGATGAAACGGTAGTGGAATCCGCCGGCCTTCGCGGCGATCCACACCTCCTTCATCGGCGGCTGCAGATTGACGATGATCTTCGAGCCGTTCTCGAATGTCAGCGTGAGCACGCTGCCGTTGCGCTCCAGATCGATGTCGTGATCGCCGTCGTTCGCGACGTCCACGGTACGCTCGACGGCCGCCAGCACGGCCTCGGCACGGGCCAGGTATTCAGTATCGGACATGCTAAACTCTATCGGTTAAATTGTTCAGGGACGATCATGCGAGTCGTTTTCCGGATGAGCGCGATTGTAGCGGCTTTGGCGATTCTTGCCGGCTGCGGTCAAAGCGGCGCGCTCTATCTGCCCACCGTGCCCCCGATGCCCAAGCCGATCCAGCAGCAGAACACGCCGCCGTCGGACGTGAAACCGACCGACGAAAACGCGTCGTCCGACGAGACGCCCGACACGTCCGGCTCGCCGCTCACGCTGTCGCCCGAGCTGTCGAGCAGCGCATCGACCATGCCCGCCCCGGCATCGGGCCCGGCCGCCACGAAGTAACGACGCGATGCCGCCCGCGCGGCGCTCGCAACGAGGCGATGACTTCCCGGTCATCGCCTTTTGTTTTTCCGGGCCGCCGCGTCACGCGCGCACGCGCCGCCATCCCCACGCCACCAGCCGCCAGCCGAGCAGCACGGCGACGATGGCCGCGTAGAGCTTCGGCTGCGCGAGATTGTGCTTGCCGGCCCGCATCCACCAGAAGTGCAGCACGCCGAACAGCGCGATCGCGTAGATCGCGCTGTGCAGCGTCGCCCAGTGGCGCCCCAGCCGGCGCACCATCGCACGCGGCGACGTCGCGGCGAGCGGAATCAGCAGCACGAACGCCGCGAAGCCGACCGTGATGAACGGGCGCTTGCCGACGTCCTTCAGGATCGCCACGACGTCGAACCACTTGTCGAACCACAGGTAGGTCGTGAAGTGCAGCGTCGCGTAAAAGAACGCGAACAGCCCGATCATCCGGCGAAAGCGCAGCAGCGGCGCGAAGCCCGTGATGCGCCTGAGCGGCGTGACGGCAAGCGTGACGCACAGCAGGACGAGCGTCCACAAGCCCGTCGAGCGCGTGATGAACTCGATCGGGTTCGCGCCCAGCCGGTCGGTCAGCCCGAACAGCACGAGGCGCGCGAGCGGATAGAGGCCGGCCGCGAACGCCAGCACCTTGGCCGGTGCGAGCCAGCGCGGCGCGGCGGGACGGATCGCACCGGTGCGCGCGGTGCGTGCGGCCGACCGGCCACCCGCGGCGCGCTCGGAAGTGAGCGTCGAAGGACGCATGTCGTTTCTCACCGTCACGCTCAGAAATTCTTCTTCAGGTCCATCCCCTGATACATCGATGCGACCAGATCGCCGTAGCCGTTGAACATCAGCGTCTTGCGCTTCGGCGTGAAGAAGCCGTCCTCGCCGATGCGCCGCTCGGTCGCCTGGCTCCAGCGCGGATGATCGACGTTCGGGTTCACGTTCGAATAAAAGCCGTACTCGTTCGCGGCGTACGTGTTCCAGCTCGTCTTCGGCTGCTTGTCGACGAAGCGGATCTTCACGAGCGACTTCGCGCTCTTGAAGCCGTACTTCCACGGCACGACGATCCGCACCGGCGCGCCGTTCTGGTTCGGCAGCACCTGCCCGTAGACGCCCATCGTCAGCAGCGTCAAGGGATTCATCGCCTCGTCCATACGCAGCCCTTCCGAATACGGCCAGTCGAGCACGGGTTTCGACAGGCCGGGCATCTGCGACGGATCGGCCAGCGTGACGAACTGCACGTATTTCGCGTTGCCGGTCGGCTGGACACGCTTGATCAGTTCGGACAGCGGCACGCCGATCCACGGGATCACCATCGACCAGCCCTCGACGCAGCGCAGCCGGTACACGCGCTCCTCGAGCGGCGCGAGCTTCAGCAACTCGTCGAGATCGAACACCTTCGGGTGCTGCACCTCACCTTCGACGCTCACCCGCCACGGGCGCGGCCGCAGCGTGCCGGCGTTCTGCGCCGGGTCGCTCTTGTCGGTGCCGAATTCGTAGAAGTTGTTGTAGGACGTGATGTCCTTGAACGGCGTCACCTTGTCGATGGCGACGAACTTCGGGTTCGTTTTTGCCGCGAGCTTCGCCGCCCGCGCGTCGGGCGACGCATACGCGGCGAGCGCCGCGCCGCTGGTGCCGAACAGGCCGCCCGCGGCCGCGAGGCCGGCCGCCTGCAAGACGCGCCGCCGGTTCTCGAACACAGCGCGCGGGGTGATCTCGCTCGGCGCGATATCCGCGCCGGTCAGTACGTCACGCAAAGGGCGTTTGATCCACATCGTGCAGTTCCTCCCGCATGCGCGGCGCGCATGCTTCATCAACGTTCGACCGGGCCCGTCACGCGCCGTTCGACGCCCGGTTCGCCCGCCGCGTTACAAAAGAAAACCGCCGGGCACGCAGTGCACCGGCGGTTCGATAGTCGGACGAGCGGCGGAAACCTTACAGTTTGCCGTAGCTGTGCAGCCCGGACAGGAACATGTTGACGCCGAGGAACGCGAACGTCGTGACCAGCAGGCCGGTGAGCGCCCACCACGCGGCCACCGCGCCGCGCAGGCCCTTCATCAACCGCATGTGCAGCCACGCCGCGTAGTTCAGCCATACGATCAGCGCCCAGGTTTCCTTCGGGTCCCAGCTCCAGTAGCCGCCCCACGCTTCGGCCGCCCACAGCGCGCCGAGGATCGTCGCGATCGTGAAGAACGCGAAACCGACCGCGATCGACTTGTACATCACGTCGTCGAGCACTTCGAGCGTCGGCAGGCGATCCGCGAGGATCCCGCGCTCCTTCATCAGGTATGCGACCGACACCATCGCCGACAGCGCGAAACTGCCGTAGCCGATGAAGTTCGCCGGCACGTGGATCTTCATCCACCAGCTTTGCAGTGCCGGCACGAGCGGCTGGATCTGCTGCGCATCGCGCGCGACCGAGTACCACATCAGGAAGCCCACCGCCGCGCTGATGACCAGCAGCACGAATGCGCCGAGCGAACGCGTGCCGTAGTGACCTTCGTAATACAGATAAAGCAGCGCGGTGATCAGGCTGAACAGGACGAACACTTCATAGAGGTTCGACACAGGGATATGCCCGACGTCCGCACCGATCAGGTAGGACTCGTACCAGCGCACCATCAGCCCCGTGAAGCCCATCAGCACGGCGACCCACGTGAGCTTCTGGCCGATCGCGGCGCCCGTTTCGGCGCGCGCGAGCAGGCCGATCCAGTAGAAGATCGTCGCGAGCACGAACAGCGCGCTCATCCACAGAATCGCCGACTGGCTCGACAGGAAGTATTTGAGGAAGAACGCCGAATCGGCGCGCGCGAGATCGCCCTGGTAGATCTGGATCGACAGCAGCGACAGCACGGCGATCGACGCCATCATCAGCCGCGCGGGCTTCCAGCGCCAGCCGAGCGCGACGAGCGCCGGCACGGTGCCGATCATCACCGCCTTGTCGTAGTAATCCATGTGCGCGTTGTAGTGCACGAGCGCATAGCCCGCGCCCGCCACCAACGCCAGGGCGAACAGCCAGTCGAACAGCGACAGGCGCGCGAGGAACGGACGGTCGTCGAACAGCGGCGACGATGCCGGCGCCGTACGGGAAGAGGAAACTTGCGTGAGATCCATGATGTTACCGGGTGGAATTCTCGGAATCGGAACCGCCGCCGGCAGGCGGGCGGGCCGTCGAAGCCGCACCGGCCGGTGCGGCGTCGCGAGGCGCGGCGTGCAAGGCGGCGCCGGCCGCATCGCGCGTCTGCACGAATTCTTTCTCGAAATCGAAGGTCTTGCGGGCCGTGGACATTGCCATCACCACCTCGACGCCAGAACCGGCGTCCTTCAGCCAGAACCAGAGCCGCCGCTCGCGCACATAGAACATCGAGAAGATGCCGGCGACCAGCAGCAGGCTGCCAAGATACACCAGATTCTTGCCGGGCGCGCGCGTCAGCTGAAATACCGAAGCTTGCACCTGCTTGAAGGAGTCAAGCTGCAAATAGACCGGCGATCCATACAAGAAGCTGTCGGATAGTGCATTGATCGCGTTCTGCACGAAGCGGATCGTGTCGGTGCCCTGCTGCGCGGCCGGCTCGCCGGCACGCTCGCGCGCGATCTGCCACACCTCCCACATCGAACCCTCGAGCATCCGCAACAGCAGGCTCGCGGCCTTCTCCTGCTCGCCCTTCGGCACCGAGCGGTCGATGAACGTCGCCACCGCCTGGAAGCCGCCAATCGGCTGGCCGTCCGCGCCGCGTCCGACGCTGTCGTCGCTCGCTGCGAAAAGGGTCAGCACCTTCGACGCACTGTCCTGCAGGCGGCCGCGCAACGACGCGTCGCCCGGCAGCGAGCGCTGCGCGAAGCGCGCGGCGGCCTCGGTGCGCACGGCCGGATCCTCGAGCGCGGCGCGCAGGCGCATCCATTCGCCGATCGAATCCTGGCTGTCGGCCGGGATCCGCATGTAGCGGAACGGGTCGTTCGGGCTCGCGCGCACGCCGGCGAGGAACACGCGCTCGCCGTTCATGTCGACGGGCAGCATGTAGTTGTTGAATTCGCGCGCCTGACCGTCCTTGCCGCGGATCTTGTATTGCACCGACGGCCCGATGTTGTGGAGCTGCGTCGGCTTCGACGTCTTCGCGCCCGAGCCGAGCCGCTCGTCAAACACTTCCTTCAGCGAGCTGGTGGTCGCGACGCCGCGCACGTCCGGCTTGCCTTTCGCGTCGGCCATGTTCTCGACGTTGATCGCGCGGAAATCGGAGAATTCGATCGTGTCGCCGTCCGCGCCCGGGACCTGCAGCGGCGCCGAGCTGCCGATCGTACCCTTCACCGGGACGGTCGCCGCGTGGCTGCCCGTCATCGGATAGGCCGTCATCTGCATCTGCGAGCCGCCGTCCTGGAAGCTCGACTGGTAGATCGACACGCCCTTGTAGGTGAACGGCTTGTTGACCTCGACGCGCGCCGTGATCTTCCGGCCGGTCTCGCGATCGATCACGACGATGTCGCTCGCGAACAGCTTCGGCATGCCCGTCGTGTAGTAATCGACGATGAATTTGTCGAGCTGGATCGAGAACGGCAGATCCTGGATCAGCGAGCCGCTCGGCTGGTTCAGGATCGCGGTCGACACGAACTGGCCTTCCGGCACCCACGCATAGCCGCGGAACGTCGGGTTCGACGCGGACAGGCGATGGTCGGGCGAGATCTCGCTGATCGTCGCGCTCGTGTTGACCGGGCTCTTGCCGAACATCAGCATCTGGAATTTGATCGGCAGGTTGCTGTCGAGCAGGCCGCCGATACAGATCACGACGATCGCGAGGTGTGCGGAGATGTAGCCCCACTTGGTCATCGCGCCGCGCTTCGCGGAGATCAGCGTCGCGCCGTCGGTTTCACGCACGACGTGCTTGTACCCGGCCTTCGTGACGAACGTGGCGAGCGTCGCCGCGACGCTCGCGCGCGTGCCGGACGCCGTGTATTCGGCCTTGTGGTGGAATGCGCGCAGGCTGCCTTCGCGAACCTTGTCCTTCCAGCTCTTCGCATCGGCGAGCATCTTCGGCGCATTGCGGATCACGCACAGCGAGATCGACACGACGAGGAAGATCAGGATCAGCATGAACCACCATGCGCTGTACACGTTGTACAGGCCGAGCGAGCGGAAGATGTCCGCCCAGAACGGCCCGAACTGGTTCACGTAGTTCGGATACGGATCGTCCTGGGTCAGGACCGTGCCGATGATGCTCGCGATCGACAGCACCACCAGCAGCGCGATCGCGAAGCGCATCGAGCTGAGCAGCTCGACCGCACGTTTCGACGCACCCTGACCCGACTTCGACTGCAACCCCGACGTGGTAACGCTCATTCAAACTCCGACTAAGGGGAAACAGCCCCCACGCTCACTATGTTCGCTCGGGGAGCGCAGCTCCCCATCGCCTGCAAGCCGCGCCATCGCGGCTCGGCCCGGCGAGTGCCGACAAAAAAGAAGGGCGAGGCAACCGCGACGGCGCGGCGCCCCACCCTTTTCTTGTTCTGACTCCGGCCGCCCTTCGGGCGCCCGGTCATTCCATTCGCGGCTGACCGCTCAACGCAGGCCCGCGATGTAATCCGCGACGGCCTTGATTTCGGTATCCGACAGCCGCGACGCGATCTGATGCATCGCCTCGTTGTTGTTGCGCGCGCCGGCACCCTGCTGGAACGCGGTCAACTGCGCGACCGTGTAATCGGCCCATTGCCCCGACAGACGCGGGTACTGGACCGGGATTCCCTGCCCCGTCGGCCCGTGGCAGCTCGCGCAGGCGGGAACGCCCTTTTCCGCGATGCCGCCGCGATAGATCTTCTGGCCGACCGGTACCGTCGCCGCATTGCGTGCGGTACCGAGCTTCGTCGTCTGCGACCCGTAGTACGCGGCGACGTTGCGCATGTCGTCCGCGCTCAACGCGCTCGCGAATCCGACCATCACCGCGTTGTTACGCACCGGCCCCTTCGCGCCCGGCTGCGTCTTGAAGTCGTTCAACTGCTTGACCAGATATTCGGGATGCTGGCCGGCGAGCTTCGGGAAACTGCCCGACGCGCTGTTGCCGTCGGCGCCGTGACACGACGCGCAGACCTGCCCGGCAATCGCCTTGCCGCGGTCGAGATCCGGCTTGGCCGCATCTGCCGCGTTTGCCTCCGCTACGAAACCTACGAACCCTGCTGCAACCTGAAGCACCATCAGAGACTTGCACAGTCGATTCATTCGCACACCCTGTTTCGTCTTGTGGGAATTTGAGGTTCTGCAAAAAACGACGGCGTTCAGTCTACCGCAGAAGCCACATAAAAGCGCGAGGCAGGCGCCCGGTGGCCTTCGGCAAAACCGCCGTATTGTACAATATCGTGCTGAAAGCTCCCGCGCCTATCGGGGCTACCCCGCCTCCACCAAGCGGCTCGCGCCGCCCGTCCTTCCGGTTCCCATGGCCTTTCTGCTCCATCAAGCCCGCTTCTACACGACCGTCAACCATCTGCGCGACCTGCCGCCGACGGTCCAGCCGGAAATCGCGTTCGCGGGCCGCTCGAATGCCGGCAAGTCGACGGCGATCAACGTGCTGTGCAACCAGAAGCGGCTGGCCTTCGCGTCGAAGACGCCCGGCCGCACGCAGCATATCAACTACTTCTCCGTCGGCCCGGCCGCCGAGCCCGTCGCGAACCTCGTCGACCTGCCCGGCTACGGCTATGCGGAAGTGCCCGGCGCCGCGAAGGCGCACTGGGAAATGCTGCTGTCGTCCTATCTCGCGACGCGCTCGCAGCTCTGCGGCCTGATCCTGATGATGGATTCGCGCCGTCCGCTGACCGAGCTCGATCGGCGCATGATCGAGTGGTTCGCGCCGACCGGCAAGCCGATCCACACGCTGCTGACCAAGTGCGACAAATTGACGCGCCAGGAAAGCATCAACGCGCTGCGCAACACGCAGAAGGGGCTCGACGCGTATCGCGACCAGGGCGTGAAGGGCAAGCTCACGGTCCAGCTGTTCTCGGCGCTGAAGCGCACGGGGCTCGACGAGGCCCATGAATTGATCGAGAGCTGGCTGCGGCCGTCCGTCGCCGACGAAAAAAGCGAGCCTGTAGCACAATGAGCGGGCAACGCGCGGCTGGGATCGGCCGTGCGCACCTGACGGCGTCTGCGGATTCGGCCGGCTCATAAAAAAACCCGCCGTTGAACGGCGGGTCAAACAGCCTAATCGAAAAACGACAGGCACCCGCTCAGGGAGGAGAAGCGGGGAGCTGCACGCAACGCGTGCCGCTCGATCGCTATCATATACCAACGATCTCGAAAATGACCTAAGGGTTCCGTAAGGTCCTTCTTGCCCTGATTTCTGCCAAATCGCCATGAGCTTCCATCCGCTTCACCGTCCGCGCCGGATGCGCCGCGACGACTTCTCCCGCCGCCTGATGCGCGAAAACCGCCTGACCACCGACGACCTGATTTACCCGGTGTTCGTCGTCGAAGGCACCAACCAACGCCAGCCCATCCCGTCGATGCCGGGCGTCGAGCGCGTGTCCGTCGATCTGCTGATGCACGTCGCCGAGCAATGCGTCGAACTGGGCGTGCCCGTGCTGTCGCTGTTCCCGGCCATCGAGCCGTCGCTGAAGACGCCCGACGGCCGCGAGGCGGCCAATCCGGAAGGCCTGATCCCGCGCGCGGTGCGAGAGCTGAAGAAGCACTTCCCCGAACTGGGCGTGCTGACCGACGTCGCGCTCGATCCGTACACGAGCCACGGTCAGGACGGCGTGCTCGACGAGAGCGGCTACGTGATCAACGACGAAACGATCGAGATCCTGGTCGACCAGGCGCGGGCGCAGGCGGAAGCCGGCGTCGACATCGTCGCGCCGTCGGACATGATGGACGGCCGCATCGGCGCGATCCGCGAGATGCTGGAAAGCGACGGCCATATCCATACGCGGATCATGGCCTATTCGGCGAAGTTCGCATCGGCGTTCTACGGCCCGTTCCGCGATGCGGTCGGTTCGGCCTCCAACCTGGGCAAGGGCAACAAGATGACCTACCAGATGGATCCGGCGAACAGCGACGAAGCGCTGCGCGAAGTGCGCCTCGACATCGACGAAGGGGCAGACATGGTGATGGTCAAGCCCGGCATGCCGTATCTCGACATCGTGCGCCGCGTGAAGGACGAGTTCCGCTTCCCGACCTACGTGTACCAGGTGAGCGGCGAATACGCGATGCTGAAGGCGGCCGCGATGAACGGCTGGCTCGACCACGACAAGGTCGTGCTCGAATCGCTGCTCGCGTTCAAGCGCGCGGGTGCCGACGGCGTGCTCACGTACTTCGCGCTCGATGCCGCGCGCCTGCTGAAAGCGCAGCGCTGATCGCGCGCCGGCAGGCGCCAGCAAAAACGGCGGGACACC
Source organism: Burkholderia sp. A2 (assembly GCF_001729305.1). Classification (NCBI taxonomy): domain Bacteria; kingdom Pseudomonadati; phylum Pseudomonadota; class Betaproteobacteria; order Burkholderiales; family Burkholderiaceae; genus Burkholderia; species Burkholderia sp. A2. Next base: position 17,395 of record NZ_LZXX01000099.1, on the reverse strand, counting down.
TCGGTGTTCCGCCGTTTTTTGTTTACCGTCGATCTCGACCGTCAGCCGGCCCGGATCTTCCATTCGCCGGTTCGCCGCAGCCGGCCGCCGTCATACCGTCGGAACGGCCGCCCGATCGAGGCTGCGCAGGAACGTGTCGGCCGCCTGATAGCCGACTACGCGGCCGATCTCGTGGCCGTTGCGATCGAAGAAGATGATGCCCGGCGGCCCGAACAGGTTGAAGCGCTTGAGCAGCGCCTGATCGTCCGGGTTGTTCGCGGTGACGTCCGCGCGCACGAGGTGAAGCTGCGCGAGCCGCGCCTGCACGCGCGCGTCGGTGAACGTCAGATGCTCCATCTCCTTGCAGCTCACGCACCAGTCCGCGTAGAAGTCCAGCATCACCGGCTGGCCCGACGTCTTCAGCAGTGCGTCGAGTTCGCCGCTGGAACGCACCGACGCGAACGCGGGGCCGTCCTGCGCCGCAGCCGTGCCGGCCGTCGCCGCGCCGCCGGACGCCACCGTACGCGCCGCCAGCACGGCCAGCGGTTTGACGGGATCGGTCGAGCCCGCAGCCAGGCCGACGAGCAGCGTCGCGGCCCAGATCGCGAGCGCGGCGCCCACGCCGCGGCCCAGGCGGCGCCAGATCGACGCGGCGCCGGCATTCGGCGTGAACAACCCGAGCGCCGCGGCGGCGATCAGCAGCCACAACGCGGCCAGCACCATCTTCAGCCCGCCCGCCAGCACCGGCCACACGATCCACAGCGCGGCCGCGAGCAGCACGATGCCGAAGAACACCTTCACGCCGTCCATCCACGCGCCAGCACGCGGCAGCACCGTCCCGGCCCCGACGCCGACGACTAGCAGCGGCACGCCGAGCCCCAGCCCCATCGCGAACAGCGCCGCGCCGCCGAGCAACGCATTGCCGGTGTGCGCGATGAAAGCGAGCACCGCGAACAGCGGCGCCGTCATGCACGCGCCGACGACCAGCGCCGACAACGCGCCCATCGCCGCGACCGCGACGAAGTGGCCGCCCTGGCGCGCGCTCGATGCCTCGGCCGCGCCGTTCTGCCAGCGCTCCGGCAATGCGATGTCCTTGCCCGAAATCAGCGACACCGCGAACGCGGTCAGCAGCACGCCGAACGCGCCGAGCACCCACGGGTTCTGCAGCCATGCGCCGAGGCTCTGGCCAACCAGCGCGGCGGCGATGCCGAGTACCGTGTAGACCAGCGCCATGCCGACCACGTAGGTCAGCGACAACGCGAAGCCGCGTGCATGCGTCGCGCGCGTGCCCTGGCCGATGATGATCGCGGACACGATCGGAATCATCGGGTACGAACACGGCAGCAGGCTCAGCACGACACCGGCGACGAAATAGAGCGCGACGATCGTGAAGAAGCCGTGGCCTTCGAGCAGGGACTGCGCGAAATCGGCGCTCGTGACCTTGTCGAGCCAGTTGCCCGCGGCAGCCGTGTCGCCGGGCGGCGAGGCGGCGCCGAGCGCGGCGCCATCGACCTTCATCACGTGCTCGGCCGGCGGATAACAGATCCCTTCGTCCGCACATCCTTGCGACGTCACCGCGAGCTCGAACGGCCCGGCCGCCTGCTTCACCGGCACGTGAACGACGACTTCGTCGCGGTAGGTCTCGACGTCCTTCTGGAACGTCTGGTCGAACTTCACGTGGCCGGCCGGGAATTGCGGCTCGCCGAGCGTGGCCTGGCCGCTTTTCACCGCGAACGCGAACCGCTCGCGGTACATGTAGTAGCCGTTGGCGATCTTGAAGCGGACGTCCACCTGTCCCGGCGATTCGCTCGCGCTGAACTTGAACGCAACCGACGGATCGAGGAAATCGTCGGCCGCGCGCGCGGCGGACAGCCCGCCCAGCACGAGCACGAACGATAACAGGACCGCAAGAAACCGCAGCGCGCGCACGCGTACCGAAGGCGCCATACCGTTAAACATGAAATAGACGTTGAGTTTCGTTGATCACCCATTGGCCATACGCGGGCGATGCCGTCGTCTGCCACGAGACGATTTCGGGCGTCTCGTACGGATGATGCGCGAGAATAAATCGCTCCAGTTCGATTGCCCGAACCGGGCTCGTCTTGAACAGCAACTGGATCTCGTCGGCCGTTTCGACCTTGCCCTGCCAGTGATAGCGCGACTTGATCGTGCCGAGCTCCGACACGCACGCGGCCAGCCGCGTGTCGAGCGCGCCGTCGGCGAGCGTCGCAGCCGTCGCCGCATCGGGGACCGTCGTCAGCATCAGCACCACTATCATCCCGCCTCCTCGCTGGTCTGCCCGCGCCGGTTACCCGTTCAGGGACCGCACCGGTTGCCCGTATCGTAGCGCAGCCCGCGCGACGCTGTCGGCACCGGCCTGCGACAATCGATCGCAGCCCGCATCTCAAAAACAAAAAGGGCCAAGCAATCGCTCGGCCCCTTTCAGATCCTGCTGCGTACCGGAAGCTTACTCGGCTTCTTGCACGTTTTCCGTTTCGTCGACTTCCGGACGGTCGAGCAGTTCGACCAGTGCCATCGGTGCGTTGTCGCCGACGCGGAAGCCGAACTTCAGCACGCGCAGGTAGCCGCCCGGACGGTTCGCGAAACGCGGACCGAGCACGTCGAACAGCTTCGCGACCGAGTCACGATCGCGCAGGCGGTTGAACGCCAGGCGACGGTTTGCCAGCGACGGCTTCTTGCCGAGCGTGATCAGCGGCTCGACGACCTTACGGAGTTCCTTCGCCTTCGGCAGCGTCGTCTTGATGACTTCGTGCTCGATCAGCGAGTTGGACATGTTACGGAGCATAGCCAGACGGTGGCTGCTCGTGCGGTTCAGTTTCCGCAGACCATGACGATGGCGCATTTCAGTTTCCTTGATTCAAAGTTTTGGTCCAGCTCTTCTATCGCGCCTCGGCGGGCGCACGGGCCGGTAACGAAAAAAAGCAAGATGCGGATTTTAAAGGAAAATCCGCATCTTTGCCAACTACAGCTATAGCCAGGCTACGACCGGGCTTACTTGTCGAGACCAGCCGGCGGCCAGTTCTCGAGCTTCATGCCCAGCGTGAGACCGCGCGAAGCGAGCACTTCCTTGATCTCGTTCAGCGACTTGCGACCGAGGTTCGGCGTCTTCAGCAGCTCGTTTTCCGTGCGCTGGATCAGATCGCCGATGTAGTAGATGTTCTCGGCCTTCAGGCAGTTCGCCGAACGAACCGTCAGCTCGAGATCGTCCACCGGACGCAGCAGGATCGGATCGATCTGCGGTGCACGCGACGGTGCCTCGGCTGCCGTTTCCGTACCTTCCAGCGCCGCGAACACGGACAGCTGGTCGACCAGGATGCGGGCCGACTGGCGGATCGCTTCTTCCGGCGTGATCACGCCGCTCGTCTCGATGTTCATCACGAGCTTGTCGAGGTCGGTACGCTGCTCGACCCGTGCGCTTTCAACCGCATAGCTCACGCGGCGAACCGGCGAGAACGATGCGTCGAGGACGATGCGGCCGATGATCTTGGCCGTGTCTTCGCCGTAGCGACGGACGTTGCCGGGCACATAGCCGCGACCCTTTTCGATCTTGATCTGAACGTCGAGCTTGCCGCCCTTCGACAGGTGCGCAATCACGTGATTCGGGTTGATGACTTCGCAATCGTGAGCCAGCTCGATATCGCCGGCCGTCACGACGCCTTCACCTTCCTTGCGCAGCGTAACCGTCACTTCGTCACGGTTATGCAGCTTGAACACCACGCCCTTCAGGTTCAGCAGCAGGTTGACGACGTCTTCCTGCACGCCATCCAGCGTCGAGTACTCGTGCACCACGCCCGCGATCGTGACTTCGGTCGGCGCGTAGCCCACCATCGACGACAGCAGCACGCGGCGAAGCGCATTGCCCAAGGTGTGGCCGTAACCGCGTTCGAACGGTTCCATGACCACCCTCGCGTGGTTCTCGCCCAGCGATTCCACGGCGATGATCTTGGGTTTCAGCAAACTGGTTTGCATGGGCTTTCCTTTTCAATACCCTCGGCTCGTTACACCGATAAGGCTGACCGGTAACAACCAGAAAATAAACAGCCGAGGCCCCTCCTTGCGCAACGCAATCGGGGTACCTCGGCCGTCAATCGGATTAACGCGAATACAATTCGACGATCAGGCTTTCGTTGATGTCGCCTGCGATTTCAGCGCGTTCCGGCATTTGCTTGAACGTGCCTTCGAACTTCTTCGCATCGACTGCAACCCAGCTCGGCATACCGCCTTGCTCGGCCAGCGACAGCGCTTCGACGATACGCGCCTGCTTCTTCGCCTTTTCGCGGATCGCGACGACGTCACCCGCCTTCACTTGCTGCGACGGGACGTTTGCGACGACGCCGTTCACGGTGATCGACTTGTGGCTCACCAGCTGACGCGCTTCAGCGCGGGTCGAGCCGAAGCCCATGCGATACACGACGTTGTCGAGGCGCGACTCGAGCAGTTGCAGCAGGTTTTCACCCGTGTTGCCCTTGCGGCGATCGGCTTCAGCGAAGTAGCGACGGAACTGACGTTCCAGCACGCCGTAGATACGCTTGACCTTCTGCTTTTCGCGCAGCTGCGTACCGTAGTCGGACGTACGTGCGCCCGAGGTACGGCCATGCTGACCCGGCTTGCTGTCGAGCTTGCACTTGTCGGCGAGCGAGCGGCGCGCGCTCTTCAGGAACAGGTCGGTGCCTTCACGGCGGGACAGCTTGGCTTTGGGGCCGATATAACGTGCCACTTTGCATTCCTTTATCAATCAGTCACGCGGATCGAAATCCGCGCTAGTCCGCTCCCTTTGGGGCGAACGGTGGGCTTAGTCAATCAAAAAAGCAACGCCCGTCGACGCTGAGCGGCGACAGGCAATGCGCTAGCACGAACGTGCCAGCACATCCTTAGATACGACGACGCTTCGGCGGGCGGCAGCCGTTGTGCGGAATCGGGGTGACGTCCGAAATCGCGGTGATCTTGATGCCGAGGCCGTGCAGTGCGCGCACTGCCGACTCGCGACCCGGGCCCGGGCCCTTGATCCGCACTTCCAGATTCTTCACGCCGTATTCCATCGCGACGCGGCCAGCCGACTCGGCTGCGACCTGAGCAGCGAACGGCGTCGATTTGCGCGAGCCCTTGAAGCCCTGACCGCCCGACGTCGCCCATGCCAGAGCGTTGCCTTGGCGATCGGTGATCGTGATGATCGTGTTGTTGAACGACGCGTGAACGTGAACCACGCCTTCAGCGACGTTCTTCTTAACCTTCTTGCGAACGCGTTGCGCCGCGGTGTTCGAAGCCTTAGCCATTACGTTTTCCTGTAACTGTCAGTTCCGCTTACTTCTTCAGCGCTTGCGCTGCACGACGCGGACCCTTGCGGGTACGTGCGTTCGTACGCGTACGCTGACCGCGCATCGGCAGGCCCTTGCGATGACGGACGCCACGGTAGCAACCGAGGTCCATCAGGCGCTTGATGTTCATCGTCACTTCACGGCGCAGATCGCCTTCGACGACAAACTTGCCCACTTCTTCACGCAGCTTTTCCAGGTCTGCGTCGGTCAGATCCTTGACCTTCTTCGAAAAATCGACGCCAGCTGCCACGCAGATGCTGCGCGAACGGGTGCGGCCGACACCAAAGATAGCCGTCAGGCCGATCTCGGTGTGCTGGTGATTCGGGATGTTAACCCCTGCGATACGAGCCATTGTTTTTCCTCAAACAAAAAGCGCAAACAAACGCGCGGTCAGCCTTGGCGCTGCTTGTGGCGCGGATCCGAGCTGCAGATCACGCGAACGACGCCTTTGCGCTTGATGATCTTGCAATTGCGGCAAATGCGCTTAACCGATGCCATCACTTTCATGATAATACCCTTTTTTCAAATCACTTCGCCCGGAACACGATCCGCGCACGAGACAGATCGTAAGGCGTCAACTCAACCGTCACCTTGTCGCCGGGCAGAATGCGGATGTAGTGCATCCGCATCTTTCCGGAAATATGCCCCAACACGACATGGCCGTTTTCCAGCTTCACACGGAAGGTCGCATTCGGGAGGTTTTCAATCACCTCACCCTGCATCTGGATTACATCGTCTTTGGCCATAGTCCTTTCAACGCATCGGGATGTTGCCGCCCTTGAAGTTTGCCTTCTTGAGCAGTGACTCATACTGTTGCGACATAACGTACGACTGCACCTGCGCCATAAAGTCCATCGTGACGACGACAATGATCAGCAGCGACGTTCCACCAAAATAAAACGGCACGTTCCAGCGCAGCACCAGGAATTCCGGCAGCAGACACACGAAGACGATGTAGATCGCACCGGCCAGCGTCAGACGCGTGAGGATGCGGTCGATATATCGTGCGGTCTGATCGCCCGGACGGATGCCCGGAACAAACGCCCCGCTCTTCTTCAGGTTGTCTGCGGTCTCCCTGCTGTTGAACACCAGTGCGGTGTAGAAGAAGCAGAAAAACACGATTGCCAGCGTGTACAGCAGCACATAGACCGGCTGGCCCGGCTTCAGCGCTTCCGCAACGTTATGCAACGTATTGGAAATCCAGCTTCCCGTCGGCTGACCGGTACTGAACCAGCCGAGAATCGTTGCCGGGAACAGAATGATCGACGATGCAAAGATCGGCGGAATCACGCCCGACATGTTCAGCTTCAGCGGCAGATGCGACGACTGCCCGCCGTAGATCTTGTTGCCGACCTGGCGCTTCGCGTAGTTCACGAGGATCTTGCGCTGACCGCGTTCGATGAACACGACCAGGTAAGTCACCGCGGCGATCAGAACGACGATGATGATCGCCGAAATGATGCTCATCGAACCCGTACGCACCAGCTCGAACAACCCACCCACGGCATTCGGGAACCCTGCTGCGATCCCGCCGAAGATGATGATCGAGATACCGTTGCCCAGACCACGCTCGGTAATCTGCTCGCCGAGCCACATCAGGAACATCGTGCCGGTCACCAGCGTCACGACCGTCGTCAGACGGAACAGCGTGCCGGGATCGGTGACGAGGCCCGGCTGGTTTTCCAGCGCGGCCGCGATACCGAATGCCTGGAAGGTCGCGAGCACCACGGTGAAATACCGCGTGTACTGCGTGATCTTCCGTTGCCCTGCCTGCCCTTCCTTCTTCAGCGCCTCGAGCTGCGGCGAAACGATCGCCAGCAACTGCATGATGATCGACGCCGAGATGTACGGCATGATCCCCAGCGCAAAGATCGTGAAGCGGGAAAGTGCGCCACCCGAGAACATGTTGAACATGCCCAGGATGCCGCCCGCCTGGCTCTGGAACAGCTTGGCCAGTTGATCCGGATCGATGCCCGGCACGGGAATGTGCGCGCCGATGCGATAGACGATCAGCGCCAGGAGCAGGAACATCGCTCGCCGGCGCAGATCGCCGAATTTCGCCGTGCTTCGACCGGGTTTTGCAAGACTCGGGCTGTTAGCCAAGTACCTTCTCCGATGAATGCAAGTGACGACGCGCTACGCGTGTCACTCGGCGAACGAACCGCCAGCCGCTTCGATCGCAGCGCGCGCACCCTTGGTGGCACCGAGACCCTTCACGACGATCTTGCGCTTCAGTTCGCCCGTCGCGATGATCTTTGCGCTCTTCGTCAGCTCGCCGACCAGGCCGGCTTGCTTCAGTGCGAGCAGATCGATCTCGTCGACCGGCAGCTTCTCGAGGTCGCCCAGACGCACTTCACCGACGAATTCCTTCGTCAGCGACGTGAAGCCGCGCTTCGGCAGACGACGTTGCAGCGGCATCTGACCGCCTTCGAAACCGACTTTGTGGAAGCCGCCCGAACGCGATTTCTGACCCTTGTGACCACGGCCAGCCGTCTTGCCGAGGCCCGAACCGATGCCACGACCGACGCGACGCTTGGCGTGCTTGGCGCCAGCTGCCGGCTTCAGGTTATTCAATTCCATATCAACTCCTTGATCCGTAGGGCCGCTTACGCGATGACCTTAACGAGGTACGAGACCTTGTTGATCATGCCGCGGACCGCCGGCGTGTCCTGCAGCTCGCTAACCGAGTTGAGTCGGCGCAGGCCCAGGCCACGCACGGTCGCGCGGTGCGATTCGCGGGTCCCGATCAGGCTCTTCACGAGCTGAACCTTGACAGTTTTTTCAGACATGGTGACCACCCGGGCTTAGCCCAAAATATCTTCGACGGACTTGCCGCGCTTCGCCGCGATGTCTGCCGGGGTCGACTGCTTGCGCAGGCCGTCCAGCGTGGCGCGAACGAGGTTGTACGGGTTCGTCGAACCGTGGCTCTTCGCCACGACGTTCTGAACGCCCATCACGTCGAACACTGCGCGCATCGGGCCGCCGGCGATCACGCCCGTACCTGCCTTCGCCGGAGCGAGGAGGACAGCGGATGCGCCGTGCTTGCCGTGCACTTCGTGCTGCAGCGTGCCGTTCTTGAGCGGCACCTTGAACATGTTGCGGCGAGCTTGTTCCATTGCCTTCTGGACAGCGACCGGCACTTCCTTCGCCTTGCCCTTGCCCATACCGATGCGGCCATCACCGTCGCCAACCACGGTCAGTGCGGCGAAGCCGAGAATACGGCCACCCTTCACGACCTTGGTCACGCGATTGACCGAAATCATCTTTTCGCGAAGGCCGTCGTCGCGCTCGTCAGCCTGAACTTTCGCTTGCATCTTTGCCATGACGAATTCCTTCCTTAGAACTTGAGCCCAGCTTCGCGAGCTGCCTCAGCCAGCGCCTTGACGCGGCCGTGGTAGCGGAAGCCCGAGCGGTCGAAGGCGACGGATTCGATGCCGGCAGCCTTTGCCTTTTCGGCAATACGCTTGCCGATCAGCGTCGCGGCATTGACGTTGCCGCCCTTGCCCGACTTGTCGGCCAGTTCTGCGCGCACTTCTGCCTCGAGCGTCGATGCGCTGGCGAGCACCTTGGTGCCGCAGGGCGAGAACACTTGAGCGTAGATGTGCGTGTTCGTGCGATGCACGGCGAGACGCGCGACCTGCAGCTCAGCGATCTTGATACGCGTCTGGCGAGCGCGGCGCAGGCGAGATTGAGTCTTATCCATGATTGCGCACCCTTACTTCTTCTTCGTTTCTTTGAGGATCACAACCTCGTCGGCATAACGCACGCCCTTGCCCTTGTAGGGCTCCGGCGGACGGTAACCGCGGACTTCCGCAGCCACTTGACCGACTTGTTGCTTGTTGATCCCCTTGATCACGATTTCGGTTTGCGTCGGGGTTTCAGCCTTGACGCCTTCCGGCATCTGGTGCACCACCGGGTGCGAGAAACCCAGCGACAGGTTCAGCTTGTCGCCTTGCGCTTGCGCACGGTAACCGACGCCAACCAGCGTCAGCTTGCGCTCGAAACCCTTGGTCACGCCGTGCACGGCATTCGCGATGATCGCGCGCATCGTGCCCGACAGTGCATTTGCTTCGCGGCTTTCGTCGACCGGCGACAGATTCAGCGTGCCGTCGTTGTTCGCCACGTTCACGAGCGGATTGATCGCTTGCGTGATGGTGCCCAGCGGGCCCTTGACGGTGATCGCACCGTCGGCCAGCTTGACTTCCGCGCCTTGCAGCGCGATCGGGCTCTTACCTACTCGAGACATGTTTCTCTCTCCTCGGCTTTAAGCGACGTAGCAGATGACTTCGCCGCCGACGCCGGTAGCGCGCGCCTTGCGGTCGGTCATCACGCCCTTCGGCGTCGACACGATTGCCACACCGAGGCCATTCATGACCTGCGGAATGTCGTTGCGGCCGCGGTACACGCGCAGACCAGGCTTCGACACGCGCTCGAGGCGTTCGATGACCGGGCGACCTGCGTAGTACTTCAGCGCGATATTCAGTTCGGACTTCGCACCTTCCGCCTTCACGGCGAAATCGTCGATATAGCCTTCGTCCTTCAGGACTTGCGCGATTGCAACCTTGACCTTCGACGAGGGCATCGCGACCGATACCTTCTCGACCATCTGCGCGTTGCGGATGCGAGTCAGCATATCGGCGATAGGATCACTCATGCTCATTTACGTTTCTCCTATTACCAGCTCGCCTTGGTCAGGCCAGGAATCTCGCCACGGAATGCGATTTCACGAATCTTGTTACGCGCGAGGCCGAATTTACGGAACGTGCCACGCGGACGGCCCGTGATCGCGCAGCGATTACGCTGGCGGGTCGGGTTTGCGTTGCGGGGCAGTTGCTGCAGCTCCAGGCGTGCTTCGTAGCGCTCTTCTTCCGACTTGCTTTGGTCTTCGACGATCGCCTTCAGCGCTTCACGCTTTGCTGCGAACTTCGCGACCAGGCGGGCGCGCTTCTTTTCACGTTCGATCAGTGCCAGTTTAGCCACGGTAACCTCAGTTTCTGAACGGGAACTTGAAGCTGGCGAGCAGAGCCTTTGCTTCGTCGTCGGTCTTCGCAGTCGTCGTGATGCTGATGTTCAGCCCACGCAGTGCGTCGATCTTGTCGTAATCGATTTCGGGGAAAATGATCTGCTCTTTCACACCGATGTTGTAGTTGCCACGGCCATCGAAAGCACGACCCGACACACCGCGGAAGTCACGCACGCGGGGCAGGGCAACCGTCACGAAACGGTCGAGGAATTCGTACATCGCCTGGCCACGCAGCGTCACCATCGCGCCGATCGGGTAACCCTGGCGGATCTTGAAGCCTGCGATTGCCTTGCGAGCCTTCGTGACGACCGGCTTCTGGCCGGCGATCTTCGTGAGGTCGCCAACGGCGTTCTCGATGATCTTCTTGTCAGCGATCGCTTCGCCAAGACCCATGTTCAGCGTGATCTTGGTGATGCGCGGCACTTCCATGACCGACTTGTAACCGAACTTCTCGATCAGGCCGGGCACAACCTTTTCTTTGTAAAACTCTTGAAAACGAGCCATTTTTTACTCCGCTGCGTCAGGCGCTCAGTACGGCACCGGTCGTCTTCAGGAAGCGAACCTTCTTGCCTTCCTCGACCTTGATGCCAACACGCGACGCCTTGCCATTCGCGTCGACCAGTGCGACGTTCGAAATATGCAGGGGCATCGTCTTCGCTTCCACGCCGCCCGTCGTACCCTTCATCGGGTTCGGCTTCACATGCTTCTTGACGAGGTTGATACCTTCAACCGTCACATGTTCAGCACCGACAGCCAGCACGACGCCGCGCTTGCCCTTGTCCTTGCCAGTGACGACGATGACTTCGTCACCTTTGCGAATCTTGTTCATCGCGACTCCTTACAGCACTTCCGGCGCCAGCGAAACGATCTTCATGAATCGTTCGCTACGCAGCTCACGCGTCACCGGCCCGAAGATACGGGTGCCGATCGGCTCGAGCTTGTTATTCAAAAGCACAGCGGCGTTGCCGTCGAACTTGATCAGCGAGCCGTCTTGACGGCGCACGCCCTTGGCGGTGCGAACCACCACGGCGTTGTAAATTTCGCCTTTCTTCACGCGCCCGCGCGGCGTTGCCTCTTTGACGCTCACCTTGATGATGTCGCCAATGCCGGCATAACGACGCTTCGAGCCGCCGAGCACCTTGATGCACAGGACTTCACGTGCACCCGTGTTGTCGGCTACTTCGAGCCGAGATTCGGTCTGGATCATGGTTTGTCTTTCCCAACTTAATCCGGATGCACCACCATGATGCATTCGGTCAGTCTTGGTCCCGTCAGCCAATCGGCTGCTTGGGTTGGAACAGCAGCGACGGCAAACGAAACCCGCCATCGCAATTCGGTGAATCTTTCGGACAGGCAGGCGCCAGTCCGCTTCCCCCACCAACTTCGCCCGCGACGGGGCTCCCATAAAGAGGGAAGACCAGGATTATAACAAATAATCCTGGTCCCGCAAGCAAAAACTTTGCGATTTCAAGCACTTCGTGGAGAAGTGCCTGTTACTGCCTACTGCGCTGTCCGCTTAGATGACGCGAGCAGCTTCGACGAGGCGCGACACCGTCCAGGCCTTCGTCTTCGAAACAGGACGCGTTTCCTGGATTTCGACGAGATCGCCTTCGTTGTAGGTGTTCGCTTCATCGTGCGCGTGGTACTTCTTCGAGCGCACGACATACTTGCCGTAGATCGGGTGCTTGACGCGGTGCTCGATCAGCACGGTGACGGTCTTGTCCATCTTGTTGCTGACGACCCGACCGACCAGCGTCCGCTTCAGCGAGGTTTTCACGCTATCGTTCATTTCTGGTTCGCCTTCTGAGTCATGACGGTCCGCACACGTGCGATGTCGCGACGAACCTTCTTCAGCTGGCTCGTGTTCGTGAGCTGCTGGGTCGCGAGTTGCATGCGCAGGCCGAATTGCGCCTTCAGCAGGTCCGCCAGCTCCTTGTTGAGCGCGGCCTGGTCTTTCTGGAGAAGTTCGGAAGCCTTCATGTTTTCTCCTTAGGCGCCGAGCTGGCGCACGATGAATGCCGTCTTCAGCGGCAGCTTGGCTGCGGCCAGACGGAACGCTTCGCGTGCCAGTTCTTCGGTTACGCCGTCCATTTCATAGAGCATCTTGCCCGGCTGAATCTCGGCGACGTAGTACTCCGGGTTACCCTTACCGTTACCCATACGCACTTCGGCCGGCTTCTGCGAAATCGGCTTGTCCGGGAAGATCCGGATCCAGATGCGGCCGCCACGCTTGATGTGACGCGTCATTGCACGACGCGCCGCTTCAATCTGACGTGCGGTCAAACGACCGCGACCGATCGCCTTCAGGCCGAATTCACCGAACGACACTGCGTTGCCGCGCGTCGCCTTGCCGGTATTACGACCCTTCTGCTCTTTACGATACTTTCTGCGTTTCGGTTGCAGCATCGTTATTCTCCAGTCTTGCCGTCTTCGGGCTTGCCGGCGCCGCGGCGCGGTGCGCCACGACGAGCACCCGGAGCGCCGCCTTCGCCGTCACGGCGCGGACGACGGTCGCCCGGACGCGCATTGCGACGCGGACGCTTGTCTTCGGCTACTTCTTCCACCACCGGTGCGTCGTTGCGGCCGAGCGTATCGCCCTTGTAGACCCACACCTTGACGCCGATGATCCCGTAAGTCGTCTTCGCTTCCGAAGTCGCGTAGTCGATATCAGCACGCAGCGTGTGAAGCGGCACGCGACCTTCGCGATACCACTCCGTACGAGCGATTTCGATACCGTTCAGACGGCCCGCGCTCATGATCTTGATGCCTTGGGCACCCAGACGCATCGCGTTCTGCATCGCACGCTTCATCGCGCGACGGAACATGATCCGGCGCTCGAGCTGTTGCGTGATCGAGTCAGCGATCAGCTGAGCATCGGTTTCCGGCTTGCGGATTTCTTCGATGTTGACGTGAACCGGCACGCCCATGCGGCGTTGCAGTTCCGTCTTCAGCTGTTCGATATCCTCGCCCTTCTTGCCGATGACCACGCCCGGACGCGAGCTGTAAATCGTGATGCGCGCGTTCTTCGCCGGACGCTCGATGACGACCCGACCGACCGAAGCGTTCTTCAGCTTCTTCTTCAGGTATTCACGAACACCGATGTCTTCCTGCAGCATCGCCGCGAAATTGTTGTTGTTCGCGTACCAACGCGAAGCCCAATTGCGGCTGACAGCCAGGCGGAAGCCAGTCGGATGAATTTTCTGTCCCATCGTATGGCTCCTTAATTCCCGACCGTCACAGTGATGTGACAGGATTGCTTCTCGATGCGGTTACCGCGGCCCTTGGCGCGCGCGGTGAAACGCTTGAGCGATGCAGCCTTGTCGACGTAGATGCTCTTGATCTTGAGCTCGTCGATATCAGCGCCTTCGTTGTGCTCCGCATTCGCGATTGCCGACAGCACAACCTTCTTCACGATGCCAGCCGCCTTCTTCGGCGAGAACGTCAGAACGTTCAGCGCCTTGTCGACCGGCAAACCGCGGATCTGGTCAGCCACAAGGCGCGTTTTCTGCGCCGAGATGCGGGCACCGCGATGAATTGCTTTCACTTCCATCTTGATTGCCCCTTATTTCTTGGCCTTCTTGTCGGCTGCGTGACCCTTGAACGTACGGGTCAGTGCGAACTCGCCAAGCTTGTGGCCGACCATGTTTTCCGAGATGTACACCGGAACGTGTTGACGGCCGTTGTGAACAGCGATCGTCAGGCCGATGAAATCCGGCAGAATCGTCGAGCGACGCGACCAGGTCTTGATCGGCTTTTTGTCGCGCGAAGCTGCAGCCGCCTCAACTTTCTTCAGCAAATGGGCGTCGCAGAACGGACCTTTTTTAACAGAACGTGCCATTGCCTACTCCTTAACGCTTGTGACGGCGCTGGACGATCATCGTCGTCGTGCGCTTGTTGCTGCGGGTGCGGTAACCCTTAGCCGGCGTACCCCACGGGCTCACCGGGTCGCGACCTGCAGCCGTCTTGCCCTCACCACCACCGTGCGGGTGATCGACCGGGTTCATCGCAACGCCACGCACCGTCGGACGGATACCGCGCCAGCGGTTCGCGCCGGCCTTGCCGATCTGGCGCAGGCTGTGCTCTTCGTTACCGACTTCACCAATCGTTGCACGGCACTCGATGTGCACGCGGCGGATTTCGCCCGAACGCAGACGAACCTGCGCGTAGACGCCTTCACGTGCCAGCAGCATGGCCGACGTGCCAGCCGAACGCGCCATTTGCGCGCCCTTGCCCGGCAGCATCTCGATGCAGTGGATCGTCGTACCGACCGGAATGTTGCGGATCGGCAGCGTGTTGCCTGCGCGGATCGGCGCTTCCGAACCCGACATCAGCTGTTGGCCGACGGTCAGGCCCTTCGGGGCGATGATGTAGCGACGCTCGCCGTCTGCGTAGAGCACCAGCGCGATGTTCGCGCTGCGGTTCGGGTCGTACTCGAGACGTTCGACCTTTGCCGGGATGCCATCCTTCGTGCGACGGAAATCGACGATACGGTAGTGCTGCTTGTGACCACCACCCTTGTGACGCGTGGTGATACGACCGTTGTTGTTACGGCCGGCGGTCGAGCTCTGCGAGTCGAGCAGCGCCGCGAACGGCTTGCCCTGGTGCAGGTTCTTGTTGACCACCTTGACCATCGCGCGGCGACCCGGCGATGTCGGCTTAACTTTAACGATTGCCATGATTACTTGGCCTCCGCTTCAAAGTTGATTTCCTGGCCGGGCTTCAGGCAGACGTACGCCTTCTTCACGTCCTTGCGGCGGCCCATCGAACGGCCGAAGCGCTTTTGCTTGCCCTTCTGAACCAGCACGTTGACCGAATCAACTTCAACCTTGAACAGCAGCTCGACAGCCGCCTTCACTTCCTGCTTCGTGGCATCCGGTGCGACTTCGAACACGACTTGCTCGTTCTTGTCGGCAACCAGCGTCGCCTTTTCCGAGATCACCGGTGCGAGCAGGACCTGCATCAAACGATGATCGTTCTTGCGAATCTCGCTCATGACAGCAACTCCTCGATCTGGGCGACCGCAGCCTTCGTGACCAGCACTTTCTTGAAGTAGATCAGCGACAGCGGGTCAGCGTAGCGCGGCTCGACAATCGCCACGTGCGGCAGGTTGCGCGAAGCCAGGTACAGGTTCTCGTCGACCGTGTCCGTGATGATCAGAACGGAGTCGAGACCCATGGTCTTGAATTTGTCGGCCAGCAGCTTGGTCTTCGGCGCTTCGAGGATGATGTCCTCGACGACCGACAGACGGCCTTCACGGGCCAGCTGCGAGAAGATCGAGCAGAGACCTGCGCGATGCATCTTCTTGTTGACCTTGTGCGAGAAGTTTTCTTCCGGCGAATTCGGGAAGATACGACCACCGCCACGCCACAGCGGGCTCGACGACATACCGGCACGAGCGCGGCCCGTACCCTTCTGGCGCCACGGCTTCTTGGTCGTGTGCTTGACTTGCTCACGGTCCTTCTGTGCGCGGTTACCCTGGCGAGCATTCGCCTGGTAAGCGACGACGACCTGGTGGATCAGCGCTTCGTTGTAGTCACGACCGAACACGACGTCCGATGCGTTGACCACTGCACCTTCCTGACCATTTTCGTTCAGGAGCTTGAGTTCCATTATTTCGCCCCCTTGGTCTTGACGGCCGGCGTCACGAAGACCTTGCCGCCCTTCGCGCCCGGAATCGCACCCTTCACGAGCAGCAGCTTGCGCTCTGCGTCGATACGAGCGATTTCGAGGTTCTGCACCGTCACCGTCACGTCACCCATGTGACCCGTCATGCGTTTACCCGGGAAAACACGACCCGGATCCTGCGCCATACCGATCGAGCCCGGCACGTTGTGCGAGCGCGAGTTACCATGCGTAGCACGGCCGGAGGAGAAGTTGTAACGCTTGATCGTACCGGCGTAGCCCTTACCGATCGACACGCCTTGCACGTCGACCTTCTGGCCCACTTCGAAAAGATCTGCACCGACCACGGCGCCATTCGACAGCTCGGCTGCCTTGGCCGCGTCAATGCGGAATTCCTTGAGGATTTCACCGGCTTCGACACCGGCTTTGGCGAGATGACCTGCCAGCGGCTTCGTCACGCGCGATGCGCGGCGGGAGCCGAATGCAACCTGCACGGCCGTGTAGCCGTCGGTTTCAACAGTCTTGATCTGCGTCACGCGGTTGTCCGACACGTCCAGCACGGTGACGGGAATCGAATCCCCTTCAGCCGTGAAGATACGGGTCATGCCAACCTTGCGACCTACGAGTCCAAGGCTCATCATTTTCTCCATTCCCGACTGCGATTGGTCGGGGCTGATTTACAAAATGCCGGGCACGCAAGGCCCAACTTTTTTACGCGAATACGCGAAAAGCCAAGCATTATAGCCCGACTTCTCGATTTCCGCAAGCAATACAAAGACTTAGCGCCGCCCGGCATGCCGATCGGCGCTGGAAGCCTTACTGCAGCTTGATTTCCACGTCGACGCCAGCCGGCAGGTCGAGCTTCATCAGCGCGTCAACGGTCTTGTCCGTCGGGTCGACGATGTCCATCAGGCGCTGGTGGGTGCGGATTTCGAGCTGATCGCGCGACGTCTTGTTGACGTGCGGCGAACGCAGGATGTCAAAACGCTGAATGCGCGTCGGCAGCGGCACCGGGCCACGGACGATTGCGCCAGTCCGCTTCGCGGTATCGACGATTTCGGCAGCCGATTGATCGATCAGACGATAGTCGAAAGCCTTCAGGCGAATGCGGATTTTCTGTTGCTGCATGACAATTCCTTGAAAAGAGCGAGGCGATGTTGCATCGCCGGACACTAAAAGAACGTGAAACATGACGCCAGCGGGGAGCGAAGCATCAGGTTCCGGACAGTACTTCCATTGCTAAGCCCGCGATTCTACACGAAAATTCGCGGCGGTGGGCGTTTGTCAATAGCGCGATTCGCACACCACAAAGAAAAACCGGGCGCCAGATCGAACTGGGCACCCGGTTTCTACGGTACACCGCGGCTTACCGTGGAATCGCGGACCCCGAAGGGATCCGCGGATCGTCGATATTACTTACTCGATGATCTTGGCG